>CACZTL010000022.1 GCA_902784165.1 uncultured Lachnospiraceae bacterium | reverse complement strand
TATCATGGGAAGCTCTCTCCAGTAATCCTCAAACTGAAAGATTGTGGAACGCAGTGGTATATCCCCATGCTCCTCCCTGTATTTTCTTACATCGGCAAAAAGTCTGTCATAACTTTCCTTATCAAACATATGGATATACCAGTTACCGTCAAATAAAAGGAGACGGCCGCCGGGTTTTAGTATCCTTTTCCATTCTGCATACGCCTTTTCCGGGGCATACAGCGTCCAGGTAACATTACGGCTGATTATCAGGTCAAATGTGTTATCGGCAAAATCCGGCTCATGGCTGTCCATCTGCCTGAATTCCGGGCTTACCCCCTGCGCTGCTGCATTCGCCCTTGCTTCCTCAAGCATATTTGGGGTAACATCTACCCCGGTCACATCATGACCCTGCTTAGCCATGATTATTGAAAAGAAACCGGGACCGCAGCCGATATCAAGTATCTTAAGCCTGCCGCCCTCCGGTATTTCAGGGGCATTTTCCATGATGATCTCTGTCCAGATAGTTTTTTCGTCGCGTTCAAGCTCCTTTTTTATCGTTTCACTATAGCCCGGAGCCGAATTATTCCAATAATCCTGTGTGTTTTCTCTTTTTTCTTTTTGATCTGTGATTACTGCATTTTTCTCCATTTGTCCACCTCGTCTTTTTAAATAATTTCTTGCCGTTTAGACATTTTCATGTACCGCTCTTGCTTTTATACAGGCTTTTTGATTATATAGGCCTCACGCCGGTAATCCGTATTGCCTATCCAGGCATCGTCAGCGTATTTTCGTCTTTCAAGAGTATCGGGACCCGTAACCTCCACAATCTCTATCTCATACCCTTCGCGATCTATAAATTCCCAGGGCCTGTGTTCCCCGTTGTAAAGGGGCAGTTTTTCTTTTAATTCTTCAGAATAGTCACTGTCATCCTCTTCTTTTTTTTCGGAATTTTCTTCCTGTTCCTCCCACTGCGACCTGCTAAGTCCCCAATCGCCGTCTATAACTATTACACAACCCCCCGGCTTCGTTACTCTCAACCATTCATCAACAGCTTCATAAGGATGAGGAAGCGTCCACAGGAGATGTCTGTTTATCACAAGATCATACGTATCGCTTTCCTCACCTTCAAGATTTTCAGCATCACCTATGGCAAACTTAACCTGTGATTCAAAACCGCCTTCCTTTACCTTGCGTATTGCCTCAGCCTGCATTCCTTCGGACAGATCCACGCCTTTTACATTGTATCCCATTTCTGCAAAAAGCAGGGTGAGAAATCCCGTGCCGCAGCCTACATCCAGAATATTTTTTGTTCCTTCAGGAACTATCTGCTTTAAAAACTTCAGCCACTCTTCCTTTTCGTCATCACCCTTCATACCGTGTCCGGGGTAGGAATCGTATTCCTTGCCCCCTTTATCCCAGTACCCTGCGATTTCTTTTTTCATTTTTTTATCATCTGATATGTTTTCCATAATAAACTCCTTTCTTTTCAAAAATTTTTTTGTTCCCTGACCGACTGTGATATGAGGCGTAAAAAGGCTGTTTTTTCGCTTCATACACGGTCTCCGTCTTTTTATATACTCATTCTTATCTTTATTCTCATAGTCATGCTTTTTATCTTTTCGACATGGCTTATTCCTCTACGGTTCTATATGGTTATGATGGAATCCAACAGATTCCTGCTGTACTCATTTTTCAGACACGAAACATTTGCCCTGTCTATTTCTTCAACCACCTTGCCGCTGTTAAATATAACGAGGCGGCTGCAAAGATAACATGCTATCTGTATATCGTGGGTTATCAACAGATAATTTACATTGCACTCTTCAGAGAGCTTCAAAAACAGATCCAGTATCTGAACCTGTATGCTCACATCAAGAGATGATACGGCCTCATCCAGCAGGACATAGTGAGGATTAGTGGATAATGCCCTGGCAATAGCTACACGCTGAGCCTGTCCACCTGACAGCTCATGAGGAAACCTGCCCAGGTATGAACCATCCAGCCCAACTTTCACCAGAAGCTCTTCCGCTTCTTCCTCGGAAAAGGATCTGTGCATCATGATCATAGGCTCTTTTATGGCCTTGTATACAGATATATTCGGGTTTATAGAGGACGTATAATCCTGAAAAACAGCGCTTATCTTCCCCTGTCTCACCGACGGCTTTAACAGACTCTGACCATCAAGGGTGATGGTACCCGAATTAGGTTTTTCAATCCCCAGTATCAGCCTCCCGAGAGTTGACTTTCCGCTTCCGCTTTCCCCGATTATTACAGTATTTTCCGTGTCATCCAGGTTAAGGTTTACATCGTCCAGAACCTTTTTTTTCTTCCCGGAAAACAAACCGGGCTCCTTATAATATTTTGTTACATTGCATATCTCGATCATGAAGCCTTCTCCCTGCACAAGCCTTCCATAAGAACCTTGAAGTTTTTGGATAGCCTTACTCTGGTATCTATCAGATATTTGGTATACTCATGTTTCGGATCCTCAAAAACCTCCATAGCTGTCCCTGTTTCAACAACCTCCCCGGATTTCATGACCATAACCCTGTCGCAAAGCTTTTTTACTATTCCCAGATCATGGGATATAAAGATCATCGCAGAATCATGTTCATTTTTCAGCTTTATAAAATCATCCAGAACTTTTCGCTGTGTAATGGCATCCAGTGCGCTTGTGGGCTCGTCTGCCATAACCACCGACGGATTCAGCACAAGCACAAGGCTAATCATCATACGCTGAAGCATACCCCCGGAAAGCTGGAATGGATACAGGTCAAGGATTTTTTCCGGATCTTTTAAGGATACCCGAGTCATGCTTTCACAAATCATCTCTCTGGCCTCAGATTTTGTAACAGGCAAATGCGTCCTCACTATCTCGGCGCACACGCTCCCCATCCTTGCAGAAGGATCAAATGCCGACATACCATCCTGAAAGACCATAAACATTTCTTTCCCGCGGACTTCATTCATTTCTTTGGGCGTTTTGGAAAAAAGGTTCTCCCCTTTGTAGAGAACCTCTCCGTCATAACCAATGGCTTTACTGTTGTGAAGACGTAAAATCCCCTTGATGACTGTAGATTTACCGCTTCCGCTTTCTCCCACTATTCCTAAACACTCGCCTTTATCAAGTTTAAATGAAACATTATTTATCAGATAATGACCGTCTGTTTTTACCGAAACGCCCAAATCCGACACTTCCAGTAACGCACCCAAGAGCATATCCTCCCTTAGACTTAAATATTCCTTTACTAATATGTTTGGCATCCATGGCATCTCGGACTGCATCGCCGAAAAGCGAGAAGCTAAGGCATACAGCCATGATCGCTATTCCCGGCGGCAGCATCTGTGTAGGATGACTTAGGATTACATTTCTCGCCTCCGAAAGCATATTTCCCCATTCCGGGTTCGGCGGCTGTATTCCCAGACCCAGGAAAGAAAAGCCGGACAAAAGAAGAATGGTAGATGAAACATTTGACGAAGCCAGCAGAATGATATCCGGCAGTGTCATGGGAAGGACGTGCCGAAGGATAACGGCAGGACCCTTCATCCCCGACGCCTTTGAAAAATAAATATAATTTTTTTCTTTGTATTTCAATGCGGCATTACGTATGACCACTGCATACCACGGCCATTTCAGCAGAATAATAGCAATCAGCATAGGCGTAAGCCCCAGCCCCATTATTCCGACAAACGCAAGTATCATAACCTCTGTAGGAAAGGACAGTAAAATATCACATATACGCATAAGGATTTCATTTAACCATCCCCCATAATATGCTGATATTATCCCGATAAACGTTCCTATTCCTATTACACAGAACACCGTCAGCATAACAAGTATCACACTGGGAAAGATACCATGTAAAAGCCTGGACAACGTACACCTTCCAAGGTAATCCGTTCCGAGGGGGTATTCCCATGACGGGGAAGCATACTTCATTGCTACATTTGTTTCCGTGGGATCGTGAGGGGCTATTACCGGAGCCAGTATCCCGAGAACGATTATGGTCAGTATTATTATCGCCGTTATAACGGACTGGGGGTTATAAAGCAGTTTTTTAAACATTACCATATCTTAATTCCTCCTCAGTCTGGGATTTAACGCTGCATTCAGGATATCAGAAAAAATATTGAAGAAACAGTACATTACTGCGATAAACAATATATATCCCAGGATAACGGGCATATCCCTTGAAAAGATGGCGCTTACACAAACCCTTCCTATACCCGGCCACGCAAATACATTTTCAATGATGACAGAACCGGCCATCATTCCGGGTATAGCCATACAAAAGGCTGCGACTGCTGTCTGCAGTGAGTTACGAAGCACATGCTTCATGATACTCCTTTCCTTAACGCCGGAGCTTCGAAGGAAAAGGACATAATTTTCATTTACATTTTCCAGCATGGAATTTCGTATCATGCGGAAATAGAATGTAAAGTATCCGATGGACAGTACTAATGTAGGCATTACGAAATGCGCCGGACTTCCGACGCCGCTGGTCGGAAGCCAGTGCAATGTATTGGAAAAAAACCATATAGCGTGAGTGGCTATCCAAAAAGCCGGCATCGCCGCCACGATATAAAGAACTATCCTGACGGTGATATCCAGGGCCTTCCCTTCAAAAATCGTACACAGTATGCCGAAAAACAGGGCAAACAACATCACCGTGATCAGTGTTGTTCCCACAAGCTGCATGGTATAACCCAGCGCCGTAAAGATCATGGCGCTGACAGACTGACCTTTGACATAAGATTTGCCCAGATCAAAACGGATCGCATCTCCAAGCCATGTAAAATACCGTACAAGAAACGGTTTGTCCAGACCGTATTCCACTTTGACCTGTTCTATCATCTCCTGAGTAAATTCCGGATATCCCTGTGATCTTAATATATCCGCTGCGGGATCTTTGCTGGTAAGATTAACAAGAGAAAAGGCTAAGAAAGATACTATTAAAAGCATAGGTATTAAAAATAATAATCTTTTTGCAATATAAGCTTTCATATCGTCTCCCTGCATAAGAATTTCATAATAAACGGGCTGCGAATCATTATATTCACAGCCCTTTTTATTATTTATAAAACCTGACTTATCAATAGTGGTAATCCTGGATCTCAAGACCATACTGGCTGATACCGAAATGAAGTCCCTGCAGATCAGCAGTTGTGATCAGACATAATGACGGACTCTTTAAAGGAATCGCCACACATTCATCGTGCATTTGTGTTAAGAAATCTTTCCAGTATTCTTTACGCTTTGACATATCTGTTTCATTTACGGCGCTTTGGAATTTATTAAATAGTTCATCATAAAACGGATGGCTGTCTACTGCTGCGCCATAAGAATTTCCTTTTTTAAACGCCGCTATGGTACAATGAGGATCATATTCCGAACCCCACGTGTTATCTAAGCATAGCTCATAATCTCCCGATCCCCGGACTTTGGAGTAATCACTTGAATCACAAGGCACCAGTTCCAGTTCTATTCCTGCCTGTTTCATGTTTGACTGAATATACTCACAAGCTGTCTTATTTGTGGCGCTGGAACCTTTAAAAGCTATCTTCATTTTAAGAGGCTGTCCGTCCTTTTCATATATTCCATTGCTTCCCATAGTATATCCTGCTTCTTCAAGAAGGGATTTTGCCTTATCAACACTATACTCATGCTTCTCAAGATCTACATCACAGTACTCAAGCTTATCCGAGAAGAGAGCATACGAAGGAATATCAAGTCCGGAGCATAAACTTTCTGCCATTTCGTCCCTGTTAATAGCATAAGAAACCGCAAGTCTTACATTTTTGTCCGATGTAGCCTTATCGGGTTTTGAAGATGTAAGCAGGAAATTTGTGGATATTGGATCAGAATACTGAACCTGATACTTGGGGTCTTTTTCAATTTCCTTGATCGCATCTGTATCAATCAGATTTGTTTCGTATGAACCGTAAAGGAAGTCTATTTCTCCGTTATAAAATGCCTGAAGCGTCGTCTGACCGGATGGCATGACCTTAAATGTTACTGTCTTGATGGAAGGTGCGCCTCCCCAGTAATCCTCATTTGCCTTTATAACAGATTGCTGAGCTTCCTTAAATCCATCTTCATCCCATACGTAAGGACCTGTGCCCGCATAATATAAAACGCCATCCTTTGTCTTTCCGTCTATAAAGGACTTGGGACTCATCATTCGAAAAGGTCTAATCATGGCCAGTTCTTCAAGGAGAGGGTAATACGGTGCGTTTAAAACAATCTTCACAGTACTGTCATCAACAACTACACAGTCTTCATAGTTAGTTAAAGAAGCTATCCAGGCAAGAGCATCCTTATTATCCAATATTGCGTCAAAGTTAGCCTTTACTGCTTCTGCATTTAAGGGTTCGCCATCTGTAAATGTTATGTCCTTGCGAAGATGAAAAGTATATTCTTTACCATCATCCGATACATCCCATGATTCCGCAAGACAGGGTTGAATCCCCTTGCCCGGCTCATTTACTACAAGAGGCTCAAAAACCAGATTTTGTATTTCCATTCCATAGCCTTTTGTCAAATGGGCGTTGATATTTCCCTCTGTATCATTCGGCGTGCCTATAATCAGGGAATCCTTTGCTGTACTGCTGCCCGATGAAGAAGCCGTAGTTGTTGCAGCCGCCGTGGTTGTGCTTTCCGTGCTTCCCCCTGACGAAGCCGTTGTAGTGGTCGTGCTTTCACTGCCGCCCGATGAGCCTCCGCATGCTGCAAGAGAAACTCCTGCTGCTCCTATGATTGCTATAGAAGTGATCTTCGATAACAATCCTTTTCTTTCCTTGAATTTCATGAACTACTATCCTCCTGTTTTTGTTTCTTTTTTCGTTTCATCTTTCATACATATCAATTATCATACATCCATGGGGGGATTATATATCTTCAATACTTTTTAAAATAACCCCATCCCCGGGATAAATTTATTATTTTTTATACAAAAAAATGCGGTGTCTGACTCGCCGGTCATTACATTTTAAAAAATCCTGAAAATGTCAGGCAAAAGAATCCCCCAAGGGGGTTTTATTATTGAATAACATTAAATATAATGACCTGAATTGTATTTTTGATATAATGATCTTTTGTTTCTGCGCTCAAACACGGCATTTATAAAATGCTGACTGATTTAGACAAAGGGGGGATATGAGGATTATCGACCATGCAATTAAAAACACTTATTCAAAAAAGATGGAATTTATCTGCCGAAGGCTATACTTCGCAGGTAAAAGATGAACTGACAAACGTGGGACGCATTTGGAAAAGATATATAGACGGCATCATTGCGTCAAAACCGGGAATCAGGATCCTGGAGCCCTGCTGCGGTCCCGGTTTTTTAAGCATTGTCCTTTCAGAAGACGGAAGGGATATAACCGGAGTGGATGAATGCGCAGCCATGCTTGAAGGAGCTAAAGCGAACGCAGCGCAAAGCGGAGCATTTGCAAAATTCACTCAGGGAGACTGTCACCGACTCCCTTATCCGGACGAAAGCTTTGACTTTGTAGTGGCAAGAAATTCATTATGGACACTTTACAATCCTGCAGAGGCTTACCGTGAGTGGGTCAGGATCTTAAGACCCGGAGGAAGACTGCTCATATTTGACAGTAACTGGGGAGCAGAGTTTTATGATCAGGAAGTGATGGAGAGAAAGATAAAACACAGAATAAAAAACAAAATGCCGGTTGACGATTATTACTATGGAGATTATAATCTCGGACGCGAGCTTGCAGTTCGTTCCATGCTTGCAAATGTAAAAAGACCGGACTGGGATTTCCGTGTGTTGTCAAATGTCAGGATGGATATCAGTGTAGATCTTGATTCATGGAAAATCCTATGGAGCAGGGAGCAGATCAAATTCTACGGATATCTGCCTATGTTCATAATAAATGCAAAAAAGACAAACAAAACAAAAAAAATAAAGAAAAAAACTCCTTAACTGATCTGTTTTTCAGATTAAGGAGTTTTTTATATGTCATTATTACTGTGTGTGATCAGTGATCATGCTTTTCAAGCTCATCATCGGAATGAGTATGGGTATGACACCCGCAGTCATCTTTCTTGTCATGTACGTGCTCATGGCTGTGGGTATGGCTATGTTCATGATCGTGTATTGTTCCGTCTGCGTGCTCATGCGGATGACTATGCTCGTGGCTGTGGACATGCGCGTGATCTACTTCTTTTTCATCTGTTGTTCCCATATCGAAAAACCTCCTGTAATTTTGTTTTATGATCATTTTGCCGGTTTAAGGGCGGACTGCGAGAATATCATCACAAATCATTCTAACACATTTTCCCATTTAGCGGCTATTGTTTTTAATACTGAATCGTAAAAATCACTCTTTTGTAAATATATATGCGCACCTTCCCATGCCGTGACCGGCCTCTTCTTTATCTATACCCAGCTTCTCCAGAGATTCACGCTCGGCAGCTTCTACACCGTCAAGCGTCACTATCTCAAGCTTTCTGCCCTCCTTCTCAAGAAACTCAATAGGAGCCCTGGTTCCGTCATTTAAAGGAAGGCTTTCTTTAAGCTCATCGGAATAGACCTTTTTGTTCTCGGCCTTCATCTTCTCTTCCCACCCTATTCTCTTGCGCTCGTGGGCAGTCTTTTCTTCTTCAGACATATTCTCAAGCTCACGCTGATGCTTCTTCCAGTCACCATCTATAACGATAACCTTACCTCCGGGTTTAACAACCCGAAGCCACTCATCAACGGCCTCTGAAGGGTGAGGCAGCGTCCAGAGGAGATGTCTGTTTACCACCACATCAAATGAGTCATCAGGCTCTCCGGTTTTTTCGGCGTCAGCTATAGCAAATTCTATCCTGTCAGTCAGGTTGCCCTCGATAGCTTTTCTTTTTGCATCCGCCTGCATACCTTCTGACAGATCTATGCTTTTTACATTATATCCGAGCTCTGCCAGAAGCAATGTGAGAAATCCGGTTCCGCCGCCTACGTCAAGGACTTTTTGTGCATCTCCCGGCATAACGCTTTTTAAAAACTTTAACCACTCGTCCTTTTCCTCTTTTGACTTAAGACCATGTCCGGGCTGGGTGTCATATACGCCGCCCCGGGAATCCCAATATTCTGCTATTTCCTTTTTTATCGCTTTATCATCCATGCTCATTTTTATTCTCCTTTATTGTTGGTACTCCTTAACTCATCTGTTTCCTGATTACATTGGTTTTTCTCCGTATACACATTCCCAGGGCTGCATGGGTTTTCCGTTTTTGCCTTCCTTTTTTACGGTAAGACCTGGATCCATGTCTAAGACCATAGGATTATCATAGCCGGCCTCCTCAAGATATTTTATATAGGTTTCCTTGCAGTTTACTATTACGTCAAATGTATCATCCTCAAAGGGCATACTCTCACCTTCACCCTTGACAAATTCTACATACACTCCTTTCTCCCGCGCGTGGCCTTTACCAAGCTCCATCATCTCTTCCGAAATATCTATACCTGTTACATCGTGACCAAGCTCTGCGAGCATAATAGCCAAAAATCCGGTACCGGTACCTATATCAAGAACCTTAAGCCCCTTTCTTGCATTGCAGAGTCTTTGAAGCTCACTTCGCCAAAGCTCTGTATCCTCGGTGGCATGATCCTCATCAAATGTTGATGAACGCTCATCCCAGTATTTTTCAATAATATCTATATGTATCAATTTTTTATCCTTTACCCTGAATATCTTATTACAGAAGGTCAGAGTCGATTTTCTATGTGATACTATAATTATTATTGAGTGTTTTGTTGATGTGCAGCAAGTCCTTCAACTACATCGACAGCCGTCTCCTGATTCATATCCGTATACAGCTTCCCATCCACTGATATAACAGCCGGCTGCTTACAAAGCCACAGACATCCGGATTCTACTGCTTTTATATTACCGTCCGCGGTTGTGTTTTTTCCCGGTTCAATACCCAGCTTATTCTTTATGGCTTTTAGTATTTTCTCTGCGCCGTTTCTTTTGCAGCACCCGGCCATACAAACCTCTATAAGATGCTCGGGACCTTTAACGCCTCTTATCATAAACATAGGTGTATTGCCGAATATAAGCTTTTCTTTATCATCCCACAATTCTTTAGTTATATCCCTGTCTATGCTTATTTCATCAAAGCCCACGCCCTTCATGACACCGAAATCAAAATCAGGACGTGTTATGCCGGCTAGCTGATGCTCTTCCACATCCTTGTGTATCTTGTCAAATATATCATCATCATAGAACGTATTGCCGTTGTAATCCGAGCCGTATTTATCAATGCATTCTTTATACCGCTTTCTGGATTCTTCACGCATATCCGGATCGCTCCAGGCGAGGTGCCAGTTAGCATCAAATATAAGAAGCACGCCTCCGGGCTTAAGTACTCTTCTCCACTCGGAATAAACACGTCTGTAATCTCTTAAAGCATGCGTTACATTCCTGCTTACTACAAGATCAAAGGTATCGTCCTCAAACGCTAAATAATGAGCATCCATATCAAACAGCTCAACATCTACATCGTATTTTTTAAAATTTTTGTCTGCCTTTTCTCTCATTTTTTCAGCGCCATCTATAGCCGTTACATCAAATCCTGCCTTACTTAGGATTACGGAAAAAAAGCCGGGACCGCAGCCCGTATCAAGACATTTCATGCCGGGCTTAAAATCCACCTGCGCTCTTATAAGCTTAGTCCAGCCTTCTACCCTAAAGCTTGCCAGCTCATCCTGAATTATGTCATCGTAGATCCTTGCGCTGCCTGACCACTGTGCATTTATCTGTGCCTGGGATTTCATGATATTTGCTCCTCTCATACTCCAATTATTTTTATTGCATGAACTTTTTTGTGCAGAACGCACGCTTGTAGTAATTATATAGACGTAATATGAATTATAAACCCCTACCGGGGGATAATGTGTCAAGATGGGGGAGTTCGCTTCAATAGCAAAACAAAAAATCACCACCTGTATTTCGTTACTTTATCACCTTAACCATGAATAAGGGCGTTGCTCCGTATAAAAGCTTGCCCCGTTGTTAAAGCACATTTTATCAAAGTATAAAAACTATATCAATAGTGAAAAAGGGAACTACTTTCAGCAAAGCAGCGTTCCGTTCGACACACTACAATGACAGCAAAGCTATCAGATGCACACCATCATTATACCAAAAGGTATACGGATTAGACACTTTATACTCTCCCGTTAAATATTTTACTGTTGTTTTACTGTCGTTTTACTGTCTAAATTTCTTTTACTGTTGTTTTACTGTTTTGTCAATATTGTATTTTAAAAGTGTGTCAAAGGGGACGGTTCTACTGACACACGTCCCCTCTTGACACACCCACGCAAGATGATAATATAACAATTATGAATCAATCGTAAAACAGCGGGGGACTTATCTCATGAAATTCATAAAAAAGAATATAGTGATGCTTATAGCCCTTGCGGCTGCGATAATTACATCAATAATAGTCCCGCCGGATGAAAAATACCTCGGGTATTTTGACCTAAAAACGCTGACTTGTCTTTTTTGCGTTCTTGCAGTTGTCTGCGCCTTAAAAAATATCAGCTTCTTTTACATGCTCGCAAGAAAAGTTGTCGAGCTTACAAAAAACGCGCGGATGAGCACCCTTGCGCTGGTTTATATCACATTTATAGGCTCCATGCTGATCGCAAATGACATGGCGCTCCTGACCTTTTTGCCGCTGGGATATATAGTTCTTACGACTACGAAGCAGGAAAAAAACATGGCCTTTGTTTTTATCATGCAAAATATAGCGGCTAACTTAGGCGGTATGCTCACTCCCTTCGGAAACCCCCAGAACCTCTATCTTTACACGAAATTTAACATCCCCACGGGTGAGTTTGTACTGATCATGCTGCCCTTATTTTTGCTTGCGGTCGCCTTGATCACTGTATGCTGCATTATCTTTGTAAAGCCTGATCCCTTGCAGCTTCCGGATGAAAAATTTACCATAAGCAGACCGAGAACCATACTTTATCTAATTCTTTTCGCTCTTGCCATCGCCATCGTATTCCGCGGCATTCCGTATTGGATAGGTCTGATCGTCATACCGGCGGTGCTGATATTTGCAGACAGAAGGGCGCTTAAGGACGTTGACTATCCTCTGCTTTTGACCTTTGTTTTTTTCTTCATCTTTTCCGGAAATATGTCGCGCATCGATGCGGTCAGCGTCGCGCTTTCCGGACTGCTTGAAAAAAGCACGCTCATCGTAAGCGCGCTTTCATGTCAGGTTATAAGTAATGTCCCGTCTGCCATTCTCTTGTCCGAGTTTACCGAAAACTACCGGGAACTGCTTATGGGTGTAAATATCGGCGGCACCGGAACGATAATCGCCTCCCTCGCAAGCCTTATCACATTCAGGGAATATATGAGCCACAACCCCGGTAAAGCTCTCAGATATCTGGGAAAGTTTTCGGCATTTAACTTTGCCTTTCTCGGAATACTTCTGATCTTTGCGAGACTTGTGCTTGTGTAAAAGTGTGTCAAATGGGGACAGTCCCTTTGTGTCAGAACTGACACAAAGGGACTGTCCCCATTTGACACACTTACCCTGCCGGAAAAGCGATCGGAACTCTTTCCTGCCTCGCAAAAAACTCATCCGGCTCCTCCTGTTCTACACCTGTTTTTGACATCACAAGTATCTTCTCTGCATTTCTCACGGTAGAAAGCCTGTGAGCAATGACAAAGGTTGTTCTGTTCTTTGCAAGTCTGTCCATAGACTCCTGTACTATTTTTTCACTGTCATTATCAAGCGCACTGGTTGCCTCGTCAAATATAAGTATCGGCGGATTCTTTAAAAACACCCGCGCTATGGATATCCTCTGCTTCTGGCCGCCTGACAGCTTCACGCCTCTCTGGCCTATATCGGTATCATACCCGTCCGGCAGCTCCATAATAAAATCATGCGCGTTGGCATTTTTTGCCGCCTCGATGACCTCTTCTTTAGTTGCGTCAGGCCTGCCGTAAAGAATATTCTCATATACCGTGCCCATAAACAGATAAACATCCTGCTGCACTACGCCGATATTATTCCTGAGACTCTTCTGCGTCACATCCCTGATATCCTTTCCGTCAATCCTTATACTTCCGCCGTTTATCTCGTAAAATCTCGGAATAAGGCTCACAAGCGTCGTTTTTCCGATGCCGGACGGTCCAACGATCGCATAATAGCCTCCCGGCGGAACCTTCAGGCAAATGTGTTCGAATACATTTTCATGTTCCTTACCGTAAGTAAAGCTCACATCATCAAATACAACGCTGCCGTTTACATTTTCAAGAACTTCGGCGCCTTCCCGGTCCTTAATATCAGGATCTATATTCATGATCTCAACAAATCTTTCAAATCCCGAATACCCTGTCTGGAACATCTCCGTAAAATCAACGAGCTGACGTATGGGTTCAACAAGAACATTTATGTAAAGAAGGAAAGCAAGCATATCTGCCACGGAAAGATTACCGTGAGCTATCATTATTCCGCCGACTACCATAACGATAACGGTCATCATGGCCGTAAATGCCTTAAGTCCGGCATTGTAACCTCCCATAAATCGATACGAAGCTTTTTTGGATTTCAAGAACTCTTTGTTCCCGAGCTGAAACTTATGATTCTCGACATCCTCATTAGCAAATGACTTAACCACCCGGATCCCGGACAGCGAATCCTCAACCTGCGCATTTACATCGCCTATTTTTACACGGTTACGCGCATAGGCTGCTTTCATTTTTTTATTATAAAAGTATGCAAATATGATCATAACCGGCACGAGTATATTGGCTGCCAGCGCAAGCCCCGGATTTATGACTATCATTATAACGACTGCGCCTATAATACGTATAGTGCATATGACTATATTCTCCGGGCCGTGGTGAAGAAGCTCCGTTATGTCAAACAGGTCGGCTGTCACCCGCGATAAAAGCTGACCTGTCTTCTGGTTGTCGAAAAAAGAAAAGGATAGCTTCTGGTAGTGTTCAAATATATCACGCCGCATATCAGTTTCTATCTTTGCTCCCATCACATGACCTACGTATGCAATGAAATAATTACAAAAAAGCTGCACTATGACAAGCACTGCAAGTATTATACCTGCAGTCACTATGCGGGTAATTGCATCCCTTTCCGGCAGATCGGTGAGATTCTGCACCACGAAACGAACAACAAAGGGGATAACCAGCGCTATGGCCGCCGAAATGATCGCACATACCATATCCTGCCAGAACTCTTTTTTGTACGGTTTGTAGTACGCGATGAGGCGCTTCAGATTTTCTTTCATGTAAAACTCTCCAAAAAAAATAAACTACCGTCACCCCTCAAGCACAAAATGCCCGGGTGATTTCTCAACAAACTCTTCACCGAGCTGCTGCCCGGTATCATATTCACTAAAAACCTTATTTCTTTCGTATAACGGATCAGGTACATGTATAGCTGACAAAAGTGATCTTGTATACGGATGAACCGGATTCTCAAAAAGCTCCTCTGTCTCGGCAAGCTCCACAAGTCTCCCGTGAAGCATGACTCCCGTGCGGTTGCTTATATATCTTACCACTGAAAGATCATGAGCGATAAACAAAAACGAAAAACCGGCTGCGCTCTGAAGTTCCCTGAAAAGATTGATTATCTGCGCCTGGATAGATATGTCAAGAGATGCTATCGGCTCATCTGCAATAACCAGCTTCGGGTTAATGATCAGACTCCTCGCGATTGCAACCCTTTGTCTCTGACCGCCTGAAAGCTCTGTAGGATATTTTGTCATATACATGGAATCCATACCTACCTTTTGGAGCATCGACTGAACCCCATCAGATGCCGCATCGCTGCCCCCGGTCAAACCATTTAATTTTAGAGGCTCCTGTATTATCTTTTCAACTGTCATACGGGGATTTAATGCTGCACCGGAATCCTGAAAGATCATTTGACACTCCCGGCGCATAGTTTCGTGTACCTTACGTTCAGACGTATCAAGACCCCGGTAAAGTATCCTGCCGGCGGTCGGCCTATAAATACCTGATACAGCCCTTGCTATGGTAGACTTACCGCAGCCGGTCTCACCGACAAGACCGAACACCTCGCCGTCATGTATCTTAAATGAGACGCCATCTACCGCCTTTATGGTAAGCTCTTCACTAATCTCAAAATATTGTTTAAGCCCTTCAACCTCTAAGATAACCTCAGCCATCATTTGACCTCCTGCCGTAAAGTTCAGGTCTTACTACCTTCGGAGCTCTTTTATCAAGCAGCCATGTAGCAGCCTTATGCGTTTCACTGATATCAAACATAGGCGGCATTTCTTCGTAGTCTATCGCAAGTGCATACTCATTTCTTACGGCAAATGCATCTCCCGGCGGCGGATCAAGTAATGAGGGCGGCATACCCGGTATAGATTTCAGTTTTTTATCCTTGGCAGCAAGTGCCGGCAAGGATGACAAAAGCCCCCAGGTATAAGGGTGCCTCGGATCATAATAAATATCCTCAGCAGTTCCGATTTCTACTACCTTCCCGGCATACATTACGGCAACTCTGTCTGCAATTCGCGCAACTGCACCTAAATCATGAGAAATGAATACTATTCCGACGCCGGTTCTTGCCCGTATATCAAGAAGGAGCTTAAGTATCTTCTCTTCAACGGTTACATCAAGAGCCGTTGTTGCTTCATCTGCAAACAATATCTTCGGATTAGTGGCAAGCGCTACCGCCAGAACACATCTTTGCCGCATGCCGCCGGAGAAAAAATGCGGCTGAAGCCCGAAACGCTTCTGAGCATCACTGATTCCTACCATATCAAGCATTTCAACAGCACGGGCTCTTGCTTCATCCGAACTTATTTTTTCATGCTTTTTTATAGCCTCGGTTATCTGCTTACCGATAGGTATCGTCGGGTTCAGTGTAGTCATAGGATCCTGAAACACCATTGAAAAAACACTTCCCCTGAGTTTTCTCATTTTCTTTTCTTTAAAGTCCGTGATGTCCTCACCACACACTATTACCCTTCCGCTCTTAATTGAAGCGTTTTTGGGCAGCAGCTTCATTGCCGACTTGCAAAGCACGGTTTTTCCGCAGCCTGATTCCCCGACCACGCAAAGTATCTCACCCTTTTTTAGTGATAAGCTTACATCCCTGACAGCTTGTACTTCTCCTTGCGGAGTATCAAAGCTTACGGAAATATTTTGAAATTCCAAAAGTTCTTCATCAGCACTTGTATTGGTCATCGTAAATCCTCAAAAAGCTTAGTGTGTCAGACGGGGACAGTCCCTTTGTGTCAAAGTGTGTCAAATGGGGACAATCCCCATTTGACACACTTTGACACAAAGGGACTGTCCCCGTCTGACACACTAAGCAAAAAATTTTTATCTAATTACCTGTTAAGTGTCCAATCCTCGATATTCCACATAACACCTACTGCATGATGACCCAGGACTCTCGTTGTATCAAGACCGCTGAGAGCATCAGTTCCCACATAGTTTCCGTCTAAGTAAACAACAAGGAGTATACTGGGATTTTCTGCATAAACCTTTTCAAACTCCCCGTAAAGCTGCTTACGCTTAGCCTCATCTTTTTCATGACGAGCCTCTTTTAGTATCCTGTCTACCTCTGCATTGGAGTAGCCTCTTGAGTTATCGCTTGCTCCCGTTACAAACTGCTTATAAATCATGTCAGGATCGAACTCAGTTGCATAGCCGGCAAGAAATCCGTCATAACCTGCCTTCCAGTCAAACTTAGGCACGAGGACAACCTCCATGTCTACTCCGACCTGCTTAAGCATGTCTGACATAACATTAGCAATATCTACACGCTCTTCCTCGTAGTCACGAGTCTGTATAGTGAAGTGGAACTTCTGTCCGTTTCTTTCGTAAATTCCGTCACTACCCTGGGTCCATCCGAGCTTCGCCATTTCCTCATGGAACTTATTTACATCATATGTATAGATGTCAGCCTCTTTGTTTGTTCCCAGCGGATTGCGCTGTATCGGGCTGTACGCGTACTCTCCGTCGCCTACAAGCACATTTTCAACTATAGATTCTTTATCAATTGCGTAGTTTAGAACTCCTATAGAGTCAGCATTATCTTTCCAGAAAACTGAGGGCATATCCATGGAAGCGCCGCGGTAATCAGCCGTAGTGAACACCCACTCGGTAAATCCGCTCTTTCCGTCAAATGTAGACGCATACTTAGAGTTAAGCCATGCCAGATCCGCTTCTCCGGACTGTATCATAGTAGCCTTTGTTGTCTCATCACCTACAGTCTTATAAACAAGCCTGTCGATATTAGGAACTTTGCCGTAGTAATCCTCATTCTTTTCAAATGTAATCATACCGCCGTCTGCATCCCAGGAAACGAATTTGTACTTACCGGTTCCTACGGGAGCCTGGTTTAACTCGGTTGTGCTAAGATCCTGCCCCTTATAGAGGTGCTCGGGAAGTATGCCGAGCGTGAAGTAGGTAAGCATAGGTGCGTTATATTCGCTCAAAGTTATCTCGACAGTACTGTCGTCAACCTTCTTTATCTCGGAAATATCCTCATAATTACTTGTTGCACTTGCTGAAAGCGTCTCATCTTTTTTGATAGTGTCATATGTATAAACTACATCATCAGCATTAAACTCCTCTCCGTCATGCCATTTTACACCGCTGCGAAGCTTAAATGTGTATTTGTTTGAACCTTCGTCAAACTCATAGCTTTCCGCAAGACCCTCTACCGGCTTTCCGTTTGCGTCAAGCTTTAACAGCCCGTCAAAAACGATAGTTGTAAGCTCTCCGTGAGTATCAAGTATAGGGTTTATCGAATCCGTTCCTTCACCTGCATATACAAGCGTATTAGAAAGATCGGAAGCATCCCCTGAGCTCTGAGTCGAAGCTGCTGCCGTTGTAGTGCCTGAACCCTGAGACGCCGTTGTTGTTGTTGCTGCAGTAGTGCTGCCGGAGCCTGAACCTCCTGAGCAGGCCGCAAGAGTGAGCGCGCTTGCTCCTACAAGCGCTGCTGAAGTTAACATCTTCCAATTTTTAAATTTCCTCATTTTACAGTCCTCCTTAGTTGAATTTCATCATAAGTTGCTTGGTGCCTTATTATTCTCCTTTCTGTAATAGTTTGCGATGTTAGTGATACAAGTAAGCGTTGCTATAAGAAACGCCCCGGGGACGATGATCACCCACCAGGTGTTCATGACAAGCGCTTTATTGGCCAGGGATAACATGCTACCCCAAGAGATAACATCTACGGGCAATCCGAGGCCAAAGAAGCTTAAGGTAGATTCTGTAGTGATCGTGCTGCCTACCGCCGAAACTACAACAAACATGATTGCCGGTATAAAGTTCGGCAGCAAATGTGTTTTAAAAATATACATGAACCGTCCGCCGCAACTTCTTGCATACAAAACATAATCGCTGTTTCTTATCTGGCGCACCTCGCTCCGGACTATTCGCGCCAGCCCGAACCATCCGGTCACGCCTATGACTATAGCAAGCGTGACTATATTGCTCCCGGGTATAACTGCAGAAAGAATAAGCACCAGAAGAATAGAAGGAATAGCTCCGCACATCTCCGTAATACGCATCATTACCGACTCAAGTCTTGACGACGCAGTTCCTGCAATACTCCCGTAAACAGTTCCTATCACGGCCACTATGGCAGCCCCCATAATACCGATAAGTATAGACACCCTTCCTCCGAACCAGATCATGGAATACAGATCACGTCCAAGAGAGTCTGTGCCCAGCAGAAACTCTCCGCCCGGGGGTTCATTGCTGTTTTTTATGTAAAACCCGGTGGGGTCATGATTAGCAAGCAGCGGCGCCAGTATGCAGCCCATAACTATCGCCGCAAGAACAATAAGTGAGATTATGGGGAATCCCTTAAGCCTCTGACGCAACGTCAATTTTTTTACCTGCGGCACATGTGTTTTGTATCCTGCCCCGACCACCTTAAACAGATCAACGGATTCGATGTCATCCTGGGCTTCGTCGTCTGAGAGCTCTTTTGCCGCGCCTGAATTTTCAAAATATAAGTTTGCCATCTTATCTACCACTTTATCTCTTTTGCTACCTTCATACGAGGATCTATTTCCTCATTTATGGTCTGAGCTGCAAAGCTTGCAATAAATACGAACGCTCCTGTCAAAAGCACTGTCACCATAAGAAGGTTATAATCGTGATACTTCGCGCTTTCCACTGCAAGATTTCCTATGCCCGGATATCCAAACACCGCCTCAACCATCACGGTGCCGGATATGACATGGGGGATCGATATAGCCATAATACTGACGATAGTGGGCGCTATGTTTCTTAAACAGTGCTTCCACACTATCTTTCTTCTTGAGAGTCCCTTTGCTTTCGCAAGCAGCACATAATCCTTCCTAAACTCATCAAGCAGCTTATTTCTGAACATGTATGCGTAATACCAGAAATGGCTGGCTATCATAACTATCAACGGAAGCACCATATGATGCAATCTGTTACCTATATCCGCCTGTTTCCCTACATCATATGCGCCTGAGCTCGGAAACCATCCCAGATTAACGCTAAATATAAGTACAAGCACTACGCCGAGCCAGAATGTAGGGATATAATACGAAGCGGTTCCCACCTTGCAGATGATCTTATCTAAAAGATCGTCCTCGTGCAGTGCCGCTACGGTTCCAAGCAGTATGGCTATCACAAAGACAACCGCATAGGCTATAACACCAAGTATGAGTGTGTTTCCGAGAAGCGGCATAACCACCTTGCCTACCGACTGCTTGTACTTAAGCGACAGCCCGAAATCTCCCTGAAATGCATTCCCGAGCCACTTGAAATACTGAATGAAGAGGTTATCATCCAACCCCAGTCTTGTTCTGGCTGCCGCCAGCTCTGCCTCTGACATGGTTTCGATCCCGTCACCGTAAAATGCAACAAGCGGATCACCCGGCGCGATACGCGCCAGTAAAAACACCACGATGGATAGTATAAACATCGATACAACAAAGAGTATTGCTCTTTTTATTATTTTTTTTGTAATACGTTTAGCTTTCATAATAATTGCTTATAAAGAAAATATATTTTTTTTTAAATAAAAATCTTCTTTCATTAAACTACTTTTGTAAAACAAAACAACCCCTACAGGGGGTTATCAAATCCAGTATGTATCATTAGTTGCCGCTAATCACTTATACTCCCGAACAGCCTGCTCATACAGCTCTTCGAAGCGCGAAATAATTACATCCTGCGAGTATTTTTCTTTTATCTGCGCGGACGTTTTCTGTCTGTCAAATAAGACCTCCCCGTCAAGTATCCTCCTTATCGCCCTCGCCATAGCCTCATGATCATCTACCGGAAAAAGGATTCCTCTGTCAGGGGGCACTATCTCCGGCAAGCCACCCTGATCAGAGGCAACAACCGGGGTGCCGCAAGCCATAGCCTCAAGGGCTACCAGACCGAACGGCTCCTTTTTTGACTGGATTACCGAACAATCCGCAACATTATATAAGCCGTGCAAAACCTCGTGAGGCTGATTCCCGAGAAAAAATGTGTTTTTGAGTTTAAGGTCACGAGACATCTGCTCAAGCTCATCCCGCATATCACCGTCACCGGCAAGAAGAGTTGCCGTATTATCGTCCTCATAAATTCTTGCGGCCTTCAGCAATACATTTACCCGCTTCATGGCTGCAAGGCGTCCTACATAACATACTATATGTTCATAATCAGATACACCAAGCGACTCCAAAACCTCACTCTTCTTTACTTCTGCGTCAGGGTAAAATACATGCGTATCTACGCCATTCATAATGAGCTCTGCTTTCGGAAGCGCCTCAGGGATGAGTTTTTTCATGTCATCGTCATTTGAACGTGAAATAGTCACTATCTCATACGCATACTCTACAGCTTCCTTTACAAAACGCCTTCCCCAACACACTCCCTTTTCCAGCTCCTGCTCTATCCCCATAAGATCGGTTCCGTGACAGGTTACTACCAGAGGAATATTTCTTTCGGCGCAGCATCTTGCCGCAATCCCCGCAAGCACCCACACATGCTGGGCGTGTACGATATCAGGTTTAAAGCCATCCATCACTTCGCTTATCTTTTTATAATATCTTTCTTCGTATTCCGCCCTCTCTTCATCGGTCAATGAAATAAACTTACTTTTGCTTCTCGGGTGTGAGGTAAAGCACGGAAAATTAAATTCAGAACACTCAGCCCCCTCGATAGTCTCCTTATCCTTAAAAAAAACCGGAAAATGACTTACGCCTTCGTACAGCTCATAATCATTTCGGTTTTCTGAAAATATAATCGCCGCTTCATGCCCTCTGCGTGTAAGACTTTTGGCAAGATTGGCTGTATATACCCCGCTTCCCGATCCGGTAAGCGGAAAATGATTTATATAAAGTATCCTCATCAGGTAAACTCCTTTTGGGTTAAAATTATTTTTAGAGTATATTGATTATATTAATAATCACACAGTAAAAAAACCCCTCAAGGGGGTTTTTGTTTTTTACGGTTATCGCATCACATGGACGGTGTGTCAAATCACTCAGGCTAGAATTAAAAATTTTTTAAGATATTTTTAGAAGACACGAGGAAGACACGGGGACGTTGCTTTTGTCTTGGAGAATTATTACAAATAAAAAAAAGGAAGACAAAAGCAGCGTCCCTGTGTCTGAAAAAAAATTTTGTTTTCAGAATGCTTCCTCAAACATTTCTATGATTAAAGGAAACCCGCCTATGACAGCGTTTTGAATAAAATGAG
>CACZTL010000021.1 GCA_902784165.1 uncultured Lachnospiraceae bacterium | reverse complement strand
TGAATATCGTCTTTATTTTTACTCATTTTATATCTCCGTATTCTTTATATTTCAAGTGTGTCAGACGGGGACAGTGTGTCAGCGGGGGACAGTCCCTTTGTGTCAATACTGACACAAAGGGACTGTCCCCCACTGACACACTGTCCCCGTCTGACACACTTGAAATATAAAGAATACGGAGATATAAAATGAGTAAAAATAAAGACGATATTCAAAATCTGGCGATCAATGCCATAAGGGTGCTTTCTGCGGATGCGATCGAGAAGGCCAAGTCAGGCCATCCGGGGCTTCCGCTCGGCGCGGCTGCTATCGGGTATGAGATATGGGCAAACCATATGAGGCATGACCCGGCCGATCCTAAGTGGGTAAACAGAGACCGGTTTGTTCTCTCAGGAGGGCACGGCTCGATGCTGCTTTATTCGCTCCTTCATCTTTTCGGGTATGAGGGAATGGATATTGAGCAGTTAAAGAACTTCAGGCAGCTTGATTCACTGACACCCGGGCATCCGGAGTACGGTCATACCGTAGGAGTAGAGGCAACGACCGGACCGCTCGGACAGGGTATGTCCATGGCGGTAGGTATGGCTCTTGCGGAGAGACATCTGGCGTCTGTTTTTAACAGACCGGAGTTTCCCGTGGTCGATCATTACACGTATGTGCTCGGTGGTGACGGCTGCATGATGGAGGGTATTTCCTCCGAGGCATTTTCGCTTGCGGGTGAGCTTGGTCTTGATAAGCTCATCGTGCTCTACGACTCGAACAACATTTGCATAGAAGGAAGCACAGATGGGGTATTTACGGAAAATATCTCCGAGCGCATGGAGGCTTTCGGTTTCCACACATTTACAGTGCATAACGGAAATGATCCGGAGGAGATCGAGGCGGCAATCTATAAGGCAAAGGCCGATACAGACAGACCTTCGTTTATCATGATCAAGACCGAGATCGGTTACGGGTGTCCCGCAAAGCAGGGAAGCGCGTCCGCCCACGGAGAGCCTCTCGGCGCTGAGAATGTAACTGCGCTTCGCAAGGAGCTCGGCTGGCCGTCAAATACGGCATTTGAAGTGCCGGATGAGGTTTATGCGCACTATAAAGAAAAGACTGAGAGAAGCAAGGAAGCGCATCAGGAGTGGAATGAGCTTTTTGAGGCTTACGCTAAGGAGTTCCCTAAGTTAAAGGAAAAATGGGATGCTTATCAGGCAGGCTTTGTTCCGGATGAGCTTTTTGAATCTGAGGAGTATAATGCCGTTCCCGACAATGCAGAGGCAACGCGTTCTTCTTCGGGAGTTATCTTAAATCTCATTAAGGATGCCGTTCCCAATCTCATCGGAGGCTCCGCAGATCTTGCTCCTTCTAACAAGACATACATGAAGGATGCCGGAGATATGACGCCTGATGATTTCTCAGGCAGAAATATCCGCTTCGGCGTTCGTGAGGCTGCGATGGCGGGTATCAGTAACGGAATCGCGCTTCACGGCGGACTTAGGGCGTATTGCGCTACATTTTTCGTATTTTCGGATTATGTGAAGCCGATGGCGCGTCTTTCGGCGCTTATGAGATTGCCGGTTACTTATGTATTTACCCACGACAGCATCGGTGTCGGCGAGGACGGTCCTACTCATGAGCCTATCGAGCAGCTGGCTATGCTGCGCGCTATGCCCGGTATGTCTGTCATAAGACCGTGTGACAGGCGCGAGACAGCGGCAGCCTGGAAGTATGCGATAAGCACGAAGGACGAGCCGGTTGCGCTTGTGCTTACGAGACAGAATCTCGCGCAGCAGGAGAATTCCTGCTCAGACATCAGCAAGGGTGCCTATGTGATATACGGAGAGGGTAAGGATCCGGATGCGATCCTTATCGGTACCGGTTCGGAGGTTGATCTTTGTGTAAATGCGGCTAAGGAGCTTGAGTCCGACGGTATTTCCGTAAGGGTCGTAAGTATGCCCTGTATGGAGCTTTTTGAGCGCCAGAGCGCTGATTATAAGGAAAGCGTGTTGCCGGGGGACTGCAGAAAGAGGGTTTCGGTAGAGGCTCTTTCTTCTTACGGATGGGGACGCTACACCGGTCTTGACGGTAAGAATATCTCTATTGATACATTTGGGGCGTCGGCACCGGCAGCGCAGCTGTTTGAGAAGTTCGGGTTTACCGTGGATAATGTGAAGGCGGCGGTGAAGGAGTTGTTGTAAGCGTGTCAAAGTGTGTCAAATGGGGACAGTCCCTTTGTGTCAAAAGGGGCTCGCCCCTTTTGACACAAAGGGACTGTCCCCGCTTGACACACAATGTTTATAATAGTGGCAGCATGTTTGATATAGACGAAGAATTAAAAAAAATTCCCGACGCGCCGGGAGTTTATCTTATGCACGACGAGTATGACGATATCATCTACGTCGGTAAGGCGAAGCTTCTTAAAAGGCGCGTGCGCCAGTACTTTCAAAGCAGCAGAAATCACTCGCCTAAGATAGTACATATGGTGGAGCATATCAGGCGCTTCGAGTATATAGTCACTGACTCCGAGCTTGAAGCGCTTGTGCTTGAGTCCAATCTCATCAAAAAAAACAGACCCAAGTATAACACAATGCTGATGGACGACAAGTCCTACCCGTTCATAAAGGTAACCGTCAAAGAGGCGTTCCCGCGGGTGATGATGTCAAGAGACGCCAAGCACGACAACAACAGGTATTTCGGTCCGTTTACGTCGGCTTATGCCGTAAAGGAGACGACTGATCTGCTTTGCGGCATTTACAAAATAAGAACCTGCAACAGGCGGCTGCCTAAGGATATAGGGAAAGAGCGGCCGTGTCTCGACTATCATATCGACCGCTGCTCGGCGCCGTGCGCGGCCAAGATAAGCGAAGAGGACTACAGGAAAAATATAGACGAGGTGGTAAGGTTTCTAAAGGGAAATCATGATGAACTTATTAAAAATCTTACCGATAAGATGAATGCGGCAGCCGGGAAGTTTGAATACGAGGATGCCGCCAAGTACCGTGATCTTATTGAAAATGTAAAGCATGTTACCCAGAAGCAGAAGATTACGGAGGATGACGGCGCCGACAGGGATATCGTAGGATATGCCGTCCAAAACGGCGACGCAGTCGTGCAGGTCTTTTTCATCAGAAACGGTAAGCTGCTCGGGCGTGATAATTTCCATATGACTGTTGCGGAGAGCGACACCGGCTCCGAGATCATTTCCCAGTTTATCAAGCAGTATTACGGCGGCACGCCCTATGTGCCCTCAAACATACTTGTAAGCGATGCGCCTGAGGATATAGAAGTGATAGAGGAGTGGCTGAGCTCGCTTAAGGGTAAAAAGGTAAATATCGTGACTCCGGTTAAGGGTAAGAAGGAAAAGCTCGTTGTACTTGCCTCTGAAAATGCAGCGCTTGTTCTTAAAAACGATGCCGAGAAGCTCAAGCGCGAGGAGGCGCGCACGACCGGCGCAGTCAGAGAGATAGGAGAGGCAATAGGCATTCCCGATATCAACAGGATAGAGGCTTATGACATTTCCAATACGAACGGAGTGGAATCGGTCGGTTCTATGGTGGTTTTTGAGAAGGGGAGACCCAAAAAACATGATTACAGGAAGTTTACTATCAAGACCATTAAGGGACCGGATGATTACGGAAGTATGAGAGAGGTGCTTACAAGGCGCTTCAAAAGGGCGCTTGACGGGAACGGTTCTGCAAATACCTCCTTTGACCTGCTTCCGGATGTACTCCTTATGGACGGAGGAAAGGGGCAGGTGCATGTGGCATTGTCGGTGCTCTCACAGCTTGGACTTGATATCCCCGTTGCCGGCATGGTCAAGGATGATCACCATAATACAAGAGGGCTTTTGTTTAATGACAGGGAGATACCTCTTGATACGCACAGTGAGGGCTTTAAGCTTATCACGCGCATCCAGGATGAAGCCCACCGCTTTGCCATAGAGTTCCATAAGAGCCGCAGGAGCAAGGCACAGGTTAAGTCAGTGCTTGATGATATCCCGGGGATAGGACCGGCAAGGAGAGCAGCGCTGCTCAGGCGATTCGGTGATATAGAGGGGATAAGGAAGGCAAGCGTTGAGGAGCTTGCGGCTGCGGACGGGATGAATGAGAGGGTGGCGGAAGCGGTGTATAAGTTTTTCAGGTAAGTGTGTCACAGTTGTAGATGGCGGCTTACGGTGCTATAATTACAGAAATAATCAATATTTGCATATGTTATGAGGTACAGATGATATGAACAGAGAATATACGGATACGGGTATACGTATAAACAGGGGGCAGCGGCGCTGGCATAAATACGGCAGCAAGATACTTGCAGCCTGTATAGCCGCCGCTGCGATAATAGCGATAATAGCCATAGCGGCAAGTGTGGGAAGAGGTGGCACATCCGCCCCCGGAAATACGGCTTCGGGCGGCGGAGCGTCCTCCGGAAACTCAGGTGAGAGCGCGGCTGCCGTAACGACCGCCTCCTCAAACGGGGAAACAAGCGAAGGAACAAGCAGTGCTGAGGGAACAGGTGAGAGCACAGAAACGACAACGACTGCTTCCTCAGGCAGCGTAAAGGGCGGGGCTCTTACAGGCGAGCCTGCCATAGAGGAATTTACATCAGATGCGTTTTATGAGGATGCAGTTTTTATAGGTGACGTATTTGTTTACGGTATAGATGAGTATGAATACGTGCCGTCATCAAAGCTTTACTCGGCGACATTTATGACGGCGGCAAAGGCAAAGGATCTCACCGAGGATATATCAGCCGGAAAGCCTGCCAAGATACTTGTGATGCTTGGCTTTGATGACGACAATCTTGCCGAAGACAGAACAGCTCAGGCTTCAGCCGATTCCATCATAGAGCTTCTGAAGGCTTTGAAGGAAGGTAATCCTGACGCGAAGATATACGCAGTGTCAGAGATACCTGTTTCGGAAGCTTATGAAAACAGCGGTGAGGATTACATAATCCAGTCCGATGTTGACGAGATAAATTCACTTGTCAAAAAGGCAGCCGAGGCTGAAGGTATAGGATATATCGATGTAGCGGAGGTTCTAAAGGACGGTAATTATCTCTCGGCTGAGTATACGAACGACGGATGCCATGTAAAGAAGGAGTATTATCCGTTTATATTAAACGGGATAGCGAAGGTGGCGAAGTAAAGATATTAAAAAAAGGATGGCTGGTTGCCATCCTTTTTTAGTGTGTCAAGATGGGGACTGTCCCCGTCTTGACACACTTACACTGCTGAAAGCACCTCTGCGGGCACCTCGATCTTGTCGATGGTGTTATAATTATCCATCGTCATGTCTACATCAAAGGTCTCTACCGTTACCTCGATATCCTCCGTATTTTCCGAACTCTGTGTCAGAGCCTGCTTGAAGATATTTTCGCTGTAGTTTTTAGCGTCCATGTATGTTCTTGCGGGAAGCCCCGTATCCTTGTAAATGTAAAGCTCGCAGTCAGCTGTTCCTGAGGAGAAATCTATGCCCGCGATACCGCTGTTTGAATCCTGTCCGAGGGTCGAGTAGGTTTTCTGGAATAATTCGCCCGGTATAACAGCCGTAAGCTTATATACATCCTTACCGTTTATCTTTTCGCCTTCGGTAAGAGTAGCCTCTATTTTACCGTCAGCAATTTCTTTGTAAACATCTATGTTGTTGAGCTTTTCAAACTCAATGACGGTGTCATTTTCCGCTCTTGTCCATTTGCCGTCAGAGCCTTCTCCTTCGGTTTTGGAGTATACGACGTATTTGCCGTTTTCTTCAAGGGCGTAAGCCTCATTTTTAGTTGTCGATTTCTGACCCATCGCTTCCATATTCAGATCCATGGTCATATGAACGTTGTGGCTGTCTACGACACCCTCGCCCGCAAGCTTCATATCCATGTTCATGTTCATGTTTACGCCGCTTGCTGACATGGAATACCCCATCCTTGTGCCTGAGTCAAATGTATATGACTTAACGTCTGTTATATTTTCTGAAACCATTTTTGCAACGCTCTGCGCAGTCACTGCTTCAGCGGAAGCGGTGGTGGTGTCTGTGCTGCCTGTAGTTGTTGTTCCTGTGTTAGCGGCGCCGCCGCAGCCGGCAAGAATACCTGCAGCTGCAAGCACAGCCGCGCCCGTCATAAAAAGTCCTTTCTTCTTCATAATAATCTCCTTCTTATTAATGCTTCGTTGGCTTAAAAAGTTAAATGCTTAACAATATAATTATATGATACAGGGAGTATATTAGGCAAGAGTAACATTTGAGACACTGGTGACAAAAGATACGAAGAGGCGTATAATATAGCGAAAAAGGCAAGGGTGTAAGATTACATATATCGTTCACGGACTATGAAAAAACACATTTACAAAGATATCATACTGACAGGCAGCGCAGGGCTTTCCGGTGCGCTTTTGCTTGCCGCCGGTGAACCGGAGAGGATGAGGGAGCGGTTTCCCGGGCATATGCTCAGGCAGATTTCGGAGCTTGAAAAGAATCTTAAACCGTCCGGGTTCAGTCTTGAAGATGAGGATGCTTATATACGAGAGATCGGCAAAAAGGGACTGTCAGCGGCTCTCTGGGATATGGGCGAGGAGCTTGGGATCGGCTTTAGTGTGTTTGCGGACAGATTTCCGGTTTCACAGCTCACGGTGGAGATCTGCGAGCTTTTCGGTGCGGATCCGCTTAAAGTATCTTCTGAAGGGTGCTTTCTTGCGTGCACGGCAAACGGGAATGAGCTGTGCGGGAGGCTGAAGGCACAGGGGGCAGACGCAGTGATCATCGGGCATACCGAAAGCAGCAGGGGGAAGGTATTGGTTATGGGGGAGATCAGGCGGTTTTTTGATAAGCCGAGGTAAAAAGTAGTAAAACAATATTAAAGTAGTAAAAGAGAAAATATGAATTTTTATACATTAAGCCTTTTCCCGGATATGATAGCAAATTGCTTTAACACAAGCATCACGGGAAGAGCTCTTGCGGGCGGGAAGCTCACTTTGGAAAATATAAATATACGCGATTTTGCAAATAATAAGCACATGAAGGTGGATGATTACCCATACGGAGGCGGTGCCGGTCTTGTTATGCAAGCGGAGCCGGTTTACGGGGCTTACGAGCATGCGCGAAATCTTATAACTAAGAGACGCAAGGAAACCGGCAGAAAAACGACGACTCCCGTGAGAGTCGTATATATGACGCCTAGGGGGGAGACATTTACACAAAGAAAGGCAGAGGAGCTTGTCAGGCACAGGGAGCTCATTTTTCTTTGCGGGCATTATGAGGGTATAGACGAGCGCGTGCTTGAGGAGATCGTGACCGATAATATCTCTATAGGTGACTATATCCTGACGGGCGGGGAGCTGGCTTCTCTTGTTGTTATGGATGCAGTGGCAAGGCTTGTTCCGGGTGTTTTGCATAATGACGAATCGGCGGTTACGGACAGCTTTTCGGACGGACTTTTGGAGTATCCTCACTATACGAGGCCGGAGGTTTTTCACGGGAAGCGGGTTCCGGAGGTGCTTTTGTCGGGTCATCACGCTAAGGTGGATGCGTGGAGGCTCGAAAAGAGTTTGGAGATTACAAAGAGGATAAGGCCGGATCTTTATGAAGAGTACATGAGGAAGGGGAGTAAATAGGCAAAGTGTGTCAAGACGGGGACAGTCCCTATCTGACACATATTATAGTTTGAGGTATTAATTTTGAGAGTGGCAAAACGAACAAAGGAAATACTTAGTCGCCTGGATACGGCATACGGTACGGAGGATCGCTGCGGTCTGGATTATGAGACAGACTGGCAGCTTCTTTTTGCGACCGAGCTTTCCGCACAGTGTACTGATGCCCGTGTAAATATAGTCACAAAGGAGCTTTTTCAAAAATATAAAAGTATAGAGGACTTTGCGGCGGCTGATTTAGGGGAGCTTGAAGAGGATATACGCTCTACCGGCTTTTATCATAATAAGGCGAAAAATATTATCTCGGGGGCGCAGGATATCATGCATAAGTTCGGCGGCAAGGTTCCGGACAATATGGAAGACCTACTAACCCTTGCGGGTGTCGGGCGAAAGACCGCCAATGTGCTGCTCGGTCACATTTACAAAACGCCGGGAATCGTGGTGGATACGCATGTAAAGCGGATTTCGGGAAGGCTCGGGCTTACTAAGGAGACAGATCCGGAAAAGATAGAGTTTGATCTGTATAAGAAGATTCCGAAGGAGAATTGGATCAGGTATAACTTTCAGATAATTACACTCGGAAGGGAGATATGCACGGCGAGGAGCCCGAAGTGCGGAGAGTGTTTTTTGAGGGATTTGTGTAAGGCGAGGGAGTGTTGAAGCTGCAAGTGTGTCAAACGGGGACAGTCCCTTTGTGTCAGTCCTGACACAAAGGGACTGTCCCCGTTTGACACACTTGCAATATGCATAAAAAAGGTATATTATACAATAATGAAGTATAATTATGCACCGCGGACAGGATAAGCTATTCTTTGTACCGATGGTATTTGCAAGAGAAAATCCACGAAAGGAGGAAGGCATATATTTGCATAAATATGCCGGTGATTATTATGAATCTTAAAGGACGTGACTTTCTGACACTTTGCGATTTTACGGCTGAGGAGATAGAGTATCTGATCGAGCTGTCCGCAACGCTTAAAAAAATAAAGAAGAGCGGGCAGATATGGGAGCCGCTTAAAGGTAAGCAGATAGCGCTTATATTTGAAAAGACGAGTACAAGGACGCGCTGCGCTTTTGAGGTGGCGGCGCATGATCTTGGGATGCATACTACTTATCTTGATCCGAGCGGTTCGCAGATAGGTAAGAAAGAGAGCATAGCAGATACGGCTAAGGTGCTCACAACGATGTTTGACGGAATCGAGTACCGCGGATTCGGACAGGAGATAGTGCAGGAGCTTGCGGATTGTGCAGATGTGCCTGTCTGGAACGGTCTGACCAATGAGTTTCATCCGACACAGCTTCTTGCCGATATGCTCACCATTAAGGAAAAGCTCGGGAGCGTAAAGGGAAAAAAGATTGTATATTTCGGTGATGCGCGCTATAACATGGGAAATTCGTGGATGGTAGCGGCTTCAAAGATGGGGATGCACTTTACGGCCTGCGCGCCGGATGATAAATATTTTCCCGAGGAAGAGCTTCAGGAAAAATGCAGAGCCTGGGCCCGGGAGAGCGGCGGTTCGATAAATATGAGTAAGGACTTAAGCGCGGCTGACGGGGCTGATGTCGTTTACACGGATGTCTGGGTTTCTATGGGCGAGCCCTACGAAAAATGGGAAGCCCGTATCAGGGAGCTTATGCCTTATCAGGTAAATGCATCTCTCATGGCGCGCGCTAAGGAGTCAGCAATATTTATGCACTGCCTGCCGTCTTTCCATGACTTAAATACCGGTATCGCAAAGGAGCTTCATGAGCGCTTCGGAGTGACGGAGCTTGAGGTTACCGACGAGGTATTTAGGTCTGAGCAGTCGGTTGTGTTTGAAGAGGCGGAGAACAGGATGCATACCATAAAGGCCGTGATGGCGGCAACGCTCGGGGAAGAGCCGTGTATTGTGCAGGGGACGGTTATTTGAGAGTGTATAAGTGTGTCAAGATGGGGACTGTCCCCGTTTGACACACTAAAAAAACGAGGAATAATATGTCAAATAAAACGCTTTGCGCTGCAAGCGCATACGAAAAAAAATATTACTTCAACCAAGAATTCGGAAAGCTGCCGTCAAATATACAAAAAGAGCTGCAGATCATGTGCGTAATATTTACCGAGGAATGCGGCGGGGTGATCAGTCTTGAGTTTGATGAGGAGGGCGAGCTTCTTATTAAAACCGAGGCAGATGAGAGTGATTATCTGTATGATGAGGTGTCCGCCGGGCTTTTGGTCAGTCAGATGCGCAAGGAGAAGGAAGAGCTTTTTGAGGCGCTCGAGAGGTTTTACAAGGTGTTCTTTATATATGCGGGAGACAAAAATGCTTAAAATAGGCGATGTAAATGTGCCGATTCCCGTTGCTCTCGCTCCGATGGCGGGGGTGACGGATCTGCCTTACCGCGACATTTGCAGGGAATTTATGTGCGGGCTGACCTGCACCGAGCTTATCAGCGCGAAGGCGATCAAATACAATAACAGAAATACCGATATTCTTCTTAAGACGAATGAGCGCGAGCATCCGTCCATGATCCAGCTGTTCGGATCTGATCCGGAGATAATGGCGGAGATTGCAAAGCGGGTTGAGGAGCTTGAGTTTGACATCATCGACCTGAATATGGGCTGCCCGGTGCCGAAGGTCGTTAATAACGGCGAGGGTTCGGCTCTTATGAAGGATCCGCTCCTTGCGGGAAGGATTATCGAAAAAATGGCAAATGCGGTAGAAAAGCCCGTTACGGTAAAGATCCGGTCGGGCTTTTCTTCTGCTTGTGTAAATGCGCCTGAGGTGGCCTATATCGCGCAGGAGAGCGGGGCGGCGGCGGTGACGGTTCATGCGCGCACGAGGGAGCAGTATTATTCGGGTGAGGCGGATCGAAGCGTCATAAAAGCCGTGAAGGATACCGTGAAGATTCCCGTCATAGGAAACGGGGATATCAAAAACGGCGAGGATACGCTTTCGATGATGAGAAGTACCGGCTGTGACGGCGTTATGATAGGCAGGGCTGCGCGTGGAAATCCCTGGGTTTTTGCGGATGTGTATAACGTCTTTTACAGGGAAGGGTGTGTCAAGGGGGACGGTTCTACTGACACACCTACGGCTGTGTCAGTAGAACCGTCCCCCTTGACACACCCTTCCCTTGCGGATAAATGCAATATGCTTCTTAGGCATCTGCACGCTCTGGTTGAGTTCAAGGGAGAGTATGTAGCGGTGCGCGAGATGCGAAAGCATTTTGGCTGGTATATGGCGGGGGAGAGGAATGCCTCGAGCTTAAGGCGTGAGGTAAATGCAGCAGTCACGGCAGGGCAGCTGGAGGAGTTGATTTCTTGTTGCAGCTCGGAGTATAGTCATTGACACACTATTTAGAAAAATGGAATAATTCAATTATTGATGTATAATAGTATGCGCAATTATACTTAATTCAAGAGGAGAAATTCTGATATTATGAACATTTCTGACGCTATACAGGGGATTTTTGAATATGACTAAAGACACAACGACTTACATAGCGATAGTCCTTGCCGGAGGCAGGGGTACAAGGATGGGTGCTGAAAAACCAAAACAATACTTAGAGCTTGCGGGCAAGCCGGTGATCGCTTTTTCTCTTATTGCTTTTGAGGAAAGCATGGCGGATGAGATATATGTAGTGTGCGATCCGGAGTATGATGATATGATAAAAAATATAGCGAAGCAATACGGGATAAGTAAACTATCCGGCTTTGCGAGCAGCGGTCCGGAGCGCGTAATATCCGTAAGAAACGGGGTAGATGCGGCTTTGGCAGGGAAAGACTTAGCGCAGTACAAAGACATTTGCCTTATGATACATGACGGGGCAAGACCTTTCATTAGTACGGAGCTGATAAAAGCTTGTGCAGAGTGTGCCGCTGAATGCGGCGCGGCAATCCCGGGACTGCCGCTCAAAGATACGATCAAGGAGGTGTCGGGGGACACAGTTGTCGAAACTCCCGACAGAAGCCTCTTTACGGCAGTACAGACTCCGCAGTGCTTTATGGCGGATATTCTTGTCTTGGCGTATGAGGCTTATGAGTCAGGAAAGAAGCCTGATTTTATCCCGACGGATGACGCATCCCTCGTTGAGATGTTTACCGGTGCGGATGTTAAAGTCGTGCCGGGGGATGAGAGGAATATCAAGCTGACGACGCCGGCGGATATGCGGGTGGCGCGGATGCTGGTAAATTAGCGTGTGTCAAACGGGGACAGTCCCTTTGTGTCAGTTCTGACAAAAAGGGACTGTCCCCGTTTGACACACCCATTAAAGAACAACTTCTATACATAGTAACCGCACATCTTTAGCGAATGCCCGTATCTTACCCTTGTGCCGCTCAACCACGGCCTTGGCGACAGACAAGCCTATACCATATCCGCCGGTCTTGGAATTGCGCGACTTATCGGTACGATAAAATCTGTCAAAAAAATGCTCGAGATCGTCAGAGTTGAGATCGTCCTTAACAGTATTGGAAACACTGAGGATGATCTTATTTTTTTGCTTTGACAGGGAATTATATATATATCCGCCTTCAGGAGTATATTTTATGGCATTGTCAAGAAGTATGGAGATCAGCTTTTCAAAGGATGCTTGCTCTCCGTTAAAAATGATGCCTTCTTCTATATCTGAAGCATATGTCTTATGACCGGTCTTTGCGCGTGAACCGAAGGATTTAACTATCTCGCTAAAGATATCAGAAAGCGAAAACTCATTTACGGCAACGGCACGGTCAGTTTCCTCCATCTTTGCAAGGAAAACAAGATCATTGGTAAGGGCGGCGAGTCTTTTTGTCTGTGCTTTGATATCATCTATCCACTCATTTTCGCCGGTATCCATCTCAAGGACCTCGGCATCTGCACTGATTATGGAAAGAGGCGTCTTGATCTCATGACCTGCATTCGTAATAAATTCCTTTTGTTTTTCATAGCTTTCGGAAACCGGTCGCACGATACGTCTTGAAAATATAAGCAGCAGGACAAAAACGGCTCCGAGTCCGAGCAATGCGACGAGTATACTTGTAATCAAGGTGTTTCGGACGTTACTTAAGCTCCTTGTGCAGTCAAGGAAAATGATTATGGAGCCGCCGTCGAGTTCAGACCTGGCGTACCTATAGTCCTCATAAAAGCCACGTTCACTGCCGTTTTTGTAAATGTTTTCACCTAGTGAGAGTGCCTCCTCTTCATCTATTGCCGCAACCTCCATAGCTATGAGCTCTGACGCATTTCCGGAATCATCGAGCTTTACAGTAAAGAAGCGGGATTCAAACCGGGTTTCGGGTGAGTTTAAAATATCTTTAGGAGTGCGTCTGAAAAGCATTTCTCCCCCGGGTTCCGCAGCTTCACCGGAGGGGGTACTTTCAGACGTACCGTCTGAGAGTGTTTCTCCGGAGGGAATGTGCTGAGAAGATATGTCGGAAGGCTGTGTGTTAAACTGATCGTTTTTGTGCATAAAGCCGGGATCAGGAAACTTTCCTTCATTTTGTTCAAGCACAGAAAGAACCGTATCCGCATCGGATACAGCCTTGGTATAGTTGATTATATTTGTAACGGTAACTATAGTTCCGACAACTATAATCATAGCAAGCATAGCAACTGCGATAAGCTTTATTCTTAGTTTTTTTATCATTATATCATGAGTCCTTTAGCAACATAAATCTCACGCTTTGTTGTCAGATGAGGATTACGGTATCCGGCGCGCTAAGCGGGAAGTTTTTTCTTATGCTTCTTCAAGAGAATATCCCACGTTTCGAGTAGCTTTTATTTTCAGATCAGAGCCTATGGCGGCAAGCTTTTTACGGAGATAGGAGATATAAACCCAGATAACATTTATATCAGCATCAGTTTCATAACCCCATATCTTTTCAAGGAAGCTGTCAGCGGAAAAGATCTGTTTGGGATGGTTGATCATAACCTCCATGAGCTGGTACTCCTTGTTTGAGAGTTTTTCACATCCGTCAGGACCGGACAGCTCAAAGGTAGTCTGGTCAAGCTGGGTGTTGCCGAATGTAAGCTTTGAGGTGGTCTGTTCGCTGTGTGTGCGAAGAAGAGCCCTGATACGCGCCAGCAGCTCCTTCATTTCAAATGGTTTTGCAAGATAATCATTGGCGCCCGCATCAAGACCGTCAACCTTATCATCAATCTCGGACTTGGCGGTCAGCATGATTATAGGAATATTGTTTCCTTCCTTGCGCACCTCCTTCAAAACATCTATGCCGTCCATCTCCGGCATCATGATATCAAGTATGGCAGCATCATAATCACCGCCGATTATATAATCAAGCGCGTCTACTCCGTTATAAACGGGATCCACCTCATAATTGTTCTTTTTAAGCACAGCGCAGACTGCGCGGGAAAGCGCTTCCTCATCTTCAGCATAAAGTAATCTCATGGTGCATACCTCTGTAAATGTATATTTTATGTATATTATATATCAAAACCGCCTGCGTGACAAAAAAGAATATATAATTTATAATATAGCCATGTGAAGAGAACACGAAAAAAGGGATAAAAACATATGGATTTTTTTGAATACATTCAGGATCTTAACCTTCTCTCCGTAGTTATCAGGGTTGCTATGGCTGTTGCCTGCGGCGGTATACTGGGTCTGGAGCGAAAAAGGGCAGGTCATGCATCGGGAATGCGTACATATATGCTTATGAGCCTCGGAGCTGCTATAGTCAGTCTTACGTCACAATATATGTACAACTATTTTAGTGAATCACACCCTGACGCCGAGCGACTGGGCGCCCAGGTTATCAGCGGTGCCGCAGTGCTTGCTGCATCCGTTATCGTGGTTTCAAAGCGTCAGTCCATAAAAGGAATAACTACAGCCGCAAGTATGTGGGCGAGTGCCTGTGTAGGTCTTGCTATCGGTATAGGCTTTTATTGGGCAGGTATTATAGGAACTGCCGGCATATATGTTATTATGACAGTATTTCATCGTATTGAGACTAATTATATGCTCAAAGCCGCTACCATAGGGCTTAATGTCGAAGCCTCCGATAAAGAAACCATTTTGAATGTAGCCGCAAAGCTTCAGGAGCTCGGCGTGGAGATCAGCGATATCAGACTCGATAAATCAGTAGACGTTAACGCAACACAGAGTATTTTTTATGAAAATGAGGAAAATGCCTGTGTAGGAGAGCTGATGGTTAAAAGCAAGCATCTTAAGCATGATAAGCTGCTTAATGAGGTGGTTGCCATGGACGGAGTGCGGCATGCGTGGTATTCTATCTGACTAACAAGTATATTGACATATCATATTATAATCCATATAATATAGGTTACCGTGCAGCCGGGGCAGTAGCGGCGCCCTGTACCTGTGAAATCCGCTATAGCAGGGGTGATATCTGATTTAGGGTGTATTATTTC
>CACZTL010000020.1 GCA_902784165.1 uncultured Lachnospiraceae bacterium | reverse complement strand
TAAAAAAATGTACGACAAAGGCGACATTTACAAAGGACATTATGAAGGCTTGTACTGTACTCCGTGCGAGTCATTTTTTACGGAAGGACAGCTGATCGACGGCCGCTGTCCCGACTGCGGTGGCGAGGTTACGCCCGCAAAGGAAGAGGCGTACTTTTTTAAGATGAGCAAGTATGCTGACCGCCTTATGAACTACATAGAAGAAAATCCGAAGTTTATACAGCCGGAGTCCCGCAAAAATGAGATGGTAAATAATTTTCTGAGACCCGGACTGCAGGATCTTTGTGTATCCAGAACTTCATTTTCATGGGGGATACCGGTGGATTTTGATCCCGGTCATGTGGTCTATGTATGGATAGACGCGCTCTCTAACTATATCACCGGACTCGGGTACGATGCCGACGGAAATAACGGAGAGGATTTCAAGAAGTACTGGCCGGCTGATCTTCATCTGATCGGCAAGGATATCCTGAGGTTCCACACCATATACTGGCCTATCATGCTTATGTCGCTTGACGTACCGCTTCCAAAGCAGGTATTCGGGCACCCCTGGCTTCTTACTAATGAGGGTAAGATGAGTAAGTCCAAGGGAAATGTGATATACGCCGATGACCTTGCTGATATTTTCGGTGTGGATGCTGTTCGTTATTTCTGTCTGCATGAGATGCCCTTTGAAAATGATGGGGTTATCTCCTGGGATCTTATGCTTGAAAGATATGACTCAGAGCTTGCCAATACTTTAGGAAATCTCGTAAACAGGACTATCGTCATGGCAAATAAATATCTTGACGGAAAAGTGGCGCAGACAGGAGTGACGGGGGATACGGATGAGGAGCTTAAAAGCTTTGTGTGCGCTGCGCGGGATGCGGCAAAGAACCGTATGGAGACGCTTCATGTAGCCGATGCGCTGACCGAGGTGTTCAGACTTTTTAAGCGTTGTAATAAATATATAGATGAAACAGAACCCTGGGTACTCGGTAAGGACGAAGCAAAGAAGAACCGGCTCTCAGAGGTACTCTATAATCTTGTGGAGAGCATAACCATAGGAGCAAATCTTCTTGCGCCCTTTATGACGCAGACTGCAGAAAGGATACTTAACCAGCTTTTTGACGGAAATGCTCAGGCCGGAAAGAGAAGCTTTGAGGAGCTGGATAAATTCGGACTGAGATCTGCGGATGCCCAAGTTACGAAAAAACCGGAGATATTATTTGCCCGCATGGACTTTGATGAGGTGAAGGAAAAGGTTGCCGTCCTTGAGGATAAGCAGAGGGCTTTAGCAGCTGAAACGTCAGGGGTGAAGTATCCGCAGGTTGAAGCTAAGCCTGAGATTACTATAGATGATTTTGACAAGATACAGCTGCGTGTCGGCGAGGTGATTTCGTGCGAGCCTGTTCCTAAGGCAAAGAAGCTTCTCGTTTCACAGATCCGGATAGGTGATGAGATACGGCAGATAGTTTCCGGGATCGCAAAGTATTACAAGCCTGAGGATATGGTAGGGAAAAAGGTAGCTGTCGTTACTAATCTCGCGCCCGTTAAGCTTTGCGGCGTGGAGTCGCAGGGCATGATACTTGCGGCAGGAGATGGCGACAAGCTGTCATTGCTTGAGCCGGATAATGACATACTGCCGGGTAGTGAGATAAGCTGACCGGCTTACACTCACATTCAACACGTAAACGGACCGGCACTAAACAGTAATCACTCGGGAGAGTACAGAAATGGAAACGATAAAAAGAGTAGGTGTATTTGACTCGGGGCTGGGGGGATTGACTGTCCTCAACAGGTGCATGGATCTGCTGCCTGAAGAGGCTTTTCTTTATTATGCCGACACGGACAATGTGCCTTACGGAAACAAAACCAGAGAGCAGATTACACAATACGTGGATAACGCCGTTGACTATATGCTCGCAAACTCATGCAAGGCAATTGTTATAGCCTGTAATTCGGCAACCAGCGCGGGGGTAGATTATCTCCGTGATAAATACAAAGACGAAATAATTGTAAGCATAGAGCCTGCGGTTAAGCCTGCGATTTTAGAGCATGCAAAAGGCGGAAAGGTTTTGGTTCTTGCCACTAGGGTGACCATAGAAGGAAAAAAGCTTACCGATCTTATAAAGCTTTATGACAAGGAAAATGTTGTTGTGAAGCGCGCTATGCCCGAGCTTGCCATGCTTGCCGAAAACGGTGTATTTGATACGGACGTTATAGTGCCGCATCTTAAAGGAGAGCTTGACGGGCTTGATCTTAAGGAATTTGATGTGGTGGTGCTCGGATGCACACATTTTCCTTTCTTTTATGACAGCTTCAAGATACTTATGCCGTGGGCGGATGTAATAGACGGAAGCGGGGGTGTAGCAAGGCAGGTAGGACGTGAGCTTGAAAGACTCGGCATCCGCGAGAAGGAGCTTGTAGTGGCCGAGAGAAACAGGGTGGTTTACGTTGACTCCGGACGTGATATAGATAGTATAAAGCGGGCGAGGTATATACGAAGTCTGAATGAGAGGCTGGATATGCTTTTTAAGCAGCGGTAAATATATTTAATTTAAGTGTGTCAAACGGGGACAGTCCCTTTGTGTCAAAAGGGGCGAGCCTCTTTTGACACAAAGGGACTGTCCCCGTTTGACACACTTAATAAGTAAAGGTAAAGAGGTATGATAAGCTCTGTGGATAACAGCAAGATAAAAGATGTATGCCGGCTGGTAGCGAAAAAAAAAGAACGCTACAGCCGGGCTCTTTTTGTTGCGGAGGGTGAAAAGCTGGTATTTGAAGCTCCGCGGGACAGGGTTGTAAGTGTTTTTTGTACGGAGGATTTTGCCGGTAAGCATCAGGAGAAACTAATTCCCGGAATTACGGAGATAGTGAGTGATAAGGTATTTGCAAAGATGTCGGATACAGACACGCCGCAAGGCGTGCTGGCTGTTGTACGGATGGCGGACGCAGGTTATTCTTTGAGGGAACTGCTTAGTCAGACCGGTGACAGCCATAGATGCGCAGAGGAAATTAAAGATAAGTTGATTTGTGATGAATCTGAGCGCCCTGATGAAAGCTGCTGTGGGAATACATCGGAAATCATATATAAACGGGAGGGTGATGAACCCCGAAAGACAGGGGGCGCGGGAAGCGAGGCGCCCCTGATCCTGTATTTGGAAAATATAAAGGATCCGGGGAATCTGGGAACTATAGTAAGAAGCGCGGAAGCGGCGGGGGTGACGGGGATCGTTATGAGCGAAGGAACGGCAGATATCTATAGCCCGAAGGTGGTGCGCTCGACCATGGGATCAATTTACAGAGTGCCTTTTATTTATACTGCGGATATTTACTCAGAGCTTGAAAGCGCAAAAAAAAGAGGCATACGATTGTATGCCGCGTATTTAAAATCAAGCATCCCGTATTATGCAGCGGATTTTACCGAGCCCTGCGGTATACTTATCGGGAACGAGGCCGCGGGCCTAAGCGATAAGGCAGCAGGGCAGGCAGACGAGAGGATCATCATACCTATGAGCGGCGCCGTGGAGTCGTTGAATGCCGCCATGGCAGCAGGTGTGATAGCCTTTGAGGCGCGGCGGCAGAGAGCCGGGTGAAAGTGTGTCAGCAGAACCGTCCCCTTTGACACACTTTTACCCTCCGAGCAATACTCCGACCGCATCTTTGCCGACGATAGTCTTTTCGTGTTCCGCAAGGTAAGCTATATAAGCCTCGGGTCTGCGCTCTCCGTTATAAAGAGTCTGAAAGGTTTTAACAGCCTCCTCAAAGCTTTCCCGTGATAGCTTTCCGGGCGATAGAGCCAGAATAAACCGGCTGCCTGATTTAAAAAACATACTACCGCCTTTAAAATTCTTAAGACCGGATGCGCTAAGCGCACGCTCCGCCTCAGATATGCTTTTAAATGTGACACAAATGCAGTCAGAGACTGCTTTTTTTGTTTTTTGACCGGAGCTGTGCGTAAAGCGGGGTGAAGCCGCCTTATCAGATGTATCGGGATCTAAAAGGTCGGTCAGCACCTGTTCTACATCAGTGCCGCTTTCGCTAAGGAAAGAGGACAGCATATCCTCAAGACCGCTTGCGGAAGCGGCGCGCAGCACCTCTTCAAGAAAGTCTTCGTTTAAGTATCTTTTCAGATGCTCCTTAAGATCACCCGTGCTTAGCGCCGATATGATATCGGCCATGACGGAAGCCTGAAGCTCGTCTATAGGAAGAGCATACGGAGGATTCCCGGAAGCGTTCGGGTCGCCGGGGATAACAGGCGGCGGGGTAAATGTAGCGCCCTTTTCACTTAAATACTCCCGCTCCTCGGCAGACCATGTTATAAGCAGAATAAGCCCGCCGTCGGAAACAGGTATAACCTCGGTGCGATGTGGCATCTTAAAAGTATGCTCGTCCACCTGATCCTTTAAGGTGTGCAGTACATCATTGATCAGAGCGGCTATATTAAGATCCTGATATGTGGCAGTGTCTAAATTGATTCCCCGCTCGGCTATTTCTTCGGGACTAATAAATGCCCGTATCTGGTTTTTTCCTATAAGCTGTGCTTTCATAAATACCTCTGTATTATTTTTGTTGGTGTATATAGTAGCAGACTTAATCTGTAACTGCAAGGGGACTGTCCCCGTTGACACACCAAACAAAATATCCCTCTTGCGTTGATAGCGCTTTCATGATATAAATATACAGCACATTTCCTGCGGAGAGTTTTTCTTTTTTTAAGTTTCTTATATTTTCAAAACAGGTTTCTGCATTTTCTTTCTCTTTCATAGAGCGGTTTTAATTACAGGGGGGTACCCGGTTAGTTAAGCAAGTGTTTTCTTTTTATTTACGGAAGAGCGTTTTTCGTGATTCCCCTTCGCGGATGGTGCAAAAAAGATTATCACATAGGCCGTTACTTAAGTTCCCCTTTGCGTGCGGCTTTAAAAGCGGGAGTGCAGGGATGCAAGCCTGCTTTTTTATTCATAAACTATTCACGCGGGGATACTTGCAAAAAAGTCCCATATAATGTAACATTTTAATGTTAAGTACATAAAAGAACCAAACAGGTAAAAAAATGAGTTTTTCCGATAAAGATACGAAAGCAGATACAGAATTGCTTTCGGATGATATTAACAAAGAGAAAACTAAAAGGAAAAAAGAAAAAAAGAAAGAGAAGGACTTTTTTATAATAGGCGGTAATAACCCGTCGCCGCTGATAAAGGTTATTTCATATATAGCGGTTTTTGCGTCGTTCTTTTTCCTGGATTTCTGGCTGCAGATAATGCTTGTGGGTGAGAGATTTTCCTATGCCGGTCCGATTCCGACATTGCTTACCATAAGCTATTCCATGATCTGCTCGCTGATCGTTTTTTCCATAAGGAACAGAAAGGCTAAGATCTGGATATACAGCCTTATCTATTATCTTTTGATGGCCTATGTGTTCATTCAGTACGGCGCCCACGTGCTGCTTGACAAATACATTTATATGGGCGACCTTTCTTACTTTGGTGAGGGAGGAAGCTACTTCGGTTTTGCCATAAAAAAGCTCGGAGTCATGACATTTTTCTGGATATTCATCTTTTATGCTATCGGGCGCTTCGTGAAGATGCGTCTGCTGCCGAACGCCACGGTAAAGCTTGAAAATGCTAAAAAAGGCATCATAATCAGAAGCCTTATAGCGATAGCCTGCGTGATTACGATAATCGTATCCCCCATGCATTATAAGACGGATGAGGATATGGGTGTTGCTTCTTTTACATCACCGGCTTATGAGTATTCGAGATTTACAAACTCAGATGCGGATATGAGGATAGCCGGCGTTTACGGATATCTTTCGCGTGATATCCAGATGAATATAAAGCGCGCAAATAAAAAGATAACGACCGAGGATATAGAGCGAATCGACAGCTTTTTTGCAAATAAGCCGGAGCATAAAAGCAATGAGATGACCGGCATTTATAAAGGGAAAAATGTGGTGGCAGTTCTTATGGAGAGTATCGATGACTGGCTGGTGACACCGCAGGATATGCCGGTGCTCTATGAGCTCTCCGGGAAGGGCATTTTCTTTAATGATTTTTACACTCCCGACTATGCAAACGGATGGACCTTTAACACCGAGTTTGCTTTTAATAACGGAGTATACCCGTATTCAAACGGCAGCACGGAGGGGAACCTTACGGGTAACAGCTTTAAGCAGAGCCTTCCTTCCGTGCTGAAAGATAACGGTTACTCAACCAATATGTTCCATTACAACAAGGCGGAGTATTATAACCGTGATGTTATGAGCAAGGCCTTCGGATATGAGGCGTATCATTCGTTTAAGGATTATGAGCCTGATGCGAACACTCAGGACATAAAGGTCGAGATAGATTCTTACCTTACAAGAAATGCGGCATTATTTAACGACGTGGTGCCCAATCAGACAAATCCGTTTTATTCGTTCATAATAAGCTATACGGCACATTTGCCTTATGATACTTCTGTATATACATCAAAGTATGCTCTTGAGAAGTATCCTCAGTATGATCCGAAGGATGAGTTTGATGTGCTCAGAGCCAAGGCTCATGTTACGGATGATTTTCTCGGCGAGCTTATAGACGGTCTTAAGAAAAAGGGCGTCTGGGAGGATACCGTGCTGGTGCTTTACGGCGATCATTACGCTTACGGAATTAATGATACCGAAAAGATAACCGAGATTTCCGAGGCAAACGGTAACCGGGTGCTTGAGAGGACTCCTGCGCTCATATACTGCGCGGATGATGAGAGAGCTCTTAAGGTTGAAAAGACAGCCCAGACGGTGGATCTGGCGCCGACGCTTATGAATCTGCTCGGTCTGCCTGTTTCTCACGAGGTGATGGGAAATGACATCTTTGACCCTGATTATCCCGGATACGCTATCTTCTTAAAGAACGGCTGGGTAAATGATAAGGCCGATGCCAAGGATGGAGAGATTTATAAAAATAACGGCATGAGTGACGAAGAAATTCTAAAGATGAATGACTTTGTTAAAGAGTATTATGTCGTTAATGATCTGATTCTTGACAGTGATTATTATGTTGTGGGCGCGGGGGATGCCAGGGTGGCGAGGTAGAGATAAGTGTGTCAGTTTGGGGACAGTCCCTTTGTGTCAGTACTGACACAAAGGGACTGTCCCCGGCTGACACACAACAAGAAACTTCAATAATTTAGTTTAAATACATGGATAAAAAAATGGCGGATAATAATTTCAACTACAAGAAAAAGAAAAGCAGCAAGGGTAAGGTTATCGCGATCCTCCTTGCCATACTTGCAGTGGGGGTGGCTGTTGCCTGGATGGTGACGGACAGATATTATATCGAGGGTAAGGAAAGACTTGATCCCGCTGAGTATTACAAACTGGAAAATATGGCGCCGAACAAAGGTATCATAGTATATAATGGAGAGGTAGCCGACACTAAGTGCCATATGGTAAGCGGTGTGGGTTATCTTCCCATAGAGTACGTAAACAGGGATATCAATTCAAGATTTTATTTTGATAAAGAGACAGACGGCATCCTTTATACTACGGGAAAGGGAACTATTTCATTTGAAGCAGGATCAAACAGCTATACGGATGAGAGCGGCGCGGTGGTAAGCGCCGAGCTTCCGCCTGTTATTAAGGATACTGACAGGTATTATATAGAGGCTGATTTTGTTGCAAAGTACTCGGGAATCACGGCAGCGTCCTTTACAGATCCCGACAGGGTGGTTATAAACGCCGATAAGGAGTGGGACAGCGCCAAGGTAACTGAAGCGGCTCCCGTCAGATATTATGCGGGAATAAAGAGTAGCATAGTAACCGATGTCGCCGCGGGTGACAGCGTGAAGGTGATAGAACAGGAGGGCGATAAGTGGACCAAGATATATACAGCCAACGGCTTCACGGGATATATAAAGTCCGACAAGCTTTCCGGTATAGAAAAGCAGACCATGCCAGAGCCGGATTCGGATACATTTACACATATCACGATAGATACGCCGGTGACGGTATCATGGTTTAACGTAACCAACCCGGACGCTAACAATAATTACGATGAACACACGAAAAATGTGAAGGGTCTTGATGTAATATGCCCGACATGGTATTCGTTTGCGGACAATAAGGGAACGATAAACGATTTTTCAAATGCAGAGCTTGTTGAAAAGATGCAGGCAGCCGGATACAAGGTGTGGCCGGTGGTGACCGATATCAACACGCAGGTGGATATCAAGGAGCTTCTTTCTTCCAAATCTATGCGTGACAGGATGATAGAGCGCCTGATATCAGATGCCGCGGCGTTCAAATATGACGGAATAAATGTAGATTTTGAAACTATCACCAATGAGTCAAGCATAGACTTTTTGCAGTTTATACGTGAGCTTTCTTTGGCGTGTCACAAAAATAATCTCGTTCTTTCCGTAGATAATTATGCGCCTAAGCGGTATAATTTCTTTTATGATATAGCCGAGCAGGCCAATTATGCGGATTATATAGTGCTTATGAATTATGATGAGCATTACGCAGGCTCAGAGGAGCCCGGCTCGGTATCCTCTATGGAATTTTTTAAGGAAAATATAGCCGACACTCTTGAACAGGTGCCTGCCGAGCGCATAATAAACAGTATTCCCTTTTACACAAGACTCTGGGGACAGAACAGCTCGGGCAAGGTGGTTTCAAGCGAAGCTCTTGATATGAAGACAGCTCAGGAAACTATAGAGAAGAACGGGGCAAAGCTTACATGGGATGAGGCTGCCGGGCAGAATGTCGCGACCTATGATAAGACAAATATAAGCTATTCTATGTGGGTTGAGGACGGCAACAGCATTAAGCTGAGGCTTGACGAAACCAAGAAAAACGGTCTCGGCGGAGCTGCCTTCTGGAGGATAGGGTTTGAGACTGAGGATATATGGCAGTATGTTCAGGATTACAAGAAGTGACTGACACACTCCAAATAATGAATAATGAAAACGATAACAGAATATATAACAACAGACGAAAAAAAGAATAGAGAGATATTTGCGCAGGCAAAAGAGGTGCTAAAACAAGGCGGGCTTGTCGCTTTTCCGACCGAGACCGTTTACGGTCTCGGAGCTGATGCCTTAAACCCGGATGCGTGCACAAGGATATATGAGGCCAAGGGAAGACCCACGGATAATCCTCTGATCGTGCATGCAAAGGATGCCGCGACCGCAAAAAAGCTTGCCGAGTTTGATGAGAAATCGGTCACGCTTGCGGACTGCTTCTGGCCGGGACCGCTGACGATAGTGCTTAAGCGCAAGCCATGCGTGCCGGATGCGGTTACGGGCGGGCTTGATACGGTTGCCGTCAGGGTGCCTGCGCATTTGACGGCGCAGGGGCTGCTTAAAGAAAGTGATATGTTTATAGCTGCTCCCAGCGCAAACCTATCCGGACGGCCGAGTCCTACAGAGGCAGAGCATGTGCTTGCGGATCTTTCCGGACGCATAGATATGGTCATAGCCGATGATTCCGTAAATGTCGGTCTTGAGTCAACCATACTTGATATGAGCTCTGAGACGCCTGCCATACTCAGACCGGGCGCAGTGACAAAAGAGCAGATCGAGGCGGTGCTTGGTGAGCCGGTAAGAGCTGCAAAGGACCTTGTGCCGGAGTCCGGTGACGACTTCTCGCCTAAGGCGCCCGGTATGAAATACAGGCATTATGCGCCTAAGGCCGAGTTGTTTCTGATATGCGGTAACAAGGACAGGGCAACCGGTCTTATCAATACCTTAGCGGCAGAAGCCGTAGCTATGGGTAAAAAAACATTTATCCTGGCAGGCTCCGAAACAGCAGGTAAGTATAAGGACGGAGAGGTGATAGACTTAGGGGGTAATGCATTTGAAGCGTCAGCCCAGCTCTTTAAGGCACTCAGACGCTGTGATGAAGAGGGTGCGCAGGTCATCATATCCGAAGGCTTTGAAGAAAAAGGCATGGGGCGAGCGCTTATGAACAGGTTGATAAAAGCAGCGGGGGATAATATAATCAGTGTATGAATACATTCAATAATATAATCATAGTCAGCAATGAAGATAAATCCAGAGGGCCCATGGCTGCGGCCATACTCGGAAGTCTTCTTAAGGACAGGGGCTTCATCATAGAATCAAGAGGTCTTGTGGTGCTTTTTCCGGAGCCGTATAATCCTATAGCGATTGATATGGGCAAGGATAAGGGCATGAATTTGCAGAGCACTTTTTCAAGGCAGCTTGAGGAGTCCGACTTCGGGATGAATACGCTGGTGCTGACTATGGATGAGCAACAGAAGGAAAAGATATATGCAAAGTATCCTTCGGCGAGAAATGTTTTTACCGTATGCGAGTTTGCGGGAGAAACGGATAAAACGCTGTCAAACCCTTACGGGAAGGGAGAAGCTGCGTACCGTGAATGCTTTGACGAGCTTTACGGTGTTGTATTTAAGGCGGCAGATGTGCTGCTTGGCGAAGGAAAAACAATGCAGGTAAAGAACTCAACAGGAGGAAATGTAAATGACGATAGCGATAGGTAGTGATCACGGCGGATATGCGCTTAAGCAGGAGCTTATTAAGTTTTTAAAGGAAAAGGGGCATGAGATAACGGATATGGGGTGTTTCTCGGACGAGGCATGTGATTATCCGGATTATGCTTATATAGTGACGGATGCGGTTACGACCGAGGAGTGTGAGAGGGGTATACTTATATGCGGAACAGGCATCGGCATGAGTATCACGTGTAACCGCATGGCGGGCGCCCGCGCGGCAGTAGTTACGGACTGCTTCAGCGCGCAGGCGGCAAGGGAGCACAACGACGCCAATATACTCTGTCTCGGCGCCCGTGTAACGGGTCCCGGACTTGCGTGCAAGATAGCAGAGATATTCCTTGAAACACCGTTTAGCGGTGAGGACAGACATGTCAGCCGTATACGTAAGTTTGAGACGGGGTATTATCCGGAGGATTGATGTGCCTCACAGGAGTTATTTAATGAGCGATAAAAGAAAAGATTACATATCTTGGGATGAATACTTTATGGGTGTGGCGAAGATGTCCGCCATGCGCTCAAAGGACCCCTCGACACAGGTGGGAGCATGTATAGTCAGCGAGGATAACAAGATACTTTCTATGGGGTATAACGGTCTTCCCATAGGCTGCTCGGATGATGAGTTCCCTTGGACCCGCGAGGGAGATCCGCTGGAGAACAAATATGTCTACACCGCCCATAGTGAGTTAAATGCCATACTAAATTACAGAGGCGGCAGCCTCGAGGGAGCAAAGATGTATGTTACATTGTTTCCGTGTAATGAGTGCGCTAAAGCAATTATTCAGGCAGGACTTAAAACCATTGTTTTTGAGGTTGATAAATATGCCGATACACCTGCGGTGATCGCGTCTAAACGGATGCTTGATGCGGCAGGAGTGCGGTATTATAAATATAACGCGACCGGAAGGAAGGTAAGCTTCGGGTTGTGAGAAAGATGAAGCGGATACGTGGGTGACACCCCCCACGTATCCGCTTTTTTTGTAAAAAAAACACTTGACATATACAAAAAAGAAGTGTAAATTACTACTTGAAAAGTTAGCGAATGGCAACTTTATTTTTTTAGTTGCGGGTTAGTCTTGTATAACTATATTTTTTTTAGGCAAGGGTTAGCTGAGGGTAACCTTAAGCGCTTGGTTCAAATTGTTTAAAGATTGGAGAGATATTTGAAGTTTTTCGGGTTTAAGATAAATAAAAAAGTACTTCGTGTGCTTGCACCGTTGTTTGTAGTCTTGTATATAGTCAGTCATCTGACGACATTTACAGCGCGAGCGGATACTCAGTTTTATGAGAAGTGGCCGGATTATGAGGCGGCGCACAGTGTACAGAACGCCACATGGAACGTAGTGGCAGGCGCGATGGATGAGGTGCTTGACGCCGCGATCGAGGCATATGAGAAGGGGGATACGAATGCAGCGTATGACCGTAAAAATAATGCGTATTACGGATATTACGAGATTACGGGATTTGAGAGAGTCTCGATGGGGTATATCCCGGGAGGCAGGAAGTCTCAGATGGAGCTGCAGTTTTCGGCCTGCAAGAGCGTGGCTAAGAAAAACGGGACGCTTGATGAGTTTAAAAAAGAGGTCGAGCAGCTTCGTTCCATGCTTCATGAGGACGCAAACATACTTGACGGAACTGACGGAGGCTCATCCTCAAGTAATGACGGTACAAGGGGAAACACTAAGGCGACAGAGCTGTTTGCGGGCAAATATTACGCAAAGTGGCCGGATTATGAGGCGGATGCCGGACTTACGTCCGCTACATGGAATGATGTGACGGATGCGATGGTAGAGGTTCTTAAGAAAGCTAAGGAAAGCTACGCGGCGGGGAACTTCTCAGAGGCGTATGATCGTATAAATGATGCATATTACGGGTATTATGAGATAACCGGTTTTGAGCGTGTGGCTATGGGATATATACCCGGAGGTCGAAAGTCCCAGATGGAGCTGCAGTTTTCAAATTGTAAATCGGTTGCAAAGAGAGAGGGGACTGCAGAGGAATTTAATACAGAGGTCAACAAGCTGGGCTCTATGCTCAGGGAAGACGCCCATGTGCTTGACGGCACAACCCCTGATAATTCATCGGGAAATGCGGCGGGAACAAACCGAACGGCCGGAGCCGCTACATTTGTCGCAAGCTTTTTTATCATCCTGAGAGAAGGATTTGAGGCAATACTGGTTGTAGGCGCCATCATAGCTTATCTCGTAAAGGCTCGAGGAACAGAGTCTAAGGAAGAGAGAAAACGCATGACGAGACCCGTATATATAGGAGCTCTCGCAGGTATAGGCGCCAGCTTTTTAGCGGCATTCATTCTGGATCAGCTAAAGATAGCAAACTCTGCGTCACAGGAGATCATCGAGGGTGTGACGGCACTCATAGCGGTGGTCGTTTTATACTGGGTAAGTAACTGGATGATATCCAAATCGGAATCGGAGGCCTGGAGCGCTTATATAAAGCGAAAGGTAGAGAAATCCTCAAGATCGGGAAGTGTATTTGCGCTGGCATTTACAGCGTTCCTTGCGGTATTCCGTGAGGGCGCGGAGGTAATACTTTTCTTCCAGCCTATGCTTGCGGGCGGAAACACCAATATGGTCTGGGGCGGATTTTTGGTCGGCTGCGCGGCGCTTGTCGGCGTGTGGCTTGCTATACGCTTCTTGAGTATCAAGATTCCGCTCAAGCCATTCTTTATTGCCACCAGTATACTTATGTTTGTTATGGCGATATCCTTCCTCGGCGCAGGTATCAAGGAGCTTATCGAGGGTGATGTGATCACCGCAACCATGCCGCCATGGTTGTCATGGATCCCGATGGGCTCGGAGGGAATCGCGTCAGTACTGGATGTGTTCGGGATCTATCCTATAGTTGAGACATTTATCCCGCAGGTGATTCTCCTCGGGGTAACGATAGTGATATTTATCTGGCACTTAAAGAGGAATAAGAAGCTGAGAGAGCAGGCACAGAAGGAAGCGGTGAAGGGACCGTCCCCAGCTGACACACACTCTTGCCGTTAGGATGTACGAATCAGATATCCGGCGGCAAATATACATCAATAACAAAAGTTTACACATGTGTTTAGGAGGTTATTATGAAGTTTAGAAAGGTAGCAGCTTTACTGGCAACAGCAGGCATCGGAGCAGGCGTTCTTGCAGGATGCGGCGGAAGCACAGGCTCCACAACAACAACTACAACAGCAGCGTCTGAGACAACAAGCGCTTCTTCAGCTAACGTAGCGGCAGCAGCAGCTCCCGGCGTTGAGGCAGGCTTTGAGGAGTTCCCCGTAGGTGACGATCTTGTTCTTAAATGGGATGACGGCGAGCTCAATGTAGCAGGCGTATACTTCCAGCCTGTAGATCTTGAGCCTTCAGGAAGCGGACTTGCAGCAGCAGATGCCAACTTCCACATCGAGGCTGATATCTCTGCAGGAACAAATGACGTAGGCTATGAGATCGGATCATACGTTCCCCAGCTTACGGTAGATTACGAGATCATTCCCGAAGGAAGCGATACACCTGCAGCTTCAGGAACATTTATGGATATGAATGCTTCCGACGGTCCTCATTACGGTGCCAATGTTGCGCTTAAAGAAGGATCAGGAAAGTACAAGGTTCGTTTCATAATCAAGAGCCCCGCTGAGAAGGGCTGGACACTTCACGTAGATGAAGAGACAGGCGTAAAGGGTCGTTTCTGGAACGAGCCTCTTGTAGCAGAGTGGGATTGGGATTATGTAGAGCAGGATTGGAATAACTGATCTTAGGCGGCATAGTTCTTAATTTAGTGTGATTTGGCACGAGTAGGAGAGCGGAGGCTCTTCTACTCATTTTGTGCTTTACGGAAATAGGTAATAACACATGTTGAAATATTTTATAGCGGTTTCGGAAAATCTTTTGCCCGTGGCGATAATCATCGGTCTGCTCTTTGCGGTTGCAGGGCACGCAGACAAGGGGTCACGGCTCAAGGGCGGAACCGGTGAGGAAAATGAGCCCTATGTACTCGGCTCGCGAAAACAAAAAATCTTTCTTTGGGCAGGGATATGCGCAGGTATTGCCGGCGCCATAGTTCTGGCCTGTCTTACGCAATTTACAAGGATCGTAAAACGAGGTTACTGGAATATATGGTTTATGATCATAGCGCTTGCGGCGATGGCTGTTTATCTGTTATTCCTGTGGGGATTTTTAAGGAAAAAAGCTCCGGGGTTTAATAAGACGATGCTTGGCATATCGGGGGCGGTGCTTGCGGGAGATATGATCTTTTACAGTCTACCGGCCTGCATACTTTTTCCTACGGAGTTTGTACTGCAGGACGAAAGCATAGCAAGCACCGACTTTTTACTTAAGTTCATAGGGCTTGCGCTGGCATTCCTGCTTGCGGTGCTTACCGTGCTTGCGGTGTCGAAGGTTGTAAAGCACCTTCAAAAGACTCTTGTCAGGGTAGTGGTAAGCATTATATGGATCATAGCCGGAGTAAGCTTCTCAGGTATCATGATACAGTCCATGTTTAACAGATGGATCAAGGTATCAGGCGGCTTGTTTGATTATTCCAACGCCGTCGTAAACAACAGCCCTCTGTTTTTAACGGCTATGTTTGCGGTGGGGCTTATTTTCCCGGTAGTGCTGTGGCCTTATGCCTCATCTAAGCATGAGGAATATAAAAATTCCGCCGAGAAAAGAAAGCTTAAAGCAGGCACCAGAAACAAGAGGCGATGGGCAACCTTTATGATAGTGCTATCAGCCATATCGATGCTGACTGTTACGGTAGTTAAGGCATACGATGAAAAAGAAGTGACACTTTCGCCGGCAGAGCCGTTTGAGCTTGCGGGAGAGGAAATACATATCCCGGTTGAACAGATATCTGACGGACATCTGCACCGATTTGAATATCAGACCTCAGACGGTATAGGCGTGAGATTTATAGTCATTAAGAAAAATGATGTGTCCTACGGCGTAGGACTTGATGCCTGCGATATCTGCGGAGAGACCGGGTACTATGAGCGTGACGGGCAGGTTGTGTGCAAGCTCTGCGATGTGGTCATGAACAAATCAACCATAGGCTTTAAGGGCGGGTGCAATCCCATACCGCTGACCTACACCATGAGTGAAGGTAATATGGTCGTACAGACCGCAGATCTGGAGAACGAGAGACAAAGATTTAAATAAAAAGGAAAGCAGATTATGTTTTGGAGAATGGTCAGGGGAACGATTTTCAGGCAGTTTTCAAAGATGCTGATGATCGCCGTAACCATAGCGCTGGGCGCTTCACTTGCTACCGCCATGTTAAATGTCATGTTTGATGTCGGTGACAAGGTTAATCAGGAGCTCAAGACCTACGGAGCCAATATCACGGTGCTGCCCAAAACCTCCTCGCTGATAAGCGACTTATATGAAACGGAGGACGGCTCGGACGGTGCACAGGATACCGGACAGTATTTGAAGGAATCCGAGCTCGGGAAAATAAAGACAATATTTTGGGCATACAACATCGTAGACTATGCGCCGTATTTTAATACAAATGTTACATTGGCAGGAAAGGAAGTGCCTCTTACGGGAACGTGGTTTTCGTATACACTTGACCTGCCTACGGGCGAGAGCGTTACATCGGGTATCAACAATATGAAGACCTGGTGGGATGTCGAGGGCGAGTGGCTTACAGACGCTGAGGAAGATACGGCTATGGTCGGAAGCACGCTTGCCGAGAGCGCCGGGATAAAGGTCGGAGATACGATAAGCGTAGAGGTAGCTGCCGGAAACAGAGATTTTACCGTAAAAGCGGTATTTGTATCCGGTGACGAATCAGACGATGCCATATATGTGCCTCTTGCCGCAGCCCAGGCGCTCGCGGGCAAGGAGGACGCCGTATCAAGCATAGATGTAAGCGCACTTACGACGCCCGACAATGACCTGGCACGGCGTGCGGCAAAGGATCCGTCGAGTCTTTCGGTTAAGGATATGGAGACGTGGTACTGTACGGCGTATGTAAGCTCCATAGCTTACCAGATTGAGGAGGTTATCACCGATTCTGTTGCCAAGTCCGTCAGACAGGTATCGGAATCTGAAGGCGCGATACTTGATAAGACGCAGCTTCTTATGCTTCTTATAACTATCCTCAGCCTTATCGGCTCGGCGCTCGGTATATCAAACCTGGTGACGGCAAGTGTTATGGAGAGGAGCAAGGAAATCGGTCTTATCAAGGCACTCGGCGGAAAAAACGGCGCCATATCGTGGCTGGTGCTTACGGAGATACTTCTAACGGCTCTGGTCGGCGGAGTAGGAGGCTACTTTGCGGGCATAGGCTTTGCACAGATAATCGGTCATACCGTATTCGGTTCGGCGATTTCAGTCAAGCCCATGGTAATCCCGATGGTAGCCGTGATGGTATTTGCGGTGACGATGATCGGAAGCATACCTTCGATCAGGCTGTTGCTGAGACTAAGACCTGCGGAAGTGTTGCACGGGAGATAGGAAATGACAAAACAGAAAATGTACTTACGTATGATCACGAGCTCGCTGCTTAGGCGTAAGTCGAGGATGCTTATCGCGCTGCTTGCGGTGGCGATAGGCGCGACTATACTGTTTGGGCTTGCGACGATTTATGTTGATATCCCGCAGCAGATGGGGCAGGAGTTTAGGTCATACGGAGCCAATATCATATTTTTACCGTCAAGCGAAGAGGAAGAGCTTGAGGATGAGACCATGGAAAAGATAAGAGCCATGGTACCGGAAAAGCAGGTAGTCGGCATGGCGCCTTATATCTATGAAAATATAAGAATAAACGAGCTGCCCTTTATGGCGGCAGGTACCGACATAGAGTCGGTTAAGACGACAAGTCCCTACTGGTATGTTTCCGGAGAATGGCCGGGTGATGAAACGCAGGTGCTTGCAGGAAAAGAGCTTGCCGATACGGTGGGCGCAAAAGAAGGCGAAGAGATCAGCATAAAGATCGAGGGCGCGGACGGCAGCATGACCGAGCACAAGTTTAGGGTATCGGGGATACTTCAGACCGGCGGAAATGAAGAGGATTATGTATTTTTGTCACGCGAGGCTCTCTCACAGATAATGGGAAGAGAAGCCGGGATAGATGTGATAGAGTGCAGCTTTTCGCTTCCGCAGGATGAGCTTAAGGCGTTGTCGGACAGGGTCAGCGCGGAGCTTGAAGGCGTTACGCCGAGGCTTGTCAAGCGAGTGACCGAATCTGAAGGCACGGTGCTTACAAAGCTTCAGGCACTGGTGCTGCTTGTGACGATAGTCGTGCTCGGACTTACCATGGTGTGCGTGGCTACGACGATGATGGCGGTAGTAGTAGAAAGAAGAAAAGAGATCGGACTTAAGAAGGCTCTGGGCGCAAGTAATTCGGGGATTACGAGAGATTTCCTGGGAGAAGGATTTTTCCTTGGGCTTCTTGGCGGGGGGCTCGGCATAGGGCTTGGGTATCTGTTTGCGAGGGCAGTCAGTATGAGCGTGTTTTCAAGACCTGTGTTCTTTCATCCGGTACTTATACCGATCACGCTGGGGGTTGCGGTAGGAGTTACGGTACTTGCCTGCCTGCTTCCGGTAAGAAGAGCGACGGATGTAGACCCGGCGGTTGTTCTGAAGGGTGAGTAGACGTGTGAAGTGTGTCAAGATGGGGACAGTCCCTTTGTGTCAGGACTGACACAAAGGGACTGTCCCCATCTTGACACACTTGGTCTTGTCCCCAAACTTTATTTAGTATAATTATGGAGAAAGCTATGAATTTACTAGAGGTAAAAAATGTTTCTAAAATATACGGCGGCCTTAAAGCCTTAGATGACGTAAGCTTTGATGTCAAAAAGGGTGAGTGGGTCGCTATTATGGGACCGTCGGGTTCGGGTAAGAGTACAATCATGAACATAATCGGCGGAATGGATACGGCCTCAGAGGGCACCGTGATTTTAGACGGTACGGATATAACCAAGGTAAGCGACAGGGCGCTTACAAATATACGCCGCGATAAGATAGGCCTTATTTTCCAGCAGTTTCACCTGATAAATTATCTTACCGCCGTTGAAAATGTTATGGTCGCCCAGTACTATCACAGTATGCCGGACGAAGACGAGGCTCTTGCAGCGCTTGAGCGAGTAGGTCTTAAAGAAAGGGCGAGACACCTCCCAAGCCAGCTTTCGGGCGGCGAGCAGCAGAGGTGCTGCATAGCCCGGGCTCTGATAAATTTACCGTCGCTTATTCTTGCTGACGAGCCGACAGGTAACCTGGACGAGAAAAATGAAAGTATAGTGCTTGACATATTTAAGCAGCTGCATAATGAGGGCGCTACGCTTATCGTGGTAACTCATGACATAGAAGTTGCCGAGCAGGCACAGCGAACGATAGTGCTTGAACACGGAAGGCTCGCAAAGATCGTTGATAATACGGCTCATAAAAATGAAAATGCCCGCTCCGATTTCGGGGATCAGAGCGGGCTCGGGGCATATGGGAAGCCTAAGAGGACGTCGTGAGAGTGTGTCAGGTTGGGGACAGACCAAATGTGTCAGATGGGGACAGTCCCCAACCTGACACACTCACCCCAATCCCAGCCCCGGTACGGCATTAAGGTCATACGAGGCAAATTCGTTTTTAATATATTTATAATAAGCCGCGGCGCCGATCATGGCAGCGTTGTCGGTACACATAAGTAAAGAGGGACTGTAAAAGCTTATGTCCCTTTTTTTGCACTCTGAGCTCAGCTGCGCACGGAGAGCGGAATTGGCCGCTACTCCTCCGGCGATGGCGAGCTTTTTTATTCCCGTTTTATCACACATAAGCATAGCGCGGTCGCATATAGCATCCGTGACAGCAGACTGAAAGGAAGCGGCGACATCTGCTTTATTTATTTCATTTCCCTGCATTTCCTGCGAATTAAGGTAATTAAGGACTGCCGACTTAAGACCTGAAAATGAAAAATCCATGGGGGCGTCAGCCACGCTTGCCCTGGGAAATGTAATTGCAGAAGGGTTGCCTTCCTTTGCAAGAGCATCGATCTTCGGACCGCCCGGATATCCTAAGTCAAGAGCCCTCGCAATCTTGTCGAATGCTTCACCGGCAGCATCATCGCGTGTTTTTCCGATAATCTCATAGCAGCCGTAGTCACTGACGTTGGCAAGATAAGTATGACCGCCTGATACTACAAGCGCTGCAAAAGGGGGCTTTAGCTCCTTGTTTTCCGGGTAATTGGCGCTGATGTGACCTTCTATATGATTCACGGCAATCAGCGGCTTTCCGGCTACGAAGGCGAGCGCTTTTCCCGTAGCCACGCCCACCAAAAGAGCACCCACGAGTCCGGGACCGTAGGTAACAGCTATGGCATCTATGTCAGCAAGCCGACAGCCGGCCTCCTTAAGCGCGAGACGTATAACAGGATTAATATTCTCGATATGCTTACGCGATGCGATCTCCGGAACGACGCCGCCGTAAAGCTTGTGGATGTCGATCTGGGAGTTTATTATGTTTGACAAAATGCTGCGACCGTCCTCGACCACGGCAGCGGCCGTTTCATCGCAGGAAGACTCGATCGCAAGGATTTTTGTGTTAGACATGATTGTTCCTTTCTTGTTTGTAAAATGTCGAGGGATGAGAAGTCTGTCCCCATCTGACACACTTCTCATCCCGCTGTAGCCAGTTGGGTAATAAAGATGATACTCGGTATAATGATAATTCCCGTAGTAATAATGATGATATGCCTCATCCGCCGCCACTGAGCCTCCGTCAGGTCGCGCACCTTCGGTATGCGAAGCACCGCCAGTATAATCGCGGCAGATAAAAATATAAAGTACGCATTTATCAGGAAAAGATATGAAGCGCCGGCAAGCATGCGCCAGTTGGCATTAGCTATCGAATATCCGCAGGTGCAAAGCGGCGGCATAAGAGCCGTGGCGATAGCGACACCGGGGATTATGTTGTTAGCCTTTTCCGCTCGGGTCTGACCTATGATACCTGCCAGCCCGCCAAATGTAGCGATAAGCACATCAAAAAACGAAGGGCTTGTCCGGGCTATCAGCTCAGCCGTAGGCTCCTTTACCGGCGAAATCAGGAAAAAAATCGTCGAAGCTCCGACGCTTATCACTATCTGCATGGCAAGTCCCAAAAGGTAGCGCCGCACTCTAAGGTAATCCGCAGTGATCGTGCAGAACGCAGAAGCCAGTATCGTACTCATTATAGGGGAAATGAGCATGGCGCCGATAATTACGGCGGTAGAGCCCGTATTCAGGCCTACGCTTGCTATAACTATAGCGCAGATCATGACGAGCATATTGGTTCCGGTCACGGTACCGTTGCTGAGGAGCCTGTACTGTATCTCCTCGTGGCTTGCCACGTCCTTAGTCAGGGAAAATGTCTTCTTTATAAGCTTTTTTAACGAATCATTACCTTTAGGTATTTCATGTGGTGTTTCATTTGTCTTTTTATCATCCATATACGATTTCCTTCATATACAAAAGTGATTTCATTGATTATACACCTTAGAAGGGGTATGTGCAAAGACTGACACAATCTATAGTGTTTGTTGACACGTAATTAATTACATAATAATATATTTTACGTGGGAAAATGAACAGCTATTCATACTAATAAAAGATACAAGGATACCTACATGTCAAAAAGTTTATTTATTGCGGAAAAACCAAGCGTTGCGCGTGAGTTTGCAAAGACTCTCGGGGAAACATTTAAGTCAGGTGACGGCTTTATGGAGTCTCCTTCTTTTGTTGTGACGTGGTGTGTGGGGCATCTGGTGGCTATGAGCTATCCCGAGAAGTATGATCCGGCTTTAAAGAAGTGGAGACTCGAAACTTTGCCGTTTATTCCCGATAAATATAAGTATGAGGTCATCAGCGGGGTTAAAAAGCAGTTTGATATAGTCAAGAAGCAGCTTTTGCGCGATGATGTGGATACTATCTATGTATGCACCGACTCGGGGCGAGAGGGTGAGTATATTTACAGGCTGGTGCGTGAGCAGGCGGGGGTGCGCGATAAGACCGAGAAGCGCGTGTGGATCGACTCTCAGACGGAGGAGGAGATTCTTAAAGGAATAAAGACGGCTAAGCCCTTGTCGGAGTACGATGCTTTGTCGGATTCGGCGTATCTGCGCGCCAAGGAGGATTATCTCATGGGGATAAATTTTTCCCGCGCTATGTCGCTCATATACGGAGATATGATCGCGGCTGCAGTGGGTAAGCGCTATCTGCCGGTCGCTATGGGGCGCGTGATGACGTGTGTGCTGGGAATGATCGTTAAGCGCGAACGAGAAATTCGTGATTTCGTGCCGACGCCTTTTTTTAAGGTAAATGTCGTTACGGATCAGGGCTTTTCGGCTGAGTGGAAGGTAAGCGAAACCAGCCGCTTTTTCGGGAGCACGCAGCTTTATAAGGATAACGGATTTTTAAATAAGGAGGATGCGGTATCGCTTGCGGAGGGTATTACCGGGGGAAGCGGGGTGCCGGTGAGGGTTACGACAGGCGCCTCTGATGCCGGTTGCGCAAACGCTTTGAGGGATTTAGCGAAAGGTGCTGAGACAGGAGCCGCGTCAGGAACGACGGACAATGCTGCGACCGAAGCCATGGCAGGCTCAGCAAAAAATACTGTGACAGAATCCACATCAAGCTTAGCGGATAATACTGCGACATGTTCTGCAGGTTTGGCAGATGACGGTTTTACCGGCTGTTTATCCGTCACGGTTCTCAAGGCAGAGCGCAAAAAAGAGAAGAAAAACCCGCCTCTTCTTTATAATCTTGCCGAGCTGCAAAATGACTGCGCGCGTATTTTCAAGATCAGTCCGGAGGCAACTCTTAAGATAGCCCAAGAGCTTTATGAAAAGAAGCTGACGACCTATCCGAGGACTGATGCGCGCGTGGTCTCCACTGCAGTTTGCAAGGAGATAACTAAAAATATAAAGGGCTTAAAGGGCTTTGAGCTTGTTTCCGCTTTTGCCGGGGAAATCCTTGAAAAGGAGCTTTATAAGGGGCTTGCAAAGAGTAAGTATTGTGATGATAAGAAGATCACAGATCACTATGCGATCATCCCTACGGGCTTCGGTCTTGCAGGCGTAAAGAGTTTAAGCCGCACGGCTCTTTGTGTGTATGAGCTTATCGTCAGGAGATTTCTGGCGGTCTTTTATCCGCCGTCCGTACACAATAAGACTACATTAACTCTGGCGGCAGAAACGCTGAGTGATGGGGTTACATTTACAGAGGAGTTTAGCGCGTCATTTAAGGTGCTTGCAGATGAGGGCTACCTTAAGGTTATGAAAAATTCATTTGATAAGCGGGAGAGTAAGGCGACGGAGATACCTGAGAGCGTAAACAGCTTAAAGAAGGGCGATAAGGTAGGCGTTACTGAGCTTGCGGTGAGGGAGAGCGAGACGACACCGCCCAAGCGTTATAATTCCGGCTCGATGATCCTTGCTATGGAAAACGCCGGTCAGCTTATCGAGGACGAGGAGCTCAGAGAGCATATAAAGGGCAGCGGGATCGGCACCAGCGCGACCAGAGCCGGGATTTTAGAGAAGCTTGATAAAAATGATTATATAGATGTAAATAATAAGACACAGATCCTTACGCCGACATTTACAGGGGAGATGATATACGATGCAACAAGGCTTTCGCTCAGTTCGCTGCTCAGTCCCGAGCTTACAGCAAGCTGGGAGAAGGGGCTTACGATGGTTGCGGGCGGTGAGATAAGCGCGGATGAGTATATGGAAAAGCTTACCGGGTTTGTGAGACGGCGCACGGCAGGGATCACAGGCAGCAGGAATCAGCAGGCGCTGCGCGGGATGATAGATGGGTTGAAGATGGTGTATATGTCAGATAGGTGACACACATAGATATTTTGGAGGTAATACGATGAACAAAAAAATAACGACAGAAAACTTATTTGATTTAAATGAAACTATAGCCGGCGAGTATCTTGGCGGGTTTAAGTACCCTTGGGAGGCGCTTGCAGGTATTAAGGAGCTTATCTTGGAGCTTGGGTCACATTTGCCTGAGGAAAGCTTCGAAAAGCGCGGAGATGATATATGGATCGCGAAGTCGGCGACTGTTTTTGAGTCGGCTTATATAAAGGGACCGTGTATCATCGGAGAGAATACTGAGGTGCGACACTGCGCATTTATCAGGGGAAGCGCACTTGTCGGGAATGATTGTGTGGTCGGGAATTCGACCGAGCTTAAGAATGTGATCCTTTTTAATCATGTGCAGGTGCCGCATTATAATTATGTAGGAGATTCTATCCTCGGCGCTTATGCTCATATGGGCGCCGGTTCTATCACGTCCAATGTGAAATCTGATAAGACTCTTGTCGTTATCAAGGACGGCTCTGAGAGGATAGAGACCGGAATTAAGAAGGTTGGAGCTTTTCTTGGTGATCATGTGGAGATCGGATGCGGAAGTGTGCTTAATCCGGGCAGTGTTATCGGGCGCGGCTCGGGTGTTTATCCGCTTTCCTCCGTGCGCGGCGTGGTGCCGGAGAACTCCATCTATAAGGATCGCGGGGAGATTATTGATAAGGTATAAAAAAGGTGTTGACAAATATCGGCGGTAGTGGTAGTATATCCAAGTCGGTATTTTTTGCAGTCGTGGCGGAATTGGCAGACGCGTCAGACTAAGGATCTGGTGAGCATTGCGCTCGTGAGAGTTCAAGT
>CACZTL010000019.1 GCA_902784165.1 uncultured Lachnospiraceae bacterium | reverse complement strand
GGATAATACTTCTTTATAAAGCCTTAATTTTTGACACAAAGGGACTGTCCCCATCTTGACACACTATAATTATCGCTGAATAGTAACTTAAAAAAGCACAAATCCCCCCTGCATCAAGAGAGTCTGTGCTTTTTCTGCGGGTTATGGCTTATTACTGCTGCCATCCCCTTGCATCAAATACAAATACCTTGCCGTCTATAGTATGTCTGCCGATCCGTAGCCATCCGTTATCACCGAAATATGAATTATGCGCCGGATTGTCTCCGTCAGGATTGTTCGTTCCCTTTCCGAGCACCTGCCAATATGTACGCAGCCATCCGTTAGGTCCGAAATATGACCAGTGACGTACAGAATTACCGTCAGGCTCTGCCGTTCCCTTTCCGAGCTCTACCCAGTTAGTCCTAAGCCAGCCATTTGCACCGAAATAACTCCAGTGCTCGGGAGCATTTCCGTCAGGATTTCCTGAAGTACCCATGCGCTGCCAACCGGTTCTGAGCCACCCGTTGGGTCCGAAGTATGACCAGTGCGCTGTGCTCTCTCCGTCAGCAGCTGTAAGCCACACCCAGCCTGTGCGCAGCTTTCCGTCCTGACCGAAATATGACCAGTGTGGTATCTTTTCACCGTCGGAGTTTGTCATCCAGTGCCAGCCTGTATAAGCCTCTCCCATCCTGTAATATACCCAGGTTCCGTTTTCATTTACCCAGCCGTCTTTAGCAATTTTCTTTACTACGTCGATAATCATTTCAGCAACTTTAGTACCATCGGGAGTCATTGCCGTGATTTTTGTCGAACCTTCCTTTACGGCTGTAACAACCCCGTCAACAACCTTTGCGATATCAGGATTATCAACCGTCCAGATCAGGCTCTTATCTGTCGCGTTAAACGGCTCTATAACAGTTTTTATCACCTTGGACGCGCCTTCAACAAGGGTTGTTTTTGCTTCCTCAAACTTTACGTTGGCAATCGGGATTATTTTGTTTACTTCATCCTTAATTACATTTACAGTACCTATAAGTGTCTTAGTACCGTCCTGAGCTATCGCATAAAGCTTTGTAGTACCGTCCTTTACTGCTGTAATGATACCGTCCTTAACCTTGGCTATATTCTCGTTTTCGGTAACAAACTGTAATCCTGCTTTGGCAAGAGCGGCTGCTACTTTGATATCCGATATCGCCTTCTGCCCGCCTTCTTTGATATCTGCAATTATATCACCGGTAAAGCTTGTATCTCCGTTTGTAACGACTACTTTGCAGGCAGCGGAGTTCTTGCCGTCTCTTGTCATGGCTGTAATAGTTGCCGTACCTTCGCCTACAGCCTGAACTATGCCGCCCGTTACCCTTGCTACCTTGGGGTCACTGCTGTCCCAGACAACTATTTTATCAAGTATTTTATCTTTATCAACCCTTGCTGCAAGCAGATCAAAGCTGCCTGCCTTCATCTCTACAGAGCTTTTGCTTAGTGTAACAACTTCATCCGCCATAACCGCCTGCGTGCCTGTCATCACTGCGGGAGCTGCCGTTGCCGTTACCGCTGAAGCCGCCACCGCTGCCATCGCTGCAAATTTGCTTATTTTCTTTCTTAACTTCATCTTGATTTCCTCCCTTTCTTTCTGAGCTGATATACGGATAGTGTGTCAGGCGTGGACAGTCCCTTTGTGTCAAAATAGGCTTGCCAATTTTGACACAAAGGGACTGTCCCCATTTAACACATCCACATACATATATTTTACACCCAAAAGCTATTTTTGTCAGTTATTTATCAGATTTTTTAAAAAAAACATGATAAGACATCTGAAGGAATGTAGCTTACTATTCCTGCGTCTTACCATGTATTTATCAGTATTTGAAGGGTGACTGTTCGACCTTACACCTGTCCGCCGGACATCATACCGCCCTGCATTCCGCGGCCGCCCTGCATTCCGCCTTGCATTCCGCCGCCCATCATCTGGTTATAAAGCTCTGTCACCTGCGTTCCGTTTACATAAACCGTTCCGCCCGTAATAGATCCGCCGCCGTCATAATCAAAGGGTGACTGCGCATTTAGCTCTACATTGCCGCCTGTGATGTAGATAGTTCCGTTACTGTCAAGCGCATCCGTATCGCCCTGCGCCATATTTATCACTAAGTTACCTCCGTTTATCTCAAGCTCCGAGCTTAATCCGCTTACCTTCTGAGTCGAATTAATACCGTCATCAGATGCATTTATCGTAATATCACCGTCATTTATCTGCACGACCGTAGCCTCAATTCCCTCCCACGCATCTATGTTAAATGTTCCTCCGCTTATGATCACCTTCTCATCAGCGTGGATTCCGTCATCGCCTGCTTTTATTGTAAATGTTCCGCCGTTTATCAATATCTCGCCGTCCGCGTGTATCGCGTCATCCTGAGAGTCAATATTTATATTTCCCGAATCTACGGTTATACCCGCTGCCTTGATTCCCTTTTTTTTCGTTCCGTCATTTGCCGAAGTATCATCATCCGTATCGTAATTTATCTCACCGGTACTGCTCTGCTCGCCGCCAAACTGCGGACCTTGCTGGCCCATACCCTTCCAGCCGCCCATTTGACCAAACATCATATCATCATAGTGCTCTGCAGCATTTGTGCTTCCCCCGCCGGAAACTATATCAATATCAGCACCGCTTATCATCACTTGCCCCGTACTCTGGATTGCATCATCGGCTGACTCTAATTTCACCTTACCGCCTGCAAGCGTAACCGTCGGCTGTGTGTTCTCATCAGATACATCATTGTTTATACCCTCATCTCCCACGGTAATACTTATATCACCGTCAAAAATGCGCACATCCACGCTGTCTATACCGTCTGTACCTGCCGTCAGACTAAGCGTGCCGCCTGCGATTCCGACCATATCCTTGCCCTGAAGCGCTTTAGACGCAGAGCTTATCTCATATGTTCCGCCCGTTATCTTAAGGTCGTTTTTGGAAACTATCCCGTGTCCCGCCGCGCAGGAAACCTTAAGCGTTCCCTCGCCGTTAAACACCAAATCGTCCTTGGAATAAATCGCTCCGTCCACGTTATTCTCATCCGTCTGCACGAAATCTCCGGTTGTTGCTATGCTGTTTTCGGAGCCGGAGGCAGTCGTAACAAATACCTTATCGGCATTTTTTACGTAAATACCCGCGCTTGAAGAATTTGTTATATTTACACCGTTCAAAACGATCTGAAGCTTATCGCTCTCGCCCGGCAGGTCGATAACTATCTGACCGCCTTCAAGCTCACCGCTTAATATATAAGAACCCGCCTTTGTAAATGTAACCGTATTTCCGTCAACGCTTACTCCCTCCGCATCCGTGCTTGTGGCGCCGGTGGCAAGCGTTACCGGGATTGCGTCCGCGTAGCTTGTATCGAAATCCCTCTCGGAAAAGCCGTCGGGAACACCTGCTGTTGATGTGTTTGTATCAGAGCCTGACGAACTCTCCTTTTCCGCCACCGTGCTCGTTTCCGTTACCGCTTTTGTTTCAGCGGTTGTTTCCTGTGTGCTGCTGCCTGAAATACCCGCGCAGCCCGCCAGCGTAAGCACTAAAGCACCGGGAATTAAAAATGCCGCTGTAAGTTTTTTAAGATTATTATTCATGTCCGTACCTTCCTTCTCTATTTAGTCATATTAAATGGGTCAATAGTGTCGGTTCGGTGTGTCAGTAGAACCGTCCCCATTGACACACCGTCCCCTTCAACACCGTCATAATAACCCCCCAAGCTAAAACGAACCTTAAAATAAAAAAATCAGACAGAAACCATCCTCCTGTCTGATAATAATTCAGCGCACATTAAATTTTGCGCAGATTTATAAACCCTTCAAACATCTTCTTTACACCCATCTCGTCAAATTCGACGGTAAGAAGATTATCCCTGCCCTTATCCTCTACATTAGTAACCGTTCCGTCGCCGAATCTCTCATTACTGACCCTGTCTCCTGCGGAAAACTTAGATGTTGAGGGCTTCGTATAGCTGCTGTCCGTGTCAGCGGCTTTTGAGGCGCCGGCACCCGGGTTAAACTCTTTTAAGAAATCCTTGCCGAAACCGGTGCCAGATGTTGATACGTATCCCCCCGATCCGGCCGTATCAGGAGACGCATGTGCTTCACCTGTCTTTTTAAAACCGGCTCCAGCAGGCGACGTGCGTTTTGCGCTTCCCATACTCATAAAATCGAACTTAGCTTTATTTTTCGGCACAAATCCGCCGCGCCAGCGTGGCTTTTCTTCCTTTGCGGGTGACGCCGGTTCCGAACCATCTGAAATCGCGGAAGCCCCTGCATTTTCAAAGCCGAAATCATCTCCGACATATGAATTATTAACCCTCTCGATCAAAGAGGGCTCTATCTCGCTGACGAACCTCGATATCCGGCTGGTATGCCTCTCGCCCCTGACAAGTCTTTCCCTTGCAAATGTCATGAAAAGCTTTTTCTTGGCTCTTGTAATCCCTACATAGCAAAGCCGTCTTTCCTCTTCAAGTTCCGATTTATCCTCATCGACTATGCTTATAGCCATATAACTCGGGAAAAGTCCATCCTCCATGCCTGCCATAAATACAACAGGGAATTCCAAACCTTTTGCCGAATGGAGCGTCATAAGGGAAACCTTAGCGCCTTCACTCTCACCTGATTCCGTATCGGCAACAAGCGAAACCTCCTCCAAAAATGCGTTAAGCGCGGATAACGGATCGTCTTCCTGCACATCATGTCCTGATTCAAAATCCGTGATTTTGCTGAAAAGCTCGTCTATATTGTCCTGCTTATCGGCTATCTCGTCTGCGGTAAGCCCCGAGGAAATAAAATTGATATAATCCGTTTCATCAAGTATCCTCTGGACAAGCTCTTCTATTGTTTCTTCCGCTGCAGCTTCCTTAAATCCTTCCATCAGCTCCAGGAACTTATCTGTCTTCTTATACGCATTTCCGATCTCCGGTATATCCTTACCCGTCTTGAGAGCTTCATAAAAGCTTATGCCTTCTCTGTCTGCAAATGTCTGCACACGGTCTATGCTTGTCTGACCGATGCCGCGCCTCGGCACATTTATGATACGCCTGAGTGACTGACCGTCGGACGGATTTATAAGTACCTTAAGGTACGCTAAGATATCCTTGATCTCACGCCTCTGGTAGAAATTAACGCCGCCGTATATCCTGTAAGGAATATTGGCAATAAGAAGCTTCTCCTCTATGATACGCGACTGAGCATTCGTACGATACAAAACGGCAAAGTCATCACATGAATAACCGTCGCGCAAAATCCCGGCTATGGTCGACGCGATACCCTCGCCCTCCTGGTATGCGTTATCATACATAAGAAGAGACACCTTATCGCCCTCTTCATTTCCTGTCCAAAGAGACTTACCCTTACGCCGTCCGTTATTTTTAATCACTGAATTGGCGGCATTAAGTATCATAGATGTTGAGCGGTAATTCTGCTCAAGCTTGATTACCCTTGCGCCGTCAAAAACGCGCTCAAAGCTTAATATATTTTCAATATTGGCTCCCCTGAATTTGTAAATGGACTGGTCGTCATCGCCCACCACGCAAAGGTTGCGCCATTTGCCCGCAAGAAGGCTGACCAGCTGAAACTGGGAGGTGTTCGTATCCTGATACTCGTCAACCATAATATAACGGAATCTGTCGGCATACGTCTCGAGAGCCACCGGATCCTCCTTGAAAAGCATGACAGTCTTAAAAATAAGATCGTCAAAATCCATAGCGTTATTTCTCTTAAGCTCGTCCTGATACTGCTCATATAAATCGGCTATGGTCTTAAGCTTAAAGTCCGACTGTGCCTCCTGCTTCAGATCCTGAGGTGTTTTCAACTCATCCTTTGCCGCAGAGATAGCTGAAAGCACGCCGCGCTCCTTGTAATACTCCGTATTTACATTATTCTTTTTAAACAGTTCCTTCATTACCGACTTACAATCATCGGTATCATATATGGCAAAATCCCTTGTAAATCCCACGGATTCCGCAAAGCGCCTGAGTATCCTCACGCACATAGAGTGGAAGGTGCTCACCCAGACGTGATCTCCCGTTGGTGTTATGTCTGCAACCCTCTCCTTCATTTCTCCTGCCGCCTTATTTGTAAATGTAATAGCAAGTATATTGTAAGGGTCTACACCGCACTCCTCAATAAGATAGGCTATGCGGTATGTAAGAACCCTTGTCTTTCCGGAGCCCGCCCCGGCTATTATAAGAAGCGGCCCGTCGGTATGACGAACCGCCTCCTGCTGCATGTCATTTAATTCTGTTATATTCATATCTATTTTCCTGTTTTCTTTATTATTTTTACTAAGTGTGTCCCCATCTGACACACTTCTTCCCGGCTTACACGACTACGTCAATCCTCTTTCCCGCTGTCACATCTCCCGATCACGGTATCATACCCCCCGCTCCCGTACACAAGCGCCCTGTTGACGCGGCTTATGGTAGCGGTAGAAGCTCCCGTCTTTTCAGCGATATCAGTATAGGTCATCTCCTTCTTAAGAAGCTTTGCAACCTCAAGCCTTTGCGCAAGCGAATCGAGCTCCTTTATGGTACATATATCCTCCAGAAAAGCAAGACACTCCTCCTTTGTCTTCAGACAAAGAAGCGCCTCCGCAAAAGCCGCATATCCTAATCCCTTCTTTCTGTTAATCATAAATATCACCCCGACCGGACTATCTCCGTAAACTCCCATGTGTTTCCGTTATCCCGGGAAACGTACTTGGCAGCCGCCTGACCACTCATATAAGTACCACCCTCACCCTGGGTAAGGTATACTACCAGATTACCACCCTGCTCCAAAACAGGTACTGTAGCTTCCTTAAACACATCAGCCCACTTAAGATCCTGCGCATCCGTGCCTTCGTCAAATCTGCCTTCAGGAAGCACTACCTCGGAAAATGTTTTTCCGCCGTCATGCGAAATGCAAAGATTGTTTTTTACATTTGCATTGTAATGATACGAAAGAAATGCGGTATCCTCATCGGTAAACAGCGCGCCCTTGAGAGCATAATTAAAGGGTCCCTCACCGACGGGATCCCATGTCGCGCCGCCGTCGTTTGTGCTGTATACGCGAGAATACTCCTGCTCGCCGGCCTTTGCGTATCCGATAACAAGAGCGCCGTCCACATCGTCAAACATCTTCATATAGATGTAAGAAACGTCAAATATCTGGTCAACCGGCGTACTTACCCACGTATCTCCCTGATCCTGACTGTATATTACGGAAACCGGCACCTTTTCGCCGTTTATCGTAGCGCCGCCGGTAACAAACGCCGTAACCACCTGGGTAAGCGCGTAGCTGCCGCCCTGCAGTACGCTCGTATCATCATCGGAAAGCATCAGGTTCTTAAGGTCAACGGGAACCGTTGTATAGGTATCTCCACCATCAAAGCTTACCTCAAGAGATGAAGAACGTATACGGTATTCCACGAACTCATCCGCATAATCATCCTTCGTATCCGTGTTATCCTCCGGCACATAGGCTGAATTATCGGTGATCGAAATAACGTATATGCCGTCCCTGTCATCGGAAGTTGTCTTAATACCCAGCTTTACCGCCCAGTCGCAATACATACGACCGTTTACAAACCTCGGATTCCAGTCCGTAAAATAATCGGGATTAGCGGCAGCCGGAATAGCGCTGAAATAAATGCGAACTATCCCCTCATCCTCATCAAGAACGCTTATATCCTCAACCTTTAAAGACTTAAGCCTGACATCATTTGGTACGAGAGTTCCCGTATGCTGACCTATAAAATCATCAAACCAGGACTTTGCCTCATCGACAAGCTCCATATCGTCCGTAGAATGAAGTGCAAGCTCCCTTACGTAGGTATAGCGCGAGCGAAATGTCATATTTCTTTGTCTCGAATTAATAAACATAAGAGACCCTATGACGACTGCTGCAATCGCTATAACTACTCCGAGGGTTATCTTAAGAGAAAGCGGTGTTGAGTTTTCGCTTTTTGTGTTCCTCATATATCATCCCTTTACACAAAATCCCTTATTTACACCTTCGTTTTCGATTATCTCCCTCACAATATAATCATAATTTTTGTATTTGTAAAGATACCTCAGATCAAGCAGCGCCTTTGGCGTAAGCAAACCGATAACAACCGGATGTATAAGCCAGAACCACCCGTTTGGCATAACCCCGACTGCAAGCGGGAATACATACGCCGCAAGCGCGCATACGATACGAAGTATATTCATCTGCTTCCTGCGCCTGTCAAAATCAATCATTTCGTACTTCTGATAACGCTTAAGCTCCTTTTTTTCACCCGCCCATCTGAAATACATAGTCAGTATGCAAAGGAAAATCGCATGATACACCGATACTCCGAAAATAATCAGGATACAGAAGTGATAAATAAACTCAGTTATGCTTCTTAGCTTAAACCTTCCCAGAAACGCATCCCCGTGCGAAATGTTAAATGAGCGTTTAAGCGTCTTATCATACTTCCCGAGATCCAGCACCCTTGTAAATGTATAGCTCTCACGTATGGTTATCATAAAAAACCACATATATACGATAAGGACCTCCTGTCTGTCCTCCAGACCGGGGCGCGCCGCCTGATAAATGATAGCCGGCAGTATCGCAAAAATAAAGCAAAAGAGCCACCTGAAAAGTATGTACTTTGCAAATGTAAATATCGTCACCGGCCATCTGCCGCGGCCGGAATTATTCATTTTTACCGTAAGCGGGTATGTGAAGGCAGCATATTTGCGCCTGATACCGCTAACCCTTTTTTCGTTCATATTGTTCCTTTATTACTGTGTATAGTGCATCTTCATGCTGCCGTTTAAATGTGTCAGTCGGGGACAGTCCCTTTGTGTCAGTACTGACACAAAGGGACTGTCCCCGACTGACACATTTAACTTACACCATCATATCTTCAAAAGTTACAATCTCTGCCCCAAGCTTATCCTTCAAGACCCCGGCCGTTTCCTCATCAGATACTCCGAATATGATTACCTTGTCATTCTTATTTCTCTCTGCCCAATCAGCGACAAGAGCTAACTCCGGTATCGGCTCTCCGATTACATTTACATACTTATCCGCAAGCTTCATAGCCATGAATCTAAGAGCTGCTTTATCCTCACTATTAAGCTCTCTTATGAGCTTATCCCTGTTTGAGGTGTTAAAACCGGCTTCAAGAAGGTATACGCCCGGCTCATGACCCTCACCGTCTTTATATATCTTAAGAAGCCCCTCAGCGTACTGAGTTGCCGTAAGACTGAAGGGAAGAAGCGTATCATCGCAGGCATTAAACCTTTCCGCTCCGTCCCAGGTCACGATCTCGCCCTGAGCGGTTTTCTTCTCATTACATACAGTCTTAAAAAACGCAACAAAATCGCCGGGTTCTCCGACGATCGCATAAACCTGACCCTCCCTGAACTGATATGTACAGTCATCAAGGACGGTTCTTTCGTTATTTGTAACAGTTACATGATTTAACTGAAGCATATTTTAACTTACCCCTCTTCTCCTGCTTTCTTACCCGTGCTTTTCCAGATAAGATAAGCGCTTATGAGCGAATCGATTCCTCCGTCAAGAACCGCGGTAGTGTTGCCTACCTCCTTGTCAGTACGATGATCTTTTACCATAGTGTAGGGCTGCAGCACATAGCTTCGTATCTGGTTGCCGAAATTAATATCCTTCACGTCACCGCGGATGTCGGATGTCTTCTCAGCGGCCTCCTGCTCCTTAAGAAGAAACAAGCGGGCTTTCAGCATCTGCATAGCCTTTTCCTTGTTCTGGTGCTGGCTTCGCTCATTCTGGCACTGTACCACTATGTTCGTAGGTATATGAGTAATACGGATAGCAGACGATGTCTTATTGATATGCTGACCGCCGGCGCCGCTGGCGCGGTATGTATCGATACGCAGATCGTCATCATTTACCTCGATCTCGGGTATATCATCAAGCTCCGGCATAACATCGCAGGACACGAAGGATGTCTGGCGCTTTCCGGCCGCATTAAATGGTGAAATACGCACCAGCCTGTGAACCCCGTGCTCGGACTTAAGAAGTCCGTACGCATTAGCCCCGTGTACTTCAAATGTAACGGACTTAATACCGGCCTCATCACCGTCAAGATAATCGATAAGCTCCGTAGAAAAGCCTCGTTTTTCCGCCCAACGCGTATACATACGGTAAAGCATGGAGCACCAGTCACAGGCCTCTGTACCGCCCGCGCCGGCATTCAGCTTAACTATGGCGTCCTTGGAATCATACTCCTCGGAAAGAAGCGTATTTATCCTCATCTCCTCAAGCTTTTCGGTAAATTTCTCAAACTCCTCATTTATCTCGGGAAGCATAGACTCATCATGCTCCTCCTCTGCCATATCTATAAGGAGATTTATCTCTTCATATGCAGTCTCAAGAGACTCGAAACCTGCAAGAGCGTCTTTAAGCGCCTTTAGCTCACTCATGGTCTTTGCGGACTTCTCCACATCATCCCAAAAACCGGGCTCCTCCATGATTGCCTCGGTTTCCTCTATACGGCGCTTCTTGCCCTCCATGTCAAGAGATTTTCTGATCCTTTCCATGGGCTTTTCACACTCTGAGAGCTGCGTTCTTATTTTATCTAATTCTACTATAGCCAAAATTATACCTTCTCTTGCATTTGTTTCTTGTGTCAATTGTATCAGTTGTAGGACAGTCCAAGTGTGTCAGATGGGGACAGCCAACAGACTATTTTATATCTTCCCCTCAGCCTGATCCTTGTCCCTGCAGCACTCCTTGTACTTCTTACCGCTTCCGCAAGGGCAGGGGTCATTGGGTCTGATCTTCTTACCTTCTCTCTTTATAGGCTTTATAGAAACCGTTTCGTTTGTCAGTCTTCCTTTAGACTTGCTCTCGCCGTGAACCTCAGCGACCTCTTCTCTGTCTACATTGGTCTCGACTCTTACCTGGAAAAGTGTCTTTACAGTATCTTCGGTTATGCCTGCAAGCATCTCATCGAACATATCGTAACCCTGAACCTTATACTCAACTACCGGATCTCTTTGCGCAAATGACTGCAATCTTATACCCTGCTTGAGCTGATCCATATCATCTATGTGGTTCATCCACTTTCCGTCGATAACCTTAAGAAGGATAACTCGCTCCATCTCTCGCATCTGCTCGGGATCCGCAAATAAAGCCTCCTTCTCCTCATATTTTGCTATCGCCTTTTTGGTAAGGGACTCCTTAAGAGCCTCCTTAGTCGTTACCGCCTCGTCAAATGTAACAGGATCAAGCGGTATAACCGGTAATACCAGTTCATCGATCTCGCTGTAATCCCATTCCTTAGGACTTACGTCGGCAAAGCCTGTCATATCTACGGAATTGTTGATAAAGTCGCCTATCATCTTAATGATTGAAGGACGCATGTTCTGGTTATCAAGAACCCTGCCTCTTTCATGATACATTATCTCACGCTGCTCGTTCATTACCTCATCGTACTGAAGGAGCTGACTTCTGATACCGTAGTTGTTTATCTCGATCTTTTGCTGTGCACGCTCGATAGCCTTGGTAAGCATCTTATGCTCGATCTCAGTGTCATCATCCACACCAAGCGCATTAAAGATACCCATAAGACGCTCCTGACCGAAGAGACGCATAAGGTTATCCTCAAGAGAGATATAAAACTTCGACTCTCCCGGATCTCCCTGACGTCCTGAACGACCGCGGAGCTGGTTGTCTATACGACGGGACTCGTGTCTTTCAGTGCCGATAACCTTAAGTCCGCCGGCTTCCCTTACCTTTTCACCGTCAGCCTTAACAATCGGCTCATACTCCTTAACCTTATCTATAAAGAGCTTTCTAGCCTCGATCACGTCCTTTGCAAATATATACTCGGGCGTATTTTCGTCCTCAATACCTGCAAGCTGCTCATTCATCCTCTTAAGTACAAGATCGGCCTCAAGACCGTTTGTCTCGATCCATCCGAGATCCACATGCTCGGTAGCCTCTGTGTATACGTCATCGGATATAGTTCTTTTCTTTACATCCGCACGCGCCATACCCTCGGCATTTCCGCCGAGATTGATATCAGTTCCTCGACCGGCCATGTTGGTCGCGATCGTAACGGTTCCCGGCTTACCTGCCTGCGCTACGATCTCAGCCTCGATTTCATGATACTTTGCGTTCAGAACCTGATGAGGTATCTTTCTTTCTTTAAGAAGGTTTGAAAGCTCTTCAGAAGTCTCGATGGTCACTGTACCTACAAGCACGGGCTGCTCCTTAGCTCTTGACTCCTCGATGGAATCAATAACTGCCTTGAACTTGCCTGCCTTTGTCTTATAAACAGCATCGTTTTTGTCCACTCTGACTACGGGCTTATTAGTCGGGATCTCAACAACGTCCATCTTATAAGTCTCTCTGAACTCCTTCTCCTCAGTAGCAGCGGTACCCGTCATGCCCGCCTTCTTTGAAAATTTGTTAAAGAAGTTCTGGAATGTAATGGTAGCAAGAGTCTTACTCTCCTTCTTTATCTGAACATGCTCCTTTGCCTCTATAGCCTGATGGAGACCGTCAGAATAACGACGACCGGGCATGATACGTCCGGTAAACTCATCAACAATAATAACCTCGTTATCCTTAACTATATAATCCTTGTCTCTGTGCATGAGATTATGTGCGCGCAGAGCCAGTGTAACATTGTGCTGTATCTCGAGGTTTTCGGGATCTGCGTAGTTGTCAAGATGGAAGAACTCCTCAACCTTATGCACACCCTGCTCGGTGAGATTCACGACCTTGTCCTTCTCATTTACAACGAAATCACCGTCTTCCTCGATCTCCTCCTGCATAATGGCCTTGATCTTGGTCATCTCGCCCTTAAACTCACCCTTTTCAAGTCTCTTTGCAAGGACATCGCAAAGCTCGTAAAGCTTAGTGGACTTTCCGCTCTGACCTGAAATGATAAGCGGCGTACGCGCCTCATCGATAAGGATGGAATCCACCTCGTCCACGATCGCGTACTTAAGACCGCGGAGAACCTGCTGCTCCTTGTAAATGGCCATGTTGTCACGAAGATAATCGAATCCGAGCTCATTATTCGTAACATAAGTTATATCACATGCGTAAGCATCTCTTCTTTCCTTATCCTTCATATCATGAAGGATAACGCCTACAGTAAGACCAAGGAAGCGGTGGATCATACCCATCCACTCCGCATCTCGCTTTGCCAGGTAATCATTAACCGTAACGATGTGGACTCCCTCACCTTTGAGTGCATTAAGATAAGCGGGACATGTAGAAACAAGCGTCTTACCTTCACCTGTCTTCATCTCTGCTATACGTCCCTGATGAAGAATGATACCTCCGATAAGCTGCACCTCGAAGTGTCTCATGCCAAGCACCCTGTCAGCTGCCTCACGAACAACGGCAAAAGCCTCAGGCAACAAACTGTCAAGATCCTCGCCCTTAGACACACGTTCCTTAAACTCTGCTGTCTTAGCCCTAAGCTCCGCATCGGAAAGCGCCTTTATGCCGGGCCCTAATTCATCTATCTTCTTTACGATCGGCATAACCCTTTTAACCTCGCGCCGACCATGCGAGCCAATCATTCTCTGAGAAAGTCCCATCTTTTACAATATCTCCTTCATTAAAACTCGAATATCATATATATCATATTTCTAAATGTGTTATAGATCTCTGTTAATAAAATAACGGGCGCAAAAATAACACTTGCAAACAGATATTATATCATTTCGACACAGTTTAGGCAATACCCCATGTACCAAGACCAAAGAGTGCACGTCAAAAGGGGACGGTTCTCCTGACACGCAGCAGTACCGTCCCCTTTGACACACTCTTTACTTTACCTGTTTTCAATCAAGCTCCGGCTCAATAAGTCCGTATGTGTTTCCTTTTCTCTTATAAACTACATTGACCTCTTCGGTCTCTGCATTTAAGAATACATAGAAGTTATGTCCCAAAAGCTCCATCTGGATGCAGGCATCCTCCGGATACATAGGCTTGATACCGAAATGCTTTGTGCGGATGATCTCAACCTCTTCGCCATCTTCCGGTGTGCCTTCTTCCTCATACTCATCTACAAATTCATCGGCGAAATCGCCTGCGTTCTGCTTCTTATCTATAATCTTATTCTTATATTTCTTAAGCTGGCGCTCGATAACCTCCTCAACGAGATCTATCGATACATACATATTATCGCTTTCCTGCTCGCTTCTGATGATGTGACCCTTAACAGGAATGGTCACCTCTATCTTCTGACGCTCCTTCTGAACGCCGAGGGTTACATGAACCTCTGTTTCGGAAGCGAAAAACTTATCAAGCTTTCCGAGCTTCTCCTCAACAGCCTCACGTAAAGCATCTGTAACTACTATATTCCTTCCGGTAATAATGAATCGCATGACGATCAACTCCTTTTTTCTTTAGTTCAAGCTTTGTGTCAAAGTGTATCAGATGGAGACTGTCCTCTAACCGACACACAAATTTCAAGCGTTGAGATCAGATATCAAAATCTATCTCTTCGTATTCATAGTTATCTGTGGTCAAGTCATCCCACTCCTGCTCTGACTGCGCGCAGATAACACGCCATGAATCACGCTCTATCTGAAGATTTGAGTGACTGCGGTAATAATCTTCATCCTGTGCAGCCTGAATAGCTTCGTCCTTATCTTCATACTTCTCACAATTCTTGATGCTTCCATCCTCTACATTCTTTCGAAAAACGTAAAACATATCTGAATCCTCCGTTAATTTGTTTGTTTTTATCAGTATACCATATATTTATACTTTTGTGCACTTTTCTTTTTATGTATGGTTTTGTGTCAAATTCTGCGCTATATCATCAAAATACTTAAACGCCTCTTCATTCCCAAGCTCCCTAAACTCCTCGGCTCTTGACCTTGCGATATTAAATATCTCCTTACTGGGGCGAGAGGGAACACCGTGTTCTCCTGCTATCCTCTCTATATCCTCACCCTCAGGTATTACAAAGCCATCACCTGCCGACTCAAGGATATACTTCTTCTCCTGCTCAAGATAGCCGTTATTCTCTCCGTATCTTCCTGCAAGTATCGCACAAGCCGCGGCCGGCTCCCACTGACTCTTTTCACTGAAATACCATCCGAGGCGACTGTAGCAGCCGGCCAGGGTTTCCGGCAGATAAGCATATCTGAAGGTATCAACTAACATTTGCCTGAAATCACCGAGGCGCCCCATCTGGCGTAAATGATCTGCATACTCCACGGATGTTTTCTGATGATACGGATTCCACTTCAGAGCTTTTTTAAGAAGCGCTATCGCCTCCTCATGCTCCTTTTTTTCGTAAAGCAGCCCCGCATACATCCTGTAAAGCCCCACAACAGGCTCAGGGACGAGCTTTATCTTCTTTTCAAAGCCGTATCTTGTTTTAAATATGGCTTCCTCCATGGGCTTGCGAAAATCATAAAAAGGGATCCCGTCCTTTTCACGATAAACGTCGGAGCCTTCAAGAAGCTCTATCCCTTCCTTAAGCTTTTGCCCGGCGCCTTCCGTATCTCCCGCTTCGATCATAGCAGCTGCCTCGGCTGAATATTCATCCAATCCCAGACGCTCGGGATTATTAAGTAAAGAAAATTCATCCTTAAACTCCTCCGGCAAAAGCTCATAAATCATCTGACCGCACGCTCCCGCTATCCTGTCGCGCTCCTCATGCCCTTCATACGCAGCTATTTTATCCTGCAGATATTGTATATCCGCCTCAGCTTCCCCGGTCAGACCGGACTTTATATCTTCAATTATCTCTTCATAAGACATGGTTTTACCCCCTGAATCATGTTTTTTATTTACTGTATGTATTATTTTATTTGTATTTGATGAGAATGTCAACGTGCGTCAGACGGAGCAGGATCTTTCTGACACAAAGGGACTGTCCCCGTCTTGACACACTTTATTTCCCGTATAAATCGGGCAACCTCTGAAAAACACTCCTCTATCTCACCATCATTACTGAAAAACCTGTCTATCCCGACCGCTCTAAGCTTCTCCGCCGAATAATCCTCCTCATCTGCAAGATATCTGCGGCAAAGCTCCTTGTAATCAGGAACAGACTGCCTCCTCTCCCGCTCTGCGGCTCGCAACAGACGCAGATCGTCCTTTACTGTTATATAAACAGGCAGCACACTATCTGCCCCGAAATACTCCCTGTAAGCGCTGTAGCCCTCAAGTGTGCCTATCGCAAGATAATCGGGATGCCCTGCCTTGATGTCTCGGCACATAGCTTCATCTGCGCGGGTGAAGTAATACCAGTCGCCCTGAACCGTATGATAAACCCTTTCTTCTATGACCGTACCGTCCTTGCGAAAGGTCTCAAGGTCGTGAATCGTGCAGAAATGATACTCTCTCCCCTCTTCTTCGCCATCGCGCATAGGGCGCGTGGTATATAAAACAACAGGCTTTAAGGATAGCTCACCATCAGCAAGAAGCAGCCTTCCTATGCTGTCCTTGCCGGAGGCGCTTTTTCCCATAACATATATAATCACAGCTTTACCTCATATATGCACATAATTGTGTCCCCTCACATTACTTAAGCGCCGGCGTCCAGTATTTCTGGTTGTAAATATCCGTAAACTGATACATAAGACTGTATTTCTCGGCACTCATATCCTGATTGGTAACCTCAAGCTCACCATTTACAACAAGCTGATCTCCGAGCATGTAATTATCCTGATACTGCCTGTCGTATGTATAGTAATCACAAAGGAAATCAATCTTATCGCCGTCCTTAAACTCGTTATCTGTCTTCGGAAGAACCTCTGTTACGCTTTCGTCATAAACAGTTTCATAGCCGGCTACATACCCGCCCGGCTTGCTGTCCGAGAATATTATTATTATATTTATCCGCTTATCGTTAAGGAGAGCGGGCGTATGACCGGTTATCGTGTACTTATTACCGTCTTCCTCTGTGTCATCATGATAATAAGCAACAGTCTGTCCGTTAATACCTATCCACTGCGTGCCGTCGGCGGGAACAAGGTCGTTATCATCATTAAAGTCAAACTGGTTATCAAGACCCAGATCTATATAACCGCTTCCGTCATCAAGGAAAAGTCCCATATCAAGCTTGTTCACAAGCTCCCAGTTCTTCTCCGACAGATGCATATATGTATTTCCGTCTTTATCAGTCTGCCACTTAAGCTCTGAAGGGTCAAAATGATTAGCCTGGATATACTCAACGGCGGATTCCTTGGACACGCCGTTATTCATATAAGCGGTATTTGAGTCGTTAAGACCCTCTACGGAATTAAACCTGCCGCCGAGCACGTTCTGAAGCAGGGATGAAAGTCCGCCGCTGCTGCCCGAATAATAAGAGGGCGAACCGGAAAGCGAGCCGAAGAGCGAGTCAAATGCTGAGCTTGAGCCGCCTCCGGATATCTGACCGGAGGTTTCAAGACTGGCAAACTGCTGTATCGCTCTTGCGTAATCCTCATCCATGCCGATAGCCGCATAGGTATTTACCGCGGTATCCACCTTAGAAACCCTCTTATAAGGGAAATAAACGGCAAGACCGTATGCATTAGTCATGTTTGATGATGTACGGTTATACTTTACCGCGCCCTTGATAGCCTCACCCAGAAGCGTTCCAGGATCCGTATTCATATTTTTTGCCAAATGTACCAGGTCGACCTGATCGATGGCTGACGATGTAGCAAACTCTCTAGTATTGTTACGCGCCGTGGCTACCTCTGAGTACTCTTTATTCGTGATCTTCTGACTTATGGACTTAGAAAACTCCGAGAGCTTTCCGGGAACCGTATTGGACAGCTCCGCAAGATCTACTACAGAAAGAGTTGTCTTTTGTCCGGGCGTTTGCGTCGCACACTTGCTCGTAAAATCATCAACTATCTGCTTGCCGATCTCTAAGGTCGGAGTTGAAGAGTTCGCCGCGATGGTGTTTAGGAAGTTTGTGTAAAACCATCCTATGCCGGGCTCAGTCTCCTCTGAGGCTATTAAGTAGTCGGCATGCTTATTGAGCATGATAGCATTCTCCACCGTAGCCATCAGGCAGGCATCATATCCGATATAATCAAATTTCACGCCGCCGGCTTCAAGCGCCTTGTCTATCTCGGCAAGCGTCATATAGCCCTTGGAGGAATTCTTCTCATCGTAAGCATATCCGCTTATCGAGCCGCCGCCGTGATCCCAAAGGATAAGCTGGTTTCTGTTTGCGGGGAAGTTCTGCGCAGCATACTGTATAAATGAAGCAAGCGTATTAGGATCGTTCATGGCGCCGGTTCCCGCATTTTCAACCAAACGCTCCAGACCTCCGTCCTTGACTCTGTATATCTGATTTACCTGATTGCTTACCACGTTATTCTGCCACTGTCTCGAACCGCCGGTGTACACGATAACATCTACCTTGTCGCTGCTTGTTGCGGCAGCCATCTCCTGAAGGTCCTTTGTAGCCATGGCAGAGCCTGACTCAAGATCGGAGCCGCAAAGATAGACCATAAGAGTGATCTTGTCCTCACCGTTTCCGATGATGTTAGTATACTTTGCGCGTGAGCCGTCAGCCACATTTGTATTAAGAGAGGTTACGTTATTATCTCCGCCGGCCCAGCCTGTGTTGGTCGATGTAGCTCCGCCGCCGGTTAAAAGCTGGGAAAGCGCATCCGATGATGAGCCCGATGTATTATAATTATAGCTGCTTAGAGACCCTACGCCTGAGTTAGAGTGGTTTCCGAGCATATTAAAGCCGGCGCACGCGCCGCCGAAAACAACGGCAGCCGCTACCGCCAGACCTAAGAATATAAAAAGACCCTTCCTTGAGCTTCCCGTGCCGGTAGTGCCTGAGGATGCGGTGTTTATCGTATTATTAAGCAGCTGTCCCAGACTGTTTCCGAGTCCCGAGCCGTAAGAACCCGAACCCGTTCCCGAACCGAAAAGCCCGTTACCGAGATTACCAAGGTTTCCCAAACCTCCCAGCCCGCTGCTTCCGGTTCCCGTTCCGCCGAGTGCCTGCCCAAGTATATTCCCGAGTATCCCTTTGTCGTAACCGGAGCCTGTTGAGCCGCCTACCGGGCCTCCTCCCAGACCCGAACCGCGTCTGTAAGTTCCGCCGCTAAATGAGCCTCCTGCGGCTCCCGTATCTCTTCCTCTTGGTCTCCTTCTTTCCATGTGTGTATCCTTTCACGGTCAAGCGTGACCGCACGCTGCTAAAGTCAATTAAATCTTAAAACTATCTGTAATATTATAACAAATCATAAGAAAAAATAACAAGAATTTTTAATTAAAATATTGTTCAATGCTACTAAACAATATTTCAAAATCCGGAAAATTGTTTAGTACAAAAAAAGTGTGTCAAAAGGGGACTGTCCCCGTTTAACACAAAAGAAAAAAATCCGGCTCTAAAGCCGGATTTTTCCCTCCCTGTAAAGCCGCTGTTTTCACCGGCTCTTACGGGTATATATTATTCTGTATCGTCTGCGCTTTCTTTATCAACAACCGGCTGCTCTGCCTCCGGCTCTTCTTTTTCTTCCTTTGCTTCTTCAGCCGCGCGGTTTGCTCTTTGTTCCTTTTTAGCGGCCTTGGCTGCTTCAGCGGCTTCTGCCTCTGCAGCCTCGCGCGCGCGTCTTTCTTCTTCCTCTCTCTTTTCTCTTTCGATCTCTGCCTTATAATCGATACCGGTATCAAGAGTTATGTTATGATACCTCTTCATTCCCGTACCCGCGGGGATGAGCTTACCGATTATTACATTTTCCTTAAGACCGATGAGAGGATCGACCTTGCCGTGGATAGCCGCCTCGGTAAGTACCTTGGTGGTTTCCTGGAAGGAAGCGGCGGACATAAACGAGTTACTTGATACGGAAGCCTTTGTTATACCAAGTATAATAGGCTCACCTTCCGCAGGAGTCTTGCCCTCTGCAATCAGCCTTTCGTTTACAGCCTCGAACTCAAGTCTGTCGACATCCGCTCCCTGAAGGAAGTCGGAGTCTCCCGCAGATATGACCGTTATCTTTCGGAGCATCTGACGCACGATGAGCTCGATATGCTTATCGTTTATCTCAACACCCTGAAGACGGTAAACCTTCTGCACCTCTCGGATCATATAGTCCTGAACGGCTCTGACTCCCAGTATCCTTACTATATCATGAGGATTCTCACTACCCTCGGTTATCTCTTCTCCGAGCTCTACCTCCTGACCCTCGGAAACCTTTACCTTGGTATCCTTTGAAACGGGGTAGGCCTTGGAGTTTCCTTCCTTATCGGTAATGACTATATCGGTCTTTTTCTCAGACCTGTTAAAGCTTACCGTTCCTCCAAACTCCGCAAGAACCGCAAGGCTCTTGGGTCTTCTTGACTCAAAAAGCTCCTCTACTCGGGGAAGACCGGTAGTGATGTTATCGCCGGCAACACCGCCCGTGTGGAAGGTACGCATGGTAAGCTGTGTACCGGGCTCGCCGATGGACTGCGCTGCTATGATACCTACAGCCTCGCCGACCTGAACAGTCTTTCCGGAAGCCATGTTCGCGCCGTAGCACTTAGCGCAAACGCCTCTTCTGGACTTACAGGTAAGAGCTGTCCTTATCATAACCTCTTCGATTCCCGCATCCTCGATGACCTGTACTTTATCGTAAGTGATCATCTTATTGGCCGGAACTATGAGCTCACCTGTTTCGGGATGAACTATATCCTGCGCGGCAAATCTTCCGAGGATTCTTTCTCCGAGCTCTTCAAGAGCCTTGCCCTTTTCGTCGTCGGAGACATTATCCTTTTTGAAATCCGATACAAACATGCCGGGTATGGTGTCCGTTCCGCTGCAGCAGTCCTTCTCCCTTATGATCAGATCCTGCGCCACGTCAACGAGTCGTCTCGTCAAGTAACCTGAATCGGCTGTACGAAGCGCTGTATCGGAAAGACCCTTTCTTGCGCCGTGCGCAGAGATAAAGTATTCCAGAACGTCGAGACCCTCACGGAAGTTTGACTTGATAGGAAGCTCGATAGTCTCACCTCTTGTGTTCTGCATGAGGCCTCGCATACCCGCAAGCTGCTTGATCTGGTCATTGGAGCCTCGCGCTCCCGAGTCAGCCATCATAAATATGTTGTTATATTTGTCAAGCCCGGAGAAGAGCGCCTTCTGAAGCTTTGCGTCGGTGGCGTTCCAAAGGCCTATAACATTGTTATAACGCTCTTCCTCGGTCAGACGTCCCTTGGAATACTCGGAATTTATATAATCGACCTTCTCTTCGGTATCGGAAATAAGCTCATGCTTGATCTCAGGCACCGTCATCTCCGATATGGATACGGTCATGGCCGCCTTGGTTGAGAACTTATAACCTATAGCCTTGATATCATCAAGAACCTCGGCAGTCTTAGTAGTTCCGTGTACGTTGATGACCCTCTGAAGGATGCCCTTAAGCGCTCCCTTTCCTACATGGAAGTCAACCTCGAGCTTGAATCTGTTTGCCGGGTCGCTTCTGTCCACATAGCCGAGATCCTGGGGAAGTATCTCGTTAAAAAGACATCTTCCGAGCGTAGTGTCAGTAAATCCGTACTCTGTATTTCCGTCCTCATCCGTCTTTGCAAATCTCACACGAATCTTTGAATGAAGCGTGATGACGTCATTTTCATAGGCCATGACAGCTTCGTTGGTATCCCTAAACACCTTGCCCTCGCCCTTTGCACCGGGGCGCTCCTGGGTAAGATAATAGATGCCAAGCACCATATCCTGCGAAGGAACAGCCACAGGTCCTCCGTCAGAGGGCTTAAGAAGGTTGTTGGGTGAGAGCAGGATAAATCTGCACTCTGCCTGTGCCTCTACCGAAAGCGGCAGATGCACAGCCATCTGGTCACCGTCAAAATCGGCGTTAAACGCCGTACATACGAGCGGATGAAGCTTGATAGCCTTACCCTCTACAAGCACAGGCTCAAACGCCTGGATACCGAGTCTGTGAAGCGTAGGCGCACGGTTAAGCATAACGGGATGCTCCTTGATAACGTCATCAAGAACGTCCCATACAAAGTCCTTAAGCTGCTCTACGCTTTTCTTCGCCTGCTTTATATTCTCGATCGGAGGTGTTCCTATGCGGCGTCTTACAAGCTCGCGCATTACAAATGGCTTAAAGAGCTCGATCGCCATCTCCTTGGGGAGACCGCACTGGTATATCTTAAGCTCCGGTCCCACGACGATAACGGAACGCCCTGAGTAGTCAACTCGCTTACCCAGAAGGTTCTGGCGGAATCTTCCCTGCTTACCCTTAAGCATATCGGAAAGTGATTTAAGCGCCCTGTTTCCTGCTCCCATTACGGGGCGTCCCGTTCTTCTTCCGTTATCGATCAGCGCATCGACCGCCTCCTGAAGCATACGCTTCTCGTTTCTTATGATGATCTCAGGTGAGTGTATCTCCATAAGTCTCGCAAGACGGTTATTTCTGTTTATTATCCTTCTGTAGAGATCATTAAGATCGGAGGTAGCAAATCTTCCGCCGTCGAGCTGTACCATAGGACGCAGCTCAGGCGGGATCACGGGAACCTCTGTCAAGATCATCCACTCCGGCTTTGTACCTGCCTTTAAAAAAGCTTCCATTGCCTGGATTCTTTTGATGAGCTTTCCGGATCTCTGAGCAGTCGCTGTTTCCATCTCCTCACGCAGCTGAGCAACCTCTTTTTCCAGATTTACATTTTTCAAAAGCTCATATATAGCCTCGGCACCCATGCCTACCTTGAAGGCATTGCCGTACTGCTCATAATACTCCCTGAACTCATTTTCCGAGAGCACCTTCTTATAAGGAATATCCGTATCTCCCGGATCAAGCACGATATAAGCCGAAAAATATATTACCTTTTCCAGGTTCTTGACGGTTATATCAAGTATGAGATCCATACTGCTGTTGCTGCCCTTAAAGTACCATATATGGGAAACGGGAGCTGCCAGATGGATATGACCCATACGGTCTCTTCTTACCGCCTTCTTTGTAACCTCTACGCCGCACTTGTCGCAGATGATACCCTTATCCTTAATCTTTTTATACTTACCGCAGTGACACTCCCAGTCCTTGCTGGGGCCAAAAATCCTCTCGCAGAAAAGACCGTCGGTCTCCGGCTTAAGTGTCCTGTAATTTATGGTCTCGGGCTTTGTTACCTCACCGTGTGACCAGCTGAGTATGCTGTCCGGAGAAGCAAGCTTGATCTGTATTTTATCAAATCTTATGCCTTTCTTACCTTTACCGGTTGCCTTGATATTCTCTGACATATAGCTTATCCTCCCTTCTCTTACTGATCCTCTGAATTACCGTCACCGTAGTCATCATCGGCGAAGTCCGCTTCCTCAGCACTGTCTGCAAATATACCGACACCTGCCGTATCAGCCTCCGCATCTACGCTTCCGTCTTCGTTAAGCGTACCGACCGACATGCCGCTCCTTCCTCTGTATTCGGATTCGGCATCCCTTGCGTTTCTCTTGTATTTGCCGCCTTCTTCAAGCGCCTGCTTGAAATCGGTTATTTCATACTCGGAGTTGTCAAGCAGCTTGATCTCTTCGTCATTGCTGTCAAGCACCTTTACGTCAAGCGCCAGTGACTGGAGCTCCTTGAGAAGCACCTTAAATGACTCGGGAATTCCGGGCTCGGGGATATTTTCTCCCTTTATGATGGCCTCATAGGTTCTTACTCGACCTACCACATCATCAGACTTAACGGTAAGTATCTCCTGAAGTGTGTAAGCCGCGCCGTACGCCTCAAGCGCCCAAACCTCCATCTCTCCGAAACGCTGTCCGCCAAACTGCGCCTTACCTCCGAGCGGCTGCTGTGTAACGAGTGAGTAGGGACCCGTAGAGCGCGCATGGATCTTATCATCAACAAGGTGATGCAGCTTAAGATAGTGCATAAATCCTATGGTTACGGGATTATCAAAATACTCTCCCGTACGTCCGTCACGAAGTCTGACCCTTCCGTCACGCGCTATAGGCACGCCCTTCCACTCTTCCCTGTGAGCCTTGTTCTTATCGAGATAATCAAAGACATCGGGATCAAGCTCTTCCTTATGCTTTAATTCAAACTCTTCCCACTCAAGATTTGCGTAGTCATTGGCGAGCTCCAAGATATCCATGATATCGCTCTCCACCGCGCCGTCAAAAACGGGAGTGGCTATATTAAAGCCAAGCACCTTTGCAGCAAGACTTAAGTGTATCTCAAGCACCTGCCCGATATTCATTCGGGAAGGAACGCCTAAGGGATTAAGAACTATATCAAGGGGACGACCGTTCGGAAGGAAGGGCATATCCTCTACGGGAAGAACCCTTGAAACGACACCCTTATTTCCGTGACGACCCGCCATCTTGTCTCCGACGGATATCTTTCTCTTCTGTGCGATATATATACGCACAGACTGGTTTACGCCGGGCTGAAGCTCATCACCCTCATCCCTTGTAAATCTTTTAACTCCTACTACCGTTCCGTATGCTCCGTGGGGAAGCTTAAGAGATGTATCCCTTACCTCACGCGCCTTCTGTCCGAGAATAGCACGAAGAAGTCTCTCCTCCGCAGTAAGCTCTGTCTCTCCCTTAGGAGTTACCTTACCTACAAGGATGTCTCCCGAACGCACCTCCGCGCCTATGCGTATGATTCCGTCCTCATCGAGATCCTTAAGTATCTCGTCTGATATATTAGGGATATCCCTGGTTATTTCCTCGGGTCCGAGCTTCGTGTCACGGGCCTCAGTAGTATACTCTTCTATATGTACGGATGTATAAACATCATCCTTAACAAGACGCTCGCTAAGAAGCACGGCATCCTCGTAGTTATAGCCCTCCCATGTCATAAATCCGATAAGAGGGTTCTTTCCGAGGGCTATCTCTCCGTTACTTGTGGAGGCGCCGTCCGCGATAACATCGCCCTTCTTAACCCTATCTCCCTTAAGCACGAGCGGTCTCTGATTATAGCAGTTACTCTGGTTACTTCGCATAAACTTTGAAAGCTTATACTCACGTATATTTCCGTCTTCTTCCTGCACGGTTATCTTTTTGGACTCGGAGCCTAAAACAACTCCGTCCTCTTCGGCAATAACCGTAACTCCCGAGTCTGTCGCAGCCTTATGCTCCATACCTGTTCCTATAACGGGCGCTTCCGTCGTAAGAAGAGGCACTGCCTGACGCTGCATGTTTGATCCCATGAGGGCGCGGTTAGCGTCGTCATTCTGAAGGAACGGAATCATAGATGTGGCCACGGAAAATACCATCTTAGGAGACACGTCCATCATGTCTATAAGCTTTTTGTCAAATGTAGCCGTTTCGTCTTCATGTCTGCCGGCTACCGTATTTCCGATAAAATGACCTTCTTCGTCTATGGGCGCATTGGCCTGGGCGATGTAGTAATCATCCTCTTCATCAGCCGTAAGGTATCTGACCTCATCCGTTACTCTCGGATTTTCGGGATCACTCTTATCTACTATACGATAAGGCGTCTCGATAAATCCGTATTTATTGATACGCGCATATGAGGCAAGCGAGTTTATAAGACCGATATTAGGTCCCTCAGGGGTCTCAATAGGGCACATACGTCCGTAATGCGTATAATGTACGTCTCGCACCTCAAAGCCTGCACGGTCTCTTGAGAGACCTCCCGGTCCGAGCGCCGAGAGACGTCTCTTATGCGTAAGCTCGCCGAGCGGATTGTTCTGATCCATAAACTGTGAAAGCTGGGAGCTTCCGAAAAACTCCTTGATCACTGCTGAAACGGGCTTTATATTAACCAGACCCTGCGGAGTTATGGTATTTATATCCTGTGAGGACATCCTCTCCTTGACCACACGCTCCATACGTGTAACGCCGACCCTGAACTGGTTCTGTAAAAGCTCGCCGACCGCTCTTATTCGGCGGTTTCCGAGGTGGTCGATATCGTCGCTGTTTCCGATACCGTACTCAAGATGCATATTGTAGTTTACCGATGCGTAGATATCATGCACCGTGATGTGCTTAGGTATCAATGCATCGTTATATTTTTCAAGAGCCTCTAAAAGCTCCTCTCTGTCCTGTGTTTCCTCCATAAGCTGTGCAAGCACGGGGAAGTAAACCTTTTCACGAATACCTGCTGCTTCCTTTTCCTCCGGCGTAATATCAAGCCACTCCTCGATATCAACCATCATGTTGGAGACGATATTTACCTTTCTTTTGTAGATGATGTTTTCGGAATCCTTAAGCTCCACTTCCACAACGATAAAAGGAACCGCCTTGTTCTGAACCGCATCGGCGCTCTCCCTTGTAAATTTCTCGCCGGCCTTCATGACTACATTGCCGTCTCTGTCGATAACATCCTCTGCGAGTACATGACCTGTCACGCGGCTTCTGAAGGAAAGCTTCTTAGTAAACTTATATCTTCCCACGTGTGCAAGATCGTAACGTCTTGCATCAAGGAACATGCTCTCGATAAGGCTGCGCGCGTTATTTACATCAAGAGGCTCTCCGGGACGAAGCTTCTTATATAATTCCAGGATACCTTCCTCTATGGTTCCCGACGGATCCTTTTCCATAGTAGCAAGAAGCTTCGGCTCTTCTCCGAAAAGCTCAAGTATCTCTGTGTTCGTTCCGAGTCCGAAGGTACGCAAAAGAACGGTCACGGGAATCTTTTTATTCCTGTCAACCCTTACGTAAAATATATTGTTGGAATCTGTTTCATACTCTAACCATGCTCCGCGGTTCGGGATCACCTGGGAATTATAAAGATTTATCTTTCCGTACTTATCCTTCTGGATATCATAATAAATCCCGGGGGAGCGCACCAGCTGGCTGACTATAACTCGCTCGGCACCGTTTATCACAAAGGTTCCGTTCTCTGTCATAAGGGGCATATCACCCATAAATATCTCATAATCGATGATATCGCCTTTTTCCTTATTGGTAAGCCTTGCCTTTACCTTAAGCGGCGCAGCATACGTGGCATCTCTTGCTTTACACTCGTCTATGGAATACTTCACTTCGTCTCTGTAAAGCTTGTAATCAATAAACTCCAGGCTTAGCTTTTCACCGTGATCTTCTATCGGTGAAATATCAGAAAATACCTCCTTAAGACCTTCCGTCAAAAACCACTCATATGATTTTTTCTGTATTTCTATGAGATTCGGCATCTCCAAGACTTCTTTCTGTCTGGAAAAGCTCATTCTTAACGAATTACCGTACTTTTGGGGACGTATCCTGTTTTTTTCCATAAATAACCTCCGATGCGGGCAGAAATCTCAAAATTACGCTTGTATTTTTAAAAAAACGTGATAAAATTAAAAAAGTATGCAGGTTCAAAAATTCGCACAAAAGCGCATTTTTCATAATACCACATACTTTTTTTTATGTCAAGCGTGTATAATTGAATATCTGTTGTGTGTCAAATGGGGACAGTCCTACTTCCTCGCCCCGAGCGTTACCTCCGTCGACCTTTCGGCATACTCATTATTCTCCATATGATAGTACTCTATAGTAACAGTCTCCCCCGCCTTATAGTACTTCATCACATTCTGCAGCCCGGTAAGCGTGGTTACGGACTTTCCGTCAAACGAGGTGATGATATCATACTGCGAAAGCCCCGCATTATCCGCGGGCGATCCCTTCTCTACCGTGCGGAGCATAAGTCCCTGAGGATACCCGTACATCTGGTGCATCTCACCTGTGATATCTACTCCGGATATACCAAGATACGAGGCTTCAGCCTCGCTTACTACTTCACGTGTCTCCTGGGTCATCATGGAGTTAATAAGATCCTTTACGTTTACAATAGGGATGGCGTAGGCCATATTTTCTACCGTGTAGTCGCTGCTTGCAAAATTAATCCCGACTACCTTTCCTTCGCCGTTTACGAGCGCGCCGCCGCTGTTACCGGAGTTTATCGCGGCATCGGTCATAAGAAGCCCTGAGTAGGTCGTGCCTTCCACGGTTATAGAGCGATCCGTAGCACTTACGTAGCCTACGGTAACAGACTGGCCTTCTCCAAGCGCGTTTCCTATCGCAACTACCTGCTCGCCCAGCTCCGCAGCCTTCGTATCGTCAAGCTGCGCGATATTTATCGCATCCATAGTTTCCGTGCTGATATCTGCAAGCTTCACCGCAACCACGGCCACATCGACGGAAGCGTCAGAGCCTTTGATTACGGCATTTACCACCGAGCCGTCGATGAACATGCTCTGGAGGTCATCTATATCTTCTACAACATGGGCATTGGTCAGTATCAGAAGCTCGTCGTCGCTTTTGCCGATAATAATACCGGTTCCGCTTGACGCCGCCTCATACTGCTGTGTTCCGAAAAATGTCTGCTGTGAAAATACACTCTTTCCGTTCAACTCAACCATGCAGGGCATCATGGACGCCGCTATGCTTTTTACATCTATCCCGGCCGTTCCCGTAGATGAGCTCTGGAACGTACCTGCGATGTTTATGCCGTCTGCGCTCTGCGATGTAGTCTCCGTCACCGCCGACGCGCTCGCAAGCTGCTGCTGCGCCGAGGACGTTATAAAGTGGTTCCCCGTAGCCGCTATCGCCACAAATATACCGCCGGCTATAGCGCCCGCCGCTATGGACATCGGAATCACCTTGCCCCACGCGCTCTTCTTTTTCCTTATGCTGCCGGTCTGCTGATCTGCATACGTTGCGCGCGTGCGTGATGCGCCTGCGGTATCACGCGCCGCTCCTGACGCCCGCGATGCGCCCGCTGAACCGGCAGTTCTTGAATAGCGCGAACTTGCTTCCTTTTTTTCTTCACTTTCTCCGTATTTGAAATATCTTTCGTTTACGTTTTCTTTCCTTTCATTATCATCACCTAAGTTCCACATATCTTTTTACCCCTTTTTGTAATAAATTTGCTAAGACTTTACGCTTAGTGTGTTAAAACAGGGACAGTCCCTTTACGTCAAAGGAACTGTCCCTTAACTGACACATCAAGCATACCCCCCAGTTGTGTTAAATATGTGTCACTAATGTTATTCTTTTTTGAAAGTGTGTCAAAACGTGTCAAAACGGGGACAGTCCCTTTGTGTCAGTTCTGACACAAAGGGACTGTCCCCGTTTTGACACACTTTCAACCCTGCCCTACGCTCTTCATCAGCTCCGCCTTCAAGGCCTCAAGCCTGTCGGCAGCATCCTCCCTGCTCTCCCCCTTCACGCCGATATAAAACTTGATCTTAGGCTCCGTGCCCGAAGGTCTCGCGCAGACCCAGGCGTCATCGGAAAGCTCAAAATACAAAACATTTGACGAAGGAAGACCCGTAAGACCCGTCTCATCAGAGCCCGGGGCATACACCTTATTGCATTTGTAATCCCTGATCTTAAGAACCTCGTAATCGCCAAATCCTGTGGGCGGCTTCTTTCGGAGCTCTTCCATAAGGGCGGTTATCTGCCTTGCGCCGTCAGCGCCCTTCATGGTCACCGACTTTTGCTCTTCTTTATAATAGCCGTATTTTTTGTAAATATTCTCCATCTGATCTACAAGCGTTATGCCCTTGTCCTTGTAGTAAGCAGCGGCTTCACACAAAAGCATTACCGCTATGGGAGCATCCTTATCTCTTGCGTGCACTCCCGCAAGGCAGCCGTAGCTTTCTTCAAATCCGAACTCGTAAAAGTAATTTTTTCTCTGCTCGAAAAGCTTGATCTGCTCGCCGATATACTTAAATCCGGTAAGCACCTCCATGTACTCGATGCCGTACGCATTTGCGATGGCGCGCGCCATGTTCGTGGAAACTATGGTTGAGATGAGCATGCCGGTAAGACCGCTCTCGGTTTCCGCCTCGGAGCCTTTTTCATGAAGAAGTCCTTTTTCCTTTCTTACGGAAAGAAGGTACTCGGCTATGATCATGGCTGACATATTGCCCGTAAAAGGTACATAGTCATTAGTTTTCGGATCAAAAGCGTATATACCCAGTCTGTCCGCATCGGGATCTGTCGCAAGAACCAAATCCGCATTTTTCTCTTTTGCAAGCTTAAGCGCCAATGTAAAGGCTTTGGGATCCTCCGGATTAGGATACTCAAGAGTAGTGAAATCGGGATCAGGATTTTCCTGTTCTTTAACTACATATACATGCTTAAATCCCAGTTCGGAAAGGATACGCCTTACAGGAATATTTCCCGTTCCGTTAAATGGTGTATAAACTATTCTGAAATCATCGGAAACTCTCTCTATAGCTCCGTCATCAAGGCTTACACGACGCATAGCCGCAATATATTTGTCATCCATCTCATAACCGATTATATGAAAAAGATCATTTACACGCGCTTCCATCTCCGGCATAAGCTTTATATCCGCCAGACTCTCTACCCTTTTGACCTCTTCAATAATCTCGGTATCATGAGGCGGCGTCACCTGAGCGCCGTCCTCCCAGTAAACTTTATAGCCGTTGTACTCCGGCGGGTTATGGCTGGCCGTGATCACGATGCCTGCAATAGACCCTGTCTGCCTTACCGCAAATGAAAGCTCCGGAGTTGCCGTGAGCGTGGAAAACAGATATGTCCTTATACCGTTACCGTTTAATACAGACGCCGCTTCTCTTGCAAATTTTTCCGAAAAACGCCTGGAATCGTATGCTATAGATACGCCCCTACCGGCACCGCCCTTTTTATTTATATAATTTGCAAGGCCTTGGGTAGCCTTTCTTATGGTATATATATTTATCCGGTTTGTACCGATCCCGATTATGCCGCGCAGACCGCCGGTTCCAAACTCAAGATCCTTATAGAATCTGTCCTCAATCTCCTTCTCATCACCGGCAATAGAGCGCAGCTCCTCCTTATCCTCATCGGAAACATACGGATCCTCAAGCCACTCCTGATATTTTAATTTATAATCACTCATTTCAAGCTCCTTTATCGAACAGTCTCAGACAGGTGCCGGACAGGGGACGGTTCTCTCTCTGACACCTAACCGCTTAATTATACACCATAATCGTTCATTTATACAAACATACCGTCGGAATATGTCAACCGGGGATAGGCTTTCAGATAATGATCATCGCATCCCCAAAGCTGAAAAATCTGTAACGCTGCCTCACTGCTTCCCGATATGCAGCAAGCGTCTCTTCTCTCCCTGCAAATGCGGATACCAGCATGATCAGCGTGGATTCCGGCAGGTGGAAATTGGTTATGAGACCGTCGATAACCTTAAAATCATATCCCGGATAGATAAATATAGATGTGTCTCCTTCTCCGGGGTGCACTTTTCCGTTTTCGTCCGCTGAGCTTTCCAGCGTCCTTGTACTGGTGGTACCGACTGCGATAACACGCCCGCCGGACTCCTTTGTTGCGTTTATCAGGGCTGCAGCCTCCTCAGTAATCATATATCGCTCCGAGTGCATTACATGATCCTTGATATGCTCCGCCTTCACGGGACGAAATGTGCCCAGACCCACATGAAGGGTAACCCGTGCAACATTTACACCGGAAGCTTCTATATCACTAAGCAGTTCTTCAGTAAAGTGCAGTCCGGCCGTAGGCGCTGCCGCTGAACCTTCGTATTTTGCATATACCGTCTGGTATCGGCTCTTATCCTTAAGCTCGTGTGTGATATAAGGCGGCAAGGGCATAGCCCCCAGCTCATCCAAAACTTCCTCAAATATCCCTTCATAGAAAAACTTAACGATACGGTTGCCGTCCTCAAGAACCTCAAGCACCTCTGCGGACAGCTGCCCGTCTCCGAATACTATCACGTTACCTGGGCGCGCCTTTTTTCCGGGTCCCGCCAGCACCTCCCACTCATCCTTCCTGTCCTTCAGACGTTTCAAAAGCAACAGCTCTACCGCTCCCCCCGTATCCTGTCTGGCTCCTATAAGGCGGGCAGGGATAACCTTGGTGTCATTTATAACCAGACAATCGCCCGGTCTTAAAAAGCTTTGTATATCTTTGAAAATGTGATTGTCTACCTCACCCGTCTCCCTGTCAAGATGAAGCAGGCGGCTTGCGCTCCTGTCGCTTAAAGGATCCTGAGCGATAAGCTCAGGGGGAAGGTCATATTTATAATCACTTACATTTAAATAATCTTTATCTCTGTTCTTCTTATCTGTATTCATTTTCATCATCCGTTGTGTCCGGCAGGTATTATTTCTCTGCCTTTTATTTATTACTGAAACTACTAACCGATTAATTTATCACTGCATTCTGATTGACATCGTCAATAACCGCTCTTATCTCATGCCACTCTTCCACATTATCAAAAATTTCCACAACACTTCCTTTGTCAGTAAACGGCGCCTCCTGCAATACGGTCATATCCTTCATGACTCCGTTATGCACAATAAACTCAACGATCCGGTTTACAAAATATATTCGCCTGCTGTCAAGGTTTTCATTGTTCAAAAATTTTGCAAATGCAGCCTTTGCCGCATTCATATCAAGACCGACTATTTCACGCACAAACTCTCCTAAGGGCTTATTTCCGAACTGCGCTTCATAATCCTTTTTACTTCCGATATCATGCCACAGTATTTTTTCAAGCTCTTTTATATCCTCCTCTGTAAGAGGGATATTTTTCTTCAGCTTTGCAATAACTTCATTATCCGTATTTTCTCTGATATAAAACTCTGCCTTCGCCTTATAATTTGCCAGTTCAGAGCTTTCCGTCTCGGCCTCATTCCATTCCATGGATAAAATCTCATCATCAAAATTTGTATTAAAAATGGGTCTTACACTTTTTTTAATATATTTTATGAGTCCCCTTAAACTCTCCCTTATATGTTCAAACTCCTCAATACCCGCTCTCTCTGCATAATCGGTATGGATAATATTGTCTAAAAGCGAGGATTGCGCCATAATCTCAGGTATATTGGATATCTTTGCTATATCTGCAGCTATCCTTATCAGATCATTTCTTCTTTTTGTATAATTTTTCCCGGCAAGGATAGCAAGTTCTATCCCAAAAATAAGAGCGTCAAAGCGTATCGCTCCGGGATCGTCTTTATCCGGAAGTATAAGAGGTGCCAGTTCTTCCTTTACAACAAGTGTATCTTCATATATAAGCCCATTGAAGTTTTCCGGATTCGAATACATATCCACGTATTTTATGTGCTGTCTTACCGCATAATTGTTTCTGTTATCTTCACTTAACTCACGAACCTTACTCGCCATTATATCGATCAAAGCATTCCTGTAATCTTTAAGTCTTTTCGTCTGATACTCTCCGTCCTGCAGCTTATAAACTATCTCAAACTCAAGACCAAAAACCGACTCAGCCAAGGTCTTTTGCGCAGAAACTTCTCTTCCTTTACCTGTCAGCCTAAAAAACTCAAAATTCCTGCAAAAATCAAATATGTAAAATGTATCTTTATCATTCCCATTAACGAGCCCGGGGCAAAGTCTGGTTCCTCTGCCTATCATCTGCCAAAATTTCGCCTTGGAATACACTTTTTTGAAAAACACAAGATTTACTATCTCGGGTATATCTATGCCTGTATCAAGCATATCAACTGAAATAGCTATCTGAGGCATTTTATCTTTGTCCGAAAAATCATCTATCAGCTTTTGAGCATAATTTATCTTATTATCAATTACTTCAGCATACCCCGTAAGCTTTGGATATTCCTTGCCGAATACTTCATATATCTTTTCCGCATGCTTATGATTGGCTGCAAAAATAATGGTTTTGCCTATCTTCTGGCTGTAATCGACTCTCAAGCCCTTCGTCATAAATGTATTTAACACCTGCTTAATAGTGTCTTCATTGAATATCCATTCATTTAATGCTGATGCGTCAATCCGTTCCGGTATTTCTCCATCTTCATTTGCAAATGTTTTTTCATATTCTTCTTTATCTTCATCAGAAAGATCGTCATAAACTATTCCTTCTTCAAGGAATTTCAGCCTTGTTTCTATGGAATAATAATCTACCAAAAAGCCATCCTTAACAGCCTGTGCAAGCTCATAACCGTAGGTGGGCACACCGCTTTCCAGTTCAAATATCTCATATGTATTTTTTTCTATTTCATCCTTGGGTGTAGCCGTAAGCCCCACCAAGCGGGCATCAAAATAATTGAAAATGTCTTTATATTTATTGTAAATGGATCTGTGGGCTTCATCAGAGTATGTCAACATAGGTCTAAAAGTTTTTTCGGACATTTTTCCGGATGGCGGAGTTTTGTTAGTCAAACTTGAATTTAT
>CACZTL010000018.1 GCA_902784165.1 uncultured Lachnospiraceae bacterium | reverse complement strand
GTCCCTTTGTGTCAAAAGGGGCAAGCCCCTTTTGACACAAAGGGACTGTCCCCAAACTGACACACTTATACTCCTTCTTTCGCTTCACGCAGCCTCTTAGTAAGCTCCTCTGCCGCATTGTACCCCATAAGCTTCTGCCGGTGGTTTACGGCCGCGCTCTCTACTATAGCTGCAAGGTTTCTCCCCGGGCGCACAGGTATCGTATAGCAAACCACTTTATTACCGAGATATTCCACATGATCCTGCCCAAGCCCCATGCGCTCGTATGTCTTTTCCGGATCCCACTCTTCAAGCTTTATAACCATGTCTATACGCCCCGTATCCTTGATGGAACGCACTCCGAAAAGCGTCTTTATATCCAGTATCCCTATGCCTCGAAGCTCTATGAAATGCTTCGTTACATCAGGAGCAGAGCCTATCAGCGTCTCCTCGCTTACCTTGCGTATCTCCACTGCGTCGTCAGCTATGAGACGGTGCCCTCTTTGTATAAGCGCGATAGCCGCCTCACTCTTTCCTATCCCCGAATCTCCCTGAATAAGGATACCCTCACCGTACACATCCATCAAAACACCGTGAACCATGATGGCGGGAGCCAGCCTTACATTTAAGCGCCTGATAACCTCCGCAACAAACGCAGAGGTAGTGTCGCCACTCTTAAAAAGCGGGATATCGTAATCATTGGCAAGGCTGATCACATCAGCATTCGGCTCAAGATTTCTGCAAAAAACTATGCACGGTATATCGTATGTAAATATCTGGCGGTACCTTTCAAGCCTTTCCTCAGGAGAGAGCGTTTCCAGATAAGAAAACTCCACATTTCCTATTATCTGTATCCTGTCGTTGTCAAACTGATCGAAAAAGCCTGCCAGCTGAAGCGCCGGACGGTTTACCTCCGGCACATTTATACTTACATCCTCATAATCCAACTCCGGAGTGAGACATACAAGCCCCATTTTTTCCTCTATGCTCGCAAGCGTTACCTTATGCGTTTTTTCCATAATTCATTTCCTGTTTATCTTTACGAAAGCTTTATCCTCTGCACCTGACCGTCGCTCACAAGAAAGAACCTGTTTCCGGCTCCGTTACCGATAAGAGCGCTTACAGGCTTATCACTCAGCTGCTTTGTGATCTCATTCCCGCTTGTCGTATACACCGCGAAACGATTTGAGCTTGTCATCATTACCCGTCCCGATTCAAGCACATACTTGTCATAGCCTTCCGTAAGGCCGGTATCACAAAGCTTCTTACCGGCATCGGAGTAGACAATAAGCCTTTCGGGTTCCTCAGCATCCTCCGTTGAAAGGATGAGAGCAATACGGTCAGAGCTCTTAAGCACCCTTTTTACTATACCCTCGTACTCCTCAAAAAGCTCCTCTTCAGACTTAAGAGATACACCCTTAGTGTCCCGGCCGTAAAATCTTACGGTGTGTTCGGACACGACTGCAGTATTGCCGTTTTTAAAGCAGCATATATCACCGTTAAGCTCTCCGTCGAAGTTGGAAAACTCCGCTGGTATTCTGCTGCTCTCAGTAGCCGCTCCACCTGAAAAATCATAGAACCTTATACCTGTTTGGGCCGGCTTGGTTTCTGCCTTTACAAAAGACATCACAAGCATCTTGCCGTCACCCGTCACATCAAAGGCAAGCGGATAGCCGTCACCGCTAAGCGAGGTCTTTATTGAGTAAACAGGCTCACCGCTCATTTCATAAAGCTCGAGATAATTCACATTGTTATCCTGCGTCATTATCGCAACACGACCGTCCTCCGTTCCGGAAAACTCGTATATACTGTAAGGTGTCTCCACCTTCCCCAGATGTCCCGAAGCATCAAACACATCCACGCTGTTTCCGCCCATATCCGCCACAAATATCTTCTCTCCGCAGACGGTTATCTTCGGATCTGAAAATGTACCTGTCTCATTCCACTTTGTGTTGCCGGATGCGTCTACATACTCCGTACCGCTGTGCGAGCTGCGCACATACCCTTCATTAAACGCTGCATAAACTGCGCCCGGCTCATCGCTTTTTACCGCCTCGGAGCCTACCTGCTTATATGATGTAAAGCCTTTCATATTGAAGGCTATTACCGAGATGATAACCGCCGCCGCCGCAAGTACGCCCAAAATGATCCAAAGATGCGTTCTCTTCTTCCGCCTCTTTTTATTACGCATAGCGGCAACCTCGTCATATTTATTATTGTCATTAACCGCCATGTAAAAATCCTTTTAAACTCAAAAAATCTAATCCAACTAAGGAATTCCTAACACTCAGGCTTTGCCCTCGTTTCGGAATGACGTTATATATCCGGGTGCTTAATAATCAGCAAGCTATATACAAAGACCGCAAGGGCATTATTTTCGTCGCCACTCTTGAGGCACCTTCAAAATACAGCACACAGACAAAAATACCGCCCTGAGGATCTATAGTATATAGCTTGCGTCACTAAGTCAACCACATCTCACACTCAATTATTCCTATAATAATTTATGAGACACCCGTCAGTAATAATCTGTCTTTCATCCGCTGTCAGCGCTCCGGTCTTTAACGCAACAGGCTTCATATCCTTTGTAACCACATACCCTGTGATCTCCTCACCGCCGGACTTGATCATCTCAGCAATTCCCGGGATAAAGATATAATCCCCGTTCTCAAAAGGAAGCTCACCATTCTCGACAAGGAAGGGCACCATGCCCCAGTTGATAAGGTTTGAACGGTAGCGCTTTGTAGCGTATTCTCTTGCTATATTGGCCCAGCCGCCGAGCACCTTCTGGCAGGAGGCTGCCTGTTCTCTGGCCGATCCGTCTCCGGGCTTTTCTGCAAATATAGTACTTCCGATCCCTGTATTCTCAGGCGTAACGCCGCACTCAGCGGAAATCTTATCCCAGACCTCCTTGATCTCAGGCAGCGCAGCGATAATATCCTTTCCATCCTCTCTTGCCTTTTCAGCCAGCTGAACCTCCTTGGCTCTCGGCACATAATCAGGATCCTTTCTTGAAAGGGCAAACTCTGCAAGCGCAAGAGGGTTTGATCTGTATGATGAGGTCTCGCCTGAAGGGATAAGTTCATCTGTCGTGGTAACCGGATCGTGTATCTCGGAAACTACTTTTATAAGCAGATTTTCGGGCAGCCCTACCATAGCCGGCCAGTCCTTGATATTGGGTCCGAAACGAAGCTCGGCCTTAGGATCCGGATTCCCCTTGCTGTCAAATACCCTGTTTTCATATATTTCTGCATCAAAGTGATAAACAGGCCTTGTATAATCCACATCAACCATGTCCGTAGCAGGTGTCAGGAAGCCCTTGTTTGCTGCCGTGGCTGCGATAGACCTTGCATCCATAAGCGCCACTGAAGAGATCTGACCGCTCTGAAGCTTAGAGCCTTCGCGGTTAGGGAAGTTACGTGTCGTGTGTCTTATAGAAAAGCTGTTGTTTGCGGGAGTGTCTCCTGCTCCGAAGCAGGGACCGCAAAATGCCGTCTTAACGACCGCGCCTGTCGCCATAAGCTCAGCCATGCGACCGTTTTTCAGAAGCTCCATATATATAGGCGTACTTGCCGGATATACGGAAAGCGTAAACTCATCGCTTCCTATAGACGCACCTTTGAGTATATCTGCCGCATCGCAAATATTTTCATAACCGCCGCCCGCGCAGCCCGCAATGATACCCTGCTCTACGTAGAGCTTTCCGTCTCTTATCTTATCCGTAAGGGAGAGCGTCACCTTATCTCCGAGAAGCTCCTTACTCTTTTCCTCGCAGTCGTGAAGGATATCTGTAAGATTAGCGTTTAACTCCTCTATTGTATATGTGTTGCTCGGATGGAAGGGCAGCGCTATCATGGGACGGACTTTTGAAAGATCGACATAAACAACCCCGTCATAATAAGCTGTTGCGCCGGGGTTAAGCTCCTTATAAGCGTTTTCTCTGCCGTGGATTTCCAAAAACTCCTTCGTCTTTGAATCCGTCTGCCAGACAGATGAAAGACATGTAGTCTCCGTAGTCATTACGTCTACACCGATACGGAAATCCATGGAAAGATTCTTTATTCCGGGGCCGACAAACTCCATGACCTTATTTTTTACATATCCTTTATCAAATACAGCACCGATTATGGCAAGCGCCACATCCTGGGGACCCACGCCCTTAGCGGGCTCGCCTGTCATGTAGATCGCTATTACCTCAGGCATTGGTATATCATAGGTCTTGTTAAGAAGCTGCTTTACAAGCTCCGGCCCGCCCTCTCCTACAGCCATGGTTCCGATAGCTCCGTAACGTGTATGGGAGTCAGAACCAAGAATCATGCCGCCGCTTTCAGCCATGACCTCACGCGCATACTGGTGGATAACCGCCTGATGGGGAGGCACATAAACACCGCCGTACTTCTTTGCGGCTGACAGTCCGAAGAGATGGTCATCTTCATTTATCGTGCCGCCTACTGCGCAGAGCGAATTATGACAGTTCGTAAGGACGTAAGGAATAGGGAACTGCTCAAGCCCTGATGCCCTTGCCGTCTGGATAATACCCACGTATGTAATATCATGGGAAATAATCTTGTCGAACTTCACCTGCAGATTTTCCATGTTTCCGGAGGTATTATGCGCATCAAGAATACCGTATGCCATGGTATTCTTTTTCGCCTCCTCCTTACTACAGACACCTGAGAGCTTGCCTGCATTCTCCTGAGTGTCTTCTATGATCTCTCCGTTTATATAATATGCCTTTGATTCGCTTAATTTAACCATATTTATCTCCCAATATCAAATTATTTCATCTATGTTTTCGTGTGTCAAACGGGGACTGTCCCCATCTTGACACACTTTGACGCAACTTAAAGCCCGACCGGGATACGTTTTTTGAGCTCCTTTAAACTATCTTCGGTAAGTTTGCCTGTTTTCCACGTTACATTTACCGAGTCCCCTTTATACCTCGGTATAAGATGCATATGAAAATGGAACACTGTCTGGCCTGCCGCTTCACCGTTATTCTGCACCACGTTCATTCCGTCGTACTTAAGACCGTCACGCATAGCGCAGCCTATTTTCTTGGCCGTTTTGAAAATGTGAGCCGCCTGCTCATCAGTCAGCTCGTATATATTATCCGCATGCTCTTTAGGGATTATCAGTACATGACCCTCGCTTGCGGGGCTTGCGTCAAAAATCACTTTAACAATATCGTCCTCGTATAATGCCTCTACGGGTATATCCCCGTTTGCCAGCTTGCAAAAAATACAATCGTCTTTTTTCATAATTACACCGCCTTTCAATCTAACGACACTCATTTCATTGTAACATAAAGAAACGATTTCACAAAGAAAAAAATGATCCGCAAAGGCGGATCAGTTATCTCACTCTCTTTTAAAATACTCAAGTGCATCAAGAAGCTGCGTATCCTCTGTCGCATCCTCGGCAAGCTCGGACTCCACATCGGGTGTGAGCCCTTTCTTGTGCCACACATGCCCCTTTGGAGAATAAAGCTCGGCATCCGTATACTTCACCGCGCTTCCGTCAGTCAGCTTCACAACCCTCTGGGTTATTCCCTTGCCAAATGTCGTCGTCCCCACCAGCGGCGCTGCCTCATAATCCTGAATAGCCGCAGCAAATATCTCTGAGGCCGATGCCGTATACTGATTGCACAAAACAACAAACGGCATATCAAGCTTTTCCGGTGTCGTCGCCTCAAAGGTCTGGCGGGTTCCATCGGCAAACTGCATACCGCCAAGCGAACCTTCCGGAAGTATCTGATCGAGCATATTAACTGCCGCGCTGACTACCCCGCCGGTATTGTTTCTGAGATCTATAACGAGGCGCTCGACATTTTTACTTTTAAGATCATTTACAGCTGTTGCAAACTGATTCGAAGTGTTGGAGGTAAACTCCTTGATCCTGATATATCCGGTAATGCCGTCATCAAGCACCGCGGAGTTTACATAAACCTCGTCTATCGGACGCCTCTCCACGGTAAAATCAAACTCTTCACCGTCTCTTGTAACCTTCAGCTTCACTTGTGAGGCATCTTCTGATCTCAGGTTTGATATTGCGGAATCCGTATCCATCCCTCTTACATCCGTATCATTAATCATGTAAATGTAATCGCCCTCAAGAATGCCTGCCTCCTCAGCTGACGAGTTGTCGGAAAAGCCAAGGACTACAAGACCGTTATCCCCATCGCTTCTGCAAATGATACCTACTCCGTAAAAAACAGCCCCCTGGATGGACTCCGAGAGCTTTTCATATTCTTCACCGTTATAGTATACCGAATACTCGTCACCGTATGAGCTTACATACGCCTTACATACCGCATCCTCGGCCTTCGCCTTATCTACGCCTCCGTAATAGTATCCGCCCATAACGCTCTCGATAGCAGAAAGCTTTGCCGCTATGTCGGAAGAGTCAGAAGCGCCGGCAGATGCCGCAGAATCCGTTCCCTGCGTCTGGACAGTAGTGTTATCTTTACTGAACGCATTCTTGTTAAATGTAAATACTCCGAAATGAAGGAGCAAAAGAACAGTTATTATCCCGAGACCCAGTGTAATAAGCACTCCCGCCGTTACGCTTAAGATAACAGCCTTGTTCATCTTGCGTTGGAGCTCTATCGCTTTTTTTTGCTCCTCCGTGTATTCGTTCGGAGGTGTAATATTATCAAAATTCAAAATTTCTTACCTCGCGTAAATCTATATATTAATTAACTTATTGATTATACTATATAATACCTACTCCGTGTCAAGTGTGTCTCATTTCCGCTTCACAGTCCGCCAATTCAAACCTCAGACCGGCCGCCTTCGCGTCCGACGCCTCTTCGATGCTAAAAGCCTGAGATCGATCGGCGGTTCCTGCTTTTGCAGGAACCATGAAAAAAGTGTCATGGCTCTCATATGCAAGCATATGAGAGCCATGACACTTTTTTATATCCTGTGAAGCAGGAACTCTTAGTTACACATTCTCATGCTTCCTGAGCGCAAATAAGCTTCCCAGTATACCGATCGCAAGTCCGAGGATAAGCGATACCGGTATAAGCACCCGAAATACCGTCATAACCGGCAGGAATGCTAGCAGGTTATTAAGCACGCTGAACCTCGTCATCACGAACTCTATAATCTGCCTGTAAAGGAAGAATAGCGCAATCAGCGGTATTATCGAACCGATGACACCGATAGCAATACCTTCTACGAAGAACGGAGCGTTTACAAAGCCGTCCGTAGCTCCGACGTATTTCATGATGGATATCTCGTCCTTACGCACCGTGATACCGAGCACGATGGTATTTGTGATAAGGAAGATAGATACCGCCAGAAGTATGATTATGACCGCTATGGATACATACCCTGCCAGCCGCGCAGCCGTGGAAATGTTACGCGCAACCTCGGCAGATCTGTTTACCTGTCTTACATTTTCAATGCCCTCCAGGTAGCTTACAAGTGTATCCTGCTTTGATGTGTCCGCCAGGTAAACGGAGTAAGATGCGGAATTGGCCAGAGGATTGTCGTCCTTAAAGCCCTCCGCCAGATACTCATACTCTCCGAAATACTGTGACTTGAAATTCTCCCAGGCCTCTTCAGCTGTGGTAAACTCTATGTGATCTACCTCTTCCCGAAGCTTTATCTCCTCACCGATAGCATCTATACGCGCATCCGACGTTCCCTCGTCGAAGAATACCGTTACGGCAACTTTATTGCCGGCTTCCCGTATCATGTGCTGGGAGTTTGCCGCAATCGAATAAAATACGCCGAAAAGGAAAATACACGCCGCTATGGTTGCGATCGAAGCTATGGAGAAGAGTCTGTTTCTGTGTATATTTTTAAAACCCTGTTTTAACTGATATCCCGCTGTACTAATCTTCATATCCGAAACCACCCTTTGCCATATCGCTTATTATCTTACCCTCACTCATAGTGATGGTACGCTGCTTCATCTGCTGCACTATATCAAGGTTATGCGTAACCACAAGCACTGTGGTTCCCTGCTTATTGGCAAGCTCGATAAGCTTCATGATCTCCTCACTGGTAACTACGTCTAAGTTACCCGTAGGCTCATCGCAAAGCAGCACATCCGGCTCATTTACCAAAGCCCTTGCTATCGCAACACGCTGCTGCTCACCGCCGGAAAGCTCTTTGGGATTAGCCTTATACTTATCAAGAAGCCCAACCATCGAAAGCATCTTAAGCACATTCTTCTTGATATCCTTTGCCGGCGTTTCTATGACCTTTTGTGCAAACGCTATATTGTCATAGACTGATCTGTCCTCAAGCAAACGGAAGTCCTGGAACACGACGCCGATGTGACGTCTTACGAACGGAAGCTGACGTCTCTTTACTTCATTCATTACATTTCCGTTTACAACTATGCGCCCGCCCGTCGGCTCCAGCTCCTTAAGCAAAAGCTTCATAAGCGTAGACTTACCGGAACCGGACTTCCCCACAACAAATACGAACTCTCCTTTTTTTACATGAAGGTTCACATTGCTTATTCCGACAATGTCCTTTGCGTAAGTCTTGCTTACATTCTCCATTATTATCATTACATTACCTCTGTTGTTTTTTTTGTTGCCGAGTGTGTCAGCTTTTTAGTGCCTTATATTTCTTATTTACCATGCTGGCAAGCTTAAATGTCATGGCATCCTCAAAATTTCTCACATCAAGCCCTATCTGGTTATAAAGCTTGTTAAGTCTGTAAATGAGAGTATTCCTATGTATAAACATCTTTCTTGCCGTTTCTGATATATTCAGCGAATTATCAAAGAAGACCTCTACCGTATGAAGTATCTCCTGATCTATGCCGTCAATCTGGCCGGGCGAGAAATTTTCCGAAATAAATGCCTCACATATATTAGCGGAAAGAGTGTTGATTATACGACCCGCGCCGAGGCTCTCATACGACACTATTGCTTCACCCGGCTTAAAAAGCACCGAAACCTCAAGAGCCGTGATAGCCTGTCTGTATGCGCCGATAAGCTCATCCAGACTCTCCGTTTCAAGTCCGTATCCGACACGAACGACTCCGTTTTTCTCGCCGCCCAGAGCTTCATATATCTCTTCGGCCTTAACACGCGCCTTATCCGGCTCAACTCCCTCCGTGATAAGCGCCGTCCTGCCGCGCTCCACCGAAACCACATAAACGCCGTCTGCCTCGGCAAATGTATTACGTGCCTTGGTAAGAAGCGCCGACTCCCTGCCTTCCGCAGCCTGTGCTATAAAAATGCGGCGTCGCGCTCCCGGATCTATCCCCAGATAATTTGCCTCGCTTTCAATATTGGTTTGAAGTATATTATCAAGCAGGAGGTTGCTTAGCAGATCGTTTACCGGGGTTCTTGACTCGTTCCCTTTTAAGACCTGCTTAACCTGAAGCGCAAGCAGCGCCGCAACAGTGTTCCTGCCGCTTCCGCTGCCAAGCAGCGCCACAATGAAGTCTATATCAGCTCCCTCGTATTTATCCTTCAGGAGGTATACAGCCCTATCCTCATAGCACATCTTATCAGACAGCGCAAACGTAGCCAGCAGCCTTTCTTCGTCATTTGAAAGCTCTTTAGTCGAAGCTTTAACGACTCCGTTCTCATCTGCCGCCAAGGCGTCCATGGATGTTATCTTTTTTACTTCTTCCAGTGCCTCACTCAGCATACTGCCTGAGTTCATGCGTTTCACCTCACTTACCCTTAAGGCGTGTATCATTCTATAGCATAACGCACAAAAAAAAAAGGGTTTTTTGTATGATTTTCCCCTTTTTTAATAATTATCTCACACAAATGTCACATTTGCGCAATATTTCGTAATAAATAGGCGTGTCTGTCCTGACACATAGGGACTGTCCCCATCTGACACGCCTCCATCTACCGGCACACAATCTCATACGCCCCGGGCACCACTCGTCCCTCTTTGTATAACTGCCCAACAGCTCTTTTAAACGCCTTCTTACTCATCCCGAGCTCCCTCATGATATCCTGCGCATCACTTTTATCGCCAAGAGGAAGCCGCCCTCCCGAATCACGCAGCCGCCGCAATACAACCTGTGCATCATTATCCATCTGCAAATGCGCCTTCTGCGTTAGGCTGACCATATATTTGCCGTCGTCACGCACTCCGGATATGCGTCCGAAAATACGGTCACCCACATTTACAATATCGGTTATCTCATTTATGTTTATCATTCCGAAATATCTGTCATCGACCGCTACAAATACTCCGAGCGACGGATTTATCTGTATTACCGTTGCTTCCACGGCGCTGTCTGTCGAGTACTTTTCACCCGCCGTCAGACGGTCATAAACTCTCATGGTGGCAGCCGGGCGCCCTGATTTGTCTATATAAAGAACAACAGGCAGCTCACGATCCTGACCCAGCCACTCCATGTCAGCCGGGCTCAGACCAGCTGACATAACGTCTCCGTTCCTTTTAAAAGCAGACATCCTTGCATTTGTTACAGGCCCTTCATTCTTTCCGGTATGCCGGGCTGCTCTGCCGGTCTCGACACTCCCCTCGTTTTGCTCAGACGATTTATCCTTTCCTATATAGTTCGCTGCTCTGTCAGCCTCTGCCCTTCCTGAGTTTATCGTAAGAGCCTTGTTATTTCCTCTCCGGGCGGCTTTACTGAGCGGATCGAAATAAAGCGGCGTCACCACCTCCTTAAAGGGCAGCAAGAGATTTTTTTCAAGTCCCCAGTCAAGGAAAACTCCTATGTCCGTAACCTGCACCACCTTAAGAACCGACATCCCCCCGAGGCAGATATGCGGAGTGCGAAGCGTTGCCGTATATCTGTCCTGAGAATCAAGGTAAATGAACACATCAAGTTCGTCACCTACATTTACAGACCTTGGCACCTCCGGGCGGGGAAGGAGTACATCCTCACTCTTCCCGGTAAATCTGGCTGCCGAAACTTTTAGAGTACTATTATCTTTTGTATTTTTCCCCTCGCTGTTTGTCAGGTACTTTTGCTTGCTTTCACATATGTCTTTTTCATCTTGGGTTTCATCGTCTGTTTTCTGAAAAGGTTTATCCGCCAGATACAGCCCCTGCGGGGTGTCCCTTATGACTTTCAGGCGGTTTATCTTGCATAATTCTATCATATATCGGACCTTTCTTTACCTGATTTCCACATTTTAAAAAAACTGTTGCATTTATTTTTTATATGTTATATAATACATTGCGTTGCACAAATAAGCAAGCTCATTGGGCTTTCGCCAAGCGGTAAGGCACCGGATTCTGATTCCGGCATTCGGGGGTTCGAATCCCTCAAGCCCAGCTAAGGGACAAGTCCCTTTTTTTGTTTAAAATGCGGTGGCGCATATGCCGCTATTTATTGAGTATTTGCGCAGCATGTCATTACACCCGCTGTATTCGCTTTGCGAATACAGCAATCGGCGGCGGTGGCACATATGCCGCCGCCGATTTGGAGACGTATCGAAGTGGTCATAACGGGGCGCACTCGAAATGCGTTTGGCGGGCAACCGCCACGTGGGTTCGAATCCCACCGT
>CACZTL010000017.1 GCA_902784165.1 uncultured Lachnospiraceae bacterium | reverse complement strand
ATCAAATGATTCTGTTTACTTCAAAAATTTCACAACTTAGCTCATAAATAAAGAGTTTTTTACACTATCATTTCAGCCACCCATTATCTGCAAAATAATATATTTTACCGTCAATGACCTGTCTGCCTGTGCGCAGCCAGCCGTTTGAACCGAAATATGAACGGTGTTTAGGCACATTGCCGTCAGGATTTGAAGTACCGATGCCAAGCTCCTGCCAGTATGTACGCAGCCAGCCGTCTGGTCCAAAATACGACCAGTGAGGTGTTGATTCGCCATCAGCATCCGACAGATATTTCCACCCTGTTCTCAACCAGCCGTTCGCTCCGAAATATGACCAGTGCCTCTGTTTACCGCCATCAGGTTCTTTCGTCCCTTTACCAAGTTCTATCCAGCCTGTTCTTAACCAGCCGTTTGTGCCGAAATATGACCAGTGCCTTTGTGCACCGCCGTCGGGATCTGACGTTCCTTTGCCAAGTTGTACCCAGCCTGTTCTTAACCAGCCGTTTGTACCGAAATATGACCAGTGCCTCTGTGAATCTCCATCCGGTTCTGATGTTCCTTTACCTAGCTGGACCCATCCGGTACGGAGCCTTCCGTCCCCGCCAAAATATGACCAGTGCGCTGTTTTTTCGCCTTCTTCAGCATCCATCAGGTTCCAACCGGTATATATCCATCCCCTGTCACCATAACCAAAATACATCCACGCCGGATAATATACGCCTTCGTTCTTGGTCATAAAATGCCATCCGGTATATCTTTTTCCGTCTCTGCCCACATAATATCTTTGACTGTATTCATCCGGAAGCACGCCATCATCAGTCATCCAGCCGGTGGCGCCTAAATCCTGACCGGTTTTACGCAGACATATTTTTCTGATCCCCATGGTGTCCGAAATCTCTACGGATGCGTCCGGGGATGCTTTCAGTTCTGTTTTTTTATCTGTCGCATTATATGAAAAGACGATATCACCGGGCTTTACATATCCTTCCGGCACCTTCAGGAAATGTATGGTATATTCTGCGTCCGTATCATATAGCTTTAACCATAAGACCTTGTCAGGAAGCCTTCTTCCAACTATTACATCTCCTTCCCCGACCGGATCAGAGCGATAATCCTCTGAAAAACAATCATATTTTTTCACACTTCCGTCAGGCAGTCTTACAGAGACCTCTGTAAGTATTCCGTCTAATTCATTATCATCAGAATCCTTTACCTGTACCGCGTTTAAGATTTCTGTTTCCTCGTCCTTCTCAAATACAGCCTTCAGTCTGAATCCGCCGTAGGGCATTTTAAAATCTGAACCTGTAACAGTCTTTCCGTTTTCTGTTTCTGCCCGGTTTTGGTTCAGTAAAATGTCGTCTGTTATATTTACACCGAGTTCATATCCGTAAGCCTGCCACTTCACAAAATGCCAGCCGTCGTCAGGTAAAGCCGCCACGCGGAAAACCGTTTCCGTTTCTGCTCCGTATCCATGCACGGATGTGTCTTCATCAGTGCCCATATCAAACAGGGCTCCATCCTCTACAACCGAAATACTTCCTCCCCCGGTCTGCTCCAAATACACAGGATAGGCTTCCGTGCCGGGAATGTAAGGAATAGGCGGTGTGTGGATATAATATTCATAAGAATCTGAAGATATGGTTATGTCATATGCAGGCATTCTGAATGTTTCGCCATCATTATTATGGTACCCTCTTTCACCCAAAAGCTCTTCTGTCACATCTGTTCCGTCACTTGTTTTCGTTATTGTAAATCTTCTTCGAGAAAAAGAGGCTCTGGATCCGCCAATAGCGCGCACTGTGACTTCTTCCCCCTTACACGCGCTATTCTTATCAGCAATAACCTGCCCCAGCTCACCGTACTCATCTTCAGTTACTGCTCTGCCCTCTGATATAACCCGGGTATTTATACTGAAAACAGCATCGACATCAGTTTCCGTCGATAAAGTCTCTGCAAATGCAGCCCCGGGCAATATACCCGCAGATACCGTACCAAAGATGATACCGGACAATAAAACTCCGCTCATGATCTTCTTTATTTGTTTTTTCATAGCCGACCTCCCGTTTTTTATTTAAAACACGATGCACATTATATCACATAACAATAATTTTGTCAGTATAATGAAAAAAGCGAATGTGTCAAGTATTCGTTGGCAAAATTCTTTACCGATCCGTTGTTTGACACTTCGTCCAGTGTAACAAGCTCCTTTTTGCCTTTCTTTTTAATTAATTTTAACATCTTACTGACTGCCACCTTTGCATCGGTTACCGGTAACGTATTTTTAATATCAATAGTTATCCCCCGCAGAGATACACTCAAACCTTCTAATTTAAAAAACTTTTTTAGTTCTTTTTTCTCACCCAGCTCTGCCGCCAGGCTTTCCACAAGATCGTATTCTGCTGTAAGGTTTACAACTATCCAGTCCTTGTCACTTTGCAGGTCATTTGCTATACCTGTCATAGTCACGGTTTTTCCTGATCCCCGTACGCCGGTCAGTATATACACCTGATTTGAGGGCGGTTCACCTGTAAATGCATCCAAAATATTTTGCATTTCATAAAATCTGGAAACCATCTGTGGCGGCTGCTTGCCAAATGATAAAGTATACGGATTGGTATTCTCTGACATTTCTTTTACCTTTTAATAATTGTTTTACCTTTCTTTACCTTTTTAGATATATTTTACCTTTCTTTACCTTTGATGTCAATTAAATCTTCCCTTCCACCAAAAAGGTCATAAGTTGATGTCCTTATGAATGAGTTTCATTTATTATCCAAAACTAACGCATAGAAGAAAAAACGACAATATCGTAATCACCGCATTTTATATCATTGTCCGTCAGCTCAATTTCTTGCTCATTAGCCATAAGTATGCAGCTATTATTTTACGCTTCCTATCGATACCGGCTATTTTCTCTTCCTTTTTTTGATAAGCCTCCGATTCGGTAGTAAGTTTATTTACAAAAAATTTAATAATCGTTTTCGCCTTATTCTTTTTCTCTTTCCATTCCACGTCTTTGTTTCCGGCCTTCTTTAATACATGACCGGCTGCATCGCGAAAGGATCGTTGGATAACGGCATCAAGTATAAGATCATTGATTTGTTCAGCAGACTCCAAATATAAAAGATCATCTTCCAAAATACCAAAGACAGAGAATCTCATAAAAACCATTGCGTATAAAAAGCGATCTCCATTATTGTATATTATATTTTGTCTCCATTCATAATCGGTCTTCTCCTCACACATTTTCTCACGAAATCATTGCTCCGATATACTCTGCAAACCTCGGAAGTTTTATACTGATAAATCCCCGTTTGCTTATATATATGATTCCTTTATCAGATAATCGTTTACGATACTGCGAAAACTCATTTTTTTACTACCTGACAACTCCAGCAATTCCCCGGTGGTTATAGGATCCTTCCGGGAAATGTATGTCATATACATCCTGTCCTTTTCTGACATTTTATCCCAGATTTTATTATACACATATACCGCAAGTGCCTCATCATATTTAAATAGAACTTCATCTGTCAGCTTATACTATGTTGATTCCCATATAAATTTGCCCAGTGCCTGAAATGCAAAAGGATATCCTTTAGTCAGTTTTGCCAGTACTGTTGCTTCTTCATTACTGATATTAAGCAACTTCACATAACTGTTTTCTATCAACTTCAAGTACAGAGGATCCATGAAATACTTGGGCGTTCTGTACAGAAATGTGAGATTCCTTTCATCTTCCAGATTATGGATATTTGCATATAACCTTGCCATGATCAGAAAAACCGGAAGATTCTGACGGATAAATATCTGAAACGAACTTGCAAACTCTTTTACGTAAGCAGTATTATATACCTCATCAACCGTGACGAGCAATCTCTTGTTTTGCCTTTTCATTTCTTTAAGGATCTGTTCAAGTGCAGATTCTATATCAGCCACAGGAGGTACATTCTTCAACGAAACGCCTGTACCGAAAGCCGACAGATTAATCTCGGACCTAAAAAAGGTTTTAGAAACTATTTGCTGTCATATAACTTTGCGACAAGACTCCGAAGCATATCCCGCTCAGCGTTAAGACCGATTACTATCCACTCATCACTGTCGCTAAGACGATTCTCGATAGCTGTCATTGTTACGGTCTTGCCGAACCCACGTACACCGGTTATCATAAAACACTGATTTTGGATAATGTCTGCCTCAAGCTCAGACATTATCTCATCAATTATCAAATTCCTTTCTATGTACTGATACGGCGTCTTGCCAAATGAAATGCTGAACGGATTCTTTTTCATGGCTACTTCTCCTGAAACGCATACTTATATACTTCTATATACTTCAGATTGTTTTATATACTTCTATATACTTTGTCAATATCTATATACTTTTATATACTTTTGTCTATACAGACAAAAGCAGCGTCCCCTTGTCTCAACCCTTGTCTCACAATTCAGCACCCAGGTTGTAGTCTGTCAAACGGCGGCAGTCCCTTTTGACTCGCGTTTTTACCGGTCAAAAAACGGTCAAGCTCCAAGGGGCTTCTGTATATACCCGTTTCGGCATACAGATAAGTCTGAAGCTCCAGAAGCTTTTCAAAATAAACAGCATAAATCTCGTCACATATTAAAGGCAGCTCCTTCTCATTTTCATCGGTAACTATTTCGTTTACACGCTCATGCGCCGCTTTACTGTACAGATATACCATGCCCGGACAGTGAAAATGCAGATACCGGGCGGCAAGCATCCTACAGTCAATGTTTTTGATATCAGAAAAAATCCCCATAATGTACCTGTGCGCTTCAAGAATATAAGCCCTGCTCTCCGGTATAGTGCGGCAATCTTCATTTAACAGACTGATATAATGATCAATCTTTGATGCTTCTCTTTGCATAATCGGTGCTATGACATCATAAAACAATTCCTCATTCTCCGGCACGGTTGCATATCCGTCCCCATCAAAAAAGCCTCTGCTTATCAAAAACAGCTTCGACGCCGCCACATCTTTAAGATCATGCTTAGGTCTTGTCCTGCACATACCATATAGTATGGAGTTCGCATATGACCAGCGCACCTTTTTATTCTCTGTAAAATTATTAAAATCTTTAGATGTCCCTGACTTTATCATGTGTGCTCCTCATTTTCTGTGTGCTACTCACTTTGTGCCGGAATATGTCTTGTTTATTATATGTCAACTTTATTTTACAATCAAGACAAGGGGACGTTGCTTCCCAAGACAAGGGGACGTTGCTTTTGTCTTTTATCTCCTTCTCCTTACATTTTCACCCGCTTTAAAGTTGTATATCGGCTTTATGATCTTATCCACCGTAACAGTGTCTGCTATATGGCTGACTATCTCATCCATAGGCTTATACACATCCGGAGCTTCATCGATGGTATCCTTATCAAGGGAAGTGGTAAATATCCCCTCCATCTCCTCTTTCACTGATGAAAGAGTAATACTATCCCTCGCCTCTTTTCTGCTCATAACACGACCGGCTCCGTGAGGCGCGCTGTGATTCCAGTCCTCATTACCGAGGCCTGTGCAAACAAGGCAGCCGTCCCTCATGTTCATAGGGATAAGAAGCTTTTCTCCCCTTTTTGCAGACACTGCGCCCTTACGCAGTATCATTTTGTCCAGGTCGATATAATTATGAATGGTCGCAAATCCCCCGTCTTCTTTAAGCTTCATCCCGGACATGATCTCTTCTCTTATGATTTGCCTGTTTACCTCTGCAAATCTCTGCATGATCTCCATATCATGCAGATAATCCACCATATCCCGGCCCGTAAGATATGCCATTTCATAAGGTATCTCTGCCTGTCCTTTTCCGCCCAGCCTTTCATATGCCGCCTGCTGGTAATACTGCGCCACCCTAAGTCCCGGATTTCTGCTGCCGGTGTGAATTATCAGGTACAGGTCATCACCTTCCCTGTCTATCTCTATAAAATGATTCCCTCCGCCAAGAGTTCCCAGACTTTCCTTTGCTTTTCTTAAGTCTATTTTTCCTGCACATCTTAGCTCGCTCAGATCAATACGTCCGTGACCTCTGTGAGGACGCGATCTTACATCAAAGCCGTAAGGGATGTTTTTCCTTATAAAGCTGTCCAACTTAGGCAGGTCTATGCGCTTATCCTTCAACTTTACGACATCCATGCCGCAGCCGATATCAACCCCCACGATATTCGGCACCACTTTATCTCTGATAGTCATGGTAGTGCCTATAGTACACCCTGCTCCGGCATGCACATCAGGCATTATCCTTATATTGCTCCCGGAGGCAAACTCATGGTCGCACATCGCCTGTATCTGGCCCAGGGAAGTATTCTCCAGATTGTTAGTATATATCTTTGCACTGTTGTGCTTACCCTTTATCTCAATCATTTATCAACACCTCTTTTCGATGCTTTCTAATTATCTATATTGAATCACCTTTACGCCCTGCTTATTTGCATAATCCATAGTATACTTTATCCCGCCTGGCGCACCTGTAAATACCGCAAGAAGCAGCGAGGCATGATCCACCAGCCACTCGTTTCTTTTTATAAAAGCTTTTCTTCCGGGCTTTGCGCTTATATAATGAACCTCATCAGCGCCCTTTATAACCTCCCTGAACCTAAGCTGCCAGTCGCATCCCCACCTATCCTCGGTTCCCTTAAATGGACAAGCTGCTATAAGACGTATTTTTTCATTGTCTTTTTTCAGCTTTAAAACCTCCTCAGCTGCCCACAGATCCACGCCCCGCTGCATACCGCTTATAAAATCCGTAAATCCTTCCTCTGCTGCTTTAGCGATATTGTTTTTAAGCCACTCAATCACAGAAGCTTCATCGCTATCCAGTCTTTCCGGCCTGTGCCCTGTAAATGTGCATGAAAATTTTTTGATATTTTCATCCATAATAACTTCTCCTCTTCTTAATTTTTATCTACAGTCAGAGTATATAAAAAAATGTGGGTAGTTTTTAACTCATCAGCGAGACAGGGGGAGACGGGGGGACGTTGCTTTTGTCTTGGGGAAGACAAAAGCAACGTCCCCCCGTCTCCCAAAAGCAGCGTCCCCCTGTCTCCCCCTGTCTCCCCCTGTCTCCCGCAAAATGGGTTAAATTATGTACATCCTATATTGTTTATTATAGTTTGGAGTGATATTATATACATAATTACCCCATAAAAAGGAGGAGTCTTACCATGTATGCGAAACAACCCAAAAAAATGCTTATCATGAATATCCTGGAAATCCTCAGGGTACACAGCGACGAATACCATCCGCTCAGCCAGGCAGATATCGTAAAAAAGCTGGAAAGCGAATATGACATGAAAACCGACCGCAAGACAGTTAAAAGAAATATCGACAATCTTTTAGACTCCGGATTTAATATAGAATACTCCGTAACACCGCGTAAGATTAAAAACACTGAAACCGGCGCTGTCGAAGACAGCAACATTCACTCGGATTATTATTATCTTCACGATTTTACCGACAGCGAACTGAGGCTTTTGATAGACAGCCTGCTGTTCTCTACACATTTGCCTTATAATCAGTGCAAGGCTCTTGTTGAGAAGCTTGAAAAACTCTCAAGCAAGTATTTTCGTTCAAGAGTTAAGCACATCCATGCCATGCCGAACCTCCGCCCTCATAACGACCAGATCTTTTATAATGTGGATATTCTGGATGATGCTATCAGCAATAAAAGACAAGTCTCGTTTAATTACGGCGAGTACGGCACGGACAAGAAGATGCACAAAAGAAAAAATAAAAAAGGTGAGGAAAAGGAGTTTATCATAAACCCCTACCAGATGGCGGCTAAAGATGGTAATTATTACCTGATATGCAATCGTGAGGGCTATCCGAATCTTTCAAATTACCGCATCGACAGGATAACTGATATGTCTATTCTTGACACAAAGGTCACACCCTTTGAAAAGCTGGAGGCTACGGGAAATAACAAGCTGAGTCTCTCAGACTATATGAAATCTCACATATATATGTTTACAGGAAAACAAACCAAAGCCACTCTACAGGTAGATAAAGGTCGTATCAGCGACGTTATCGACCGCTTCGGCATGGATGTCAAATTCTCCGAAGAGACCGAAGAAACCGTCTGCGCCCATGTAAAGGCAGACATACTGTCCATAATGCAGTTTGCAAAAAATTACTCACCTTATGTAAAAATCACCTCACCCCCGGAGCTGGTGGACATGATAAAAAAAGAAATCGAAGAAATGAGAAAGCTTTATAAATAACGCAATCTTATGTCAAAGGGTACGGCTCTTCTGACCATACGTATGTGTGTCAGCAGAATCGTCCCCTTTTATGTATTACACTGCTATGTGATAAACAAACGCCGTCGCTTCCTCGCCCGTCATTCCCTTAAAGGCCTTTTTATATGCTGAAAGCTGCTCCTTATACTTTTCATCAAGCCCTTTACTATCGGCGCCGGTCTTGTAATCCGCGATATACAATGAGTCCCCGTTACGGTACACAACATCCATGATACCTCTGATAAGCAAGGTATCTCCCCCGCTCGTATCCTTGTATGCAAATGGCACCTCGCAATAAACCTCGTCAGCCTCAAGCAGGGTTTTTATTATATCCGCAGGCGCGCCGTTGCTCTGCTTAAAGCCGCCGCCAAGGATAATTTTACATACTTCGTTTACTTTTCTTTTAAAATCCTTCTCGTATGACTTGCTTTCCGGAGTAATAAACTCGGCAACAGCGCTTTCCGTAAGCGCGGCTATATCTGCCCTTCCCCGGGAGGTAACGATAATTTCCATAAGCCTGTGGATCATAGTGCCCAAAAGATTGGCAAATCTTTTAGGTATTAGGTCTTGCGTTTCCGGCAGTGTTTCCGACTTCTCATCGTCAGCAAGCTTTGAGGGGGATCGAAGCTGACTCGGGGTTAATGTCCGGTATGTGGGAAGCTCACATCCCCGCTCATTTAATACACAGTCCGCATCGCCCTGATCGTATGCCTGCTTCATGTGTGTCAACGGGGACGGTTCTTCTGACACATCCGCATGTGCGTCAGAAGAAACGTCCCCGTTGACACACTGACTCACCATTTGAAATATATCAGGCAGCGGCGTGCCGGTAAGAGCCTTCCAAAACTGTTTATTTTTTTCATCAGTGCACACTATAAGAGCATTTCTTGCCCTTGTAGCCGCTACATACACAAGCCGGTCCTCCTCCGCCCTCTCAGAAACAACCTCCTTCTGCATTATATCCTTATACGCGCCCGTCTTAAAAAAACAAACGGCATTCTTTTCTACTTTTCTTTCCTCCGTCACGTCAAAAATATAAGCCTCAGCGCCTTCACTTTTGCGCTCTATCCTACTGCTTACCCTTACCTCGAGTTGGTTATCAGTCTTTGAGGGTGCACCCGCAAGAATCACCACAGGCGCTTCAAGTCCCTTCACTTTATGAAGATTAGCAAGATGCACGCGCCTCACTTTGTCAAGTCTTAAGCAGCGCTCATTATCGGTCTCTTCATTTATTAAATTCTCTAAAAACCTCACTCCGTCAGCAAGAGTTGACACCTCACCGTCTGTTTCCGCCCCCTTTAGCAATTCCGATGTAAAAAATAAAACCTCGGCATTCTTTGAAGATACATACTCAAAAATCCGAAACTCATCAAGTATCTTCATAAACAGAGCTGACGGGGCGAGTCCCCCGTATGCCCTGCAAAAGCTTTGCAGGATTTCAAGCTTCCCTGCGATCTTGATTGCTGTTTTATCGCTTTTGTCGGCATCGTCCTCAAACGGTTTCCATACATTCAGCTTTCCGCCGCACCGTATGAATCGCAATAATTCCTTTTCACTGCACCCAAATACCGGTTCTGTGAGCACATTAAAAAGGCACGACGCATCTGACGGATAAGTAATCGCTGCAAATATCGAACTCACCTCATAAAGCGCTGCATTTTCAGAAAACGGCACCTTGCCCTCCACGCGTACGGGAACGCCGATTTCGTCAAGCCTCCTCTTAATATTCGCCAGCTTAGGTTTCGCCTTTGTAATCACCATGATATCGTCATAATTGATGCGGCGAAGCTGCCCCGTTGCTTTATCGGATATCATTATATCATCACGCCCCGTAATGCCTGTAATGATATCCGCGATTCGGTCCGCGTCCTCCTTAGTAGTTGCCGAATAAGTAAATAAGCCGGTAAAACCTAAATCCTTCCTCTCGCCCGTCGGGATATTTGCAAAACGGCTCTGCTCAGGCGTTTCCTCGGGTAAAAGCTTTGAAAATATATCATTAAAATAACCGCAAAGCTTATCTGTCGAGCGAAAATTTCGTGAAAGCGAAAGGATCTCTCCGCCCTTTGACTCAAAGACCTTTTTTACTGTCATAAACGAAGATACATCAGCGCCCCTGAACCTGTATATAGACTGCTTAGGATCGCCCACGATAAACAAGGAACCCGGACGCAGACTGCATTCACTCCACACGGGACTTATATCATCAGCCGCAAGATAAAAGCAAATCTCAGCCTGCAAGGGATTAGTATCCTGAAACTCATCCACCAAAAAGTAAGAATGGCGTTTCTGTATATATCTTATAAGCCTGCCGCCCGACTGTGCATCTTTTTTAAGCATATTTCGCAGATAAAACAGGGCATCAAAAAAAGTAAGATAACCGTTCTTCTTTAAGAGGCTTTCAGTTAATGAAACACATTTTAAAAGAAAGGTCATACATACCCGGTATCTTATATCCTCAAGCTCTCCCATGATGATATCCGTATTTAAGACAAGCTTATAAGACTTACCCCTTACCTTTTCAAGCAGATCCCCTGCAAAGGCCGGCATATCAAGAGCATTTTCAGTGATGCGAAGCTTGCCGATAACTTCAAACGCTTTATTCAGCTTATATATATTTTCGATCCACTGTCCCTCAAGTGTATGCAGTATTCCGGGCAGCGCGCTCCATGCCTCATCACTTCCCTTTCCGCCGAAATTCAGCTCAGGATGTTCAACAATAAATTTTATAACATCAACGATCTCTTTCTTCCCGTGAGAAAACCGCGTGCGAGCAAGCTCGACCGCCTCTTCCGGTTCAAGCTCGTTTAACTGAAGCGCTGCATTCCTTCTCTCATATAAAAGATGACTCCCTGTCACAAACGCCGTCTTATCTTTATAAACCATCCGGTGAAAAGCCGCAGCCCCCTCTTTAAGCTCTGCACCATAAAGCCCGTTGCTTATATCCTCATACAGTGCCGAAAGGACGGCGCCTTCCTCCGCATTAGTGATAACCCTTGAATCCGCCTTTATACCGGCCTCGTAAGGATGCTCCGAAAGGATCATAGAACAAAAAGAGTCAATCGTCCCCATAAAGCACAGATCGATATTTTTCACTGCCTCTGCGCATCGGGCTCTCCTAATCTCTGCTTCTTCTGCCTGCATGTCCGATGCTACAGCTTTTGCCTGCTCACGATTACCAGCGACACCGCTTTTTTCTATGAGCCGCCTCCGAAACCTTTCATAAAACTCCCCTGCCGCCGCCTTGGTAAATGTAATGGCGCAGATCTTACTGATATCCGTCCCCGCCTCAACCATAGCCACCATGCGCTCCACCAGCATACTCGTCTTACCCGACCCGGCTCCCGCCTCAACAAAAAAGTTGGAATCGGTTTCGGAAACGATGCGCTGCCTTGATATTTTATCCTGATCTTGTATTGTATCTTTACTCATAGTAATACCTCACCGCTTGCACACCCCAACATACCCGCAATACTTACAAGCTTTCGCCTTCTCATCCGCATCACAAGCCCTCGGAAACTCACCGTTATCAAGCGCCTCTTTAAAAATCCCCAGCCTCTCATCCACCGCCGCCGCCATCTCCTCATCAAACCTGCAGCTTACGTTCTCTCCTAACTTCAAATACCGGTACTCACCTCCCACCGGCTCATACCCGTTTTTTTCAAGCATATACGCATACAACAGCACCTGCAGACAAGAATCCGGATCATCCTCCTGCTGATCTGCTTTAGAACCTGTCTTAAAATCAACTACAAGACACTTATCTCCCAGCTTCTCCACGCGGTCCGGGTAGCCTGACAGCTTAACTTTGCAGCTGCTTACAGCACTAAGCTTCTTCTCGGAAAAATAAATCTCTCTCCCGGGGTCTGTATCAAAGCCTGTCATAAGCGCTTCGATAAACTCCTTTTTCTCATACTTTATGCGCTCCGGTATGAGAGGCGGATTAACTAAAATAAAGCTTTCAAAGCACTCATCCGCCAGACGCCCAAACTCCTCGCGGCTCATACACTCTTTACCAAGTCTTTCCATCAGCGAGTGCGCCAGATTCCCAAACTCCCGGGGAGTCAGAACCGCAAGCTCGTCATCCGTGTCCTGTCCGGGAAGCTTAAGCAGCACCTGGTAAAAAAATTTTTTAGGACAGTCAAAAAATGTATTAATATCAGTCGGTGAATACTCAGCCTCCAAAAGGCTCCCTAAAAGGCAAGCCTCACCGTCCGGGAGCTTAGCATCAGTTACTTCATTTCCGAGACGCACAGCCGCTTCCCCTGCAATTCTTGCCGATGAGAGCTCCGGCTCAAAATACCCTACCTCTTTGAGTTGTTTTTCAAACCCCTCAAAACTACCTTCCTCACCAGTCTCTTCACGGTAAATGTCATACAGCACCGATGAAGCATTTTGCTCCTTTAGTGTCGCCGTATCTATCTCCGGATAAGAAAGATGTATATCGTTACCAAGCCTTGAAGCCATCCTCACAAGCCCCATCAGCTTCTCCTGCCTGTCAAGCACCTTCCGATCCACCAAAAGATAATCTGCCTTATCACCGAACTGACACAGGTCATCATCCGTAAGCAGATAATCCTCCCTTGCATTTCCCGGAAAGCTTCCTGCCCATAGCCCTGTTATATATAATGCATCGCGCAAGCAGCAGTAAGCCCCGTCTGTATCCGTAACATGTATATAGCCCTCTCTGCTGCCTTGCACACATATATTTTTCTTTAAAAAATCCCTGATACGATCCTCATCGCTAAACTTATCACCTGCATTATCCCTTATCTCCTTTATCAAAGACTTCACGGCTCCAAGCCCCGAAACGTCAAGCTCGCTAAGAAGCGTGGCCGTAACCCCCTTACCTGCCCTGATCTTAGCGTGCTTTATCAAAAATTCCTCTTCGGGGAGCGCAAGTTCATCGCAAAGGATCTTTAAGGCCGGAAGCTGTGCTTTCCTTTTTTCAATAGCCTTAATCGCCTTTTCATTGCCGGGATCTGTACTGCGCTCTTCCTGCTCTGTAAACTCTTTAAAGTCCAGATATTTTTTATGATTAACTTCCCTTTCACAAGTCAGCCTACAGCCTCCTGCAATCTCAAGCAGCACATGCTTATTAAATCCGGCAACATCATCAAAAAGCGAATTAAAGCTACCTTGGCTCATAAAGCTACCGGTAAGCATTTCTTTCAAATCCTCTCCGCTGAATCGCCCGCCTGCCTTCCACTTCCTGTAAGCAATAAAAAGCTGCATTGGACAAGAATTTATTACAGGTATCCCCGTTCCGAAGGTTACCGGTATATCATGCGCAAGTGCAGCATCAAAAATAAGCTGTACATACGCGCCCGGATCGGCAAGCGCTATCGTACAGCTATCTGTCTTTTTATCCCTGTAAATATCAGCAAGCACCGACTCTGCCTCTGTGCCGGCGCCGTAACACCTTTTGTAATCAGCGATCTTCACCTGACTCTTTACTTCACTGCATCCGAAAAGCTCCGCGCATGAAGAAGAAACCGCCTTACCTCCCGACACACACCCAAGAAGCGCCGACTCAAGAGGACTTAGCGCATACTCCTTCAAAGAAAAACACGCAACATCTAAAGGCGCACTCTCCCTTATCGCAAGCCGCATAAGCCCCAAACGGTCTATAACACCGTCAGAAGAAAGAAGTGACATATAGTTTTTATACACACTTAACAGAGCCTTATTCTTTTCCGTAAACATGCCCTTTACAAGCGCATTTAAAAGCTCATCGGCTTCATTGTCCGACGTGATAAGACTTCGTATATTAAAAAGAGCGCGATGAATATCCGAAATATCGGAATAAGAAATATCATCAAAGTACTCCACACCTTCCACGGCACGGGCGATGCAGTTCTTCTCTTCACGAATACCTATGACAGACTCCGTTAAAATCACGCCCGACCTTTCAAGCGCAAGAAGACTAATCTGCGCCCCGTTTAGAAAACGCATATTAAAACAGTTGATTCCTTTTAGTGCCAGGCTCGTCATCATTTCCGGGCCCATAACCCCCGGAGCAAGATATATCCTTTCATTCAAAGTAGCTTCGACTCCTCTCGTGTGATATTTAAGCTATACAGATTATATCACTTTTTATGTAAAAAGGGGAAAGTGTGTCAAGAGGACTGTCAAGACATGGGAAGACAAGGGGAAGGGAAGACAAGGGGACGCTGCTTTTGTCTCGGATAATTATTACAAATAGGAAGAACAGAAAGACAAAAGCAACGTCCCCGCGTCTTT
>CACZTL010000016.1 GCA_902784165.1 uncultured Lachnospiraceae bacterium | reverse complement strand
GACTGAAGCTACCGATAAGAGTACCCGGTCTTCGGAATCAGAGTGCGGAGATGCAGTAAGTAACGAAGGTGATGATACCGAACAACAAAGTAATGATGTTACTGAAGAGAGTGCTGAAACGCCTGTAGATTCAGTCAAGAAAGAGAAGGGAACAAATCCTGAAACGAAGGCAACCTCTTCTGTTGAGGAAAGTGAGACTCCTTCCGAGACAGTAAGGCAGGAAGCAGAGGAAACACAGCCTGCCAGGCGGAGTGGTGTGGGGGCTATTCTTATGATGAATAATGTTGCCGCTAAAGATGAAGAAGGTCCGGTTGTAAAGTCGGTAAAATTTGATAAAAGTGAGTATAAGGCAGGAGACACTATTAAGGTGACTGTTACAGCAGAGGATGCATCAGGAGTATCGGATGGATATCTCGAAATTGAACCGGATGAGGATAAATATAGATATGACCAATATATAAACCTCGAAAAACAGTCGGATACAGTGCTGACAGCAGAAATAAAAACAGATGAAAGCTGGAAAAACGGTACATACAGCGTAAGTTTTTTGAGTGTGTGTGATGTGTCAGGCAATTATACTTCTTTTGGTATTGATGATTCATCTATAAATCTGCCCACTATTAAGCTTACAGGTTGTAAAGACAAAGAGGGACCTGTAGTTAAGAAAGTTTCATTTGATAAAGCTTCTTATAAAAAGGGAGACTATGTCATTGCTACGATAGCAGCCGAGGACGCAAGCGGTATTTATGATTCGCTTTACAATGACGGTCATGGAACTGTTCATGCAGCAGGCTATCTTGGTGTTGAGGATTCGTCGGGCAACAGGCATACGGCGCATGTAAGGGTTGATGAAAACGGAAAGATATATGCAAAATTTAAAATTGATGACACATGGAAAAATGACAAATATACGATTAAGTATATAGAGTTGTATGATAAGCTTGAAAACAATCGTGAAGATGGTACGACTGAATGGGGGTCTGAGTGTGATAATAAGATAAGCTCCGTAAACTGCGGTTCATTTACCGTATCGGATTCTAAAGGCGATAACGAGGGACCGGTTGTTAAGGCGATCAATTTCAGTAAAACAAATGTAAAGCCCGGGGATACGATTACGGTTACAGCTGATGCAACGGATACATCCGGTGTGGATCATATAGATATATGTGTCGGTATAAAAGTTACAGGAAAAGATTATGAAGGAAACGATTACACAAGGGTTGAGTACCGCTCATACGGAAATGTTTCCATACGTAAAAATGTTTCGGGCTCTTTTGCAGGAGAGCTGAAGGTTAATAATACTTGGGAAAACGGAACGTATGAGCTTTATGAAGTAAAGGCATATGACAAGCTGGGAAATATTAAATCTTATAGTTATGATCCCGGTTCTTATGGCTATGAGACGCCTGAAAACACTGATAAGATAAATTCAAAGAAAATTACGGTTAGTGGCTCTACGGAGGAGAGTCCCTACAGGGAGTGTAAAGCGATAATTAATTCCATAACCTTTGATAAAAAGAGTGTTAAACCGGGGGATGTGATAAATGTAACCGCCGACGCAAATAATACTAAAGAGATAGTACTTCGGATCATCAATGAAAATGATTTCACAGAACAAAATACAAATGATTATATATGGTGGGACTATGATGCCGGAACTACTGAAACATATCTGAAAAGCAAAGAAGTTATACTTACCAAGGATGAGAATGGTAAACTCAAAGGACAGATAATAATAGATGACAGCTTTAAAAACGGGGAATATTCCATTCAATATTTGTATGCTGCCGACGAAGACGGCAATTGGGATAATGGTTATCATCTTGTGCTTTTTAAAAATGGTATTATTTGGGGTCAATTTGGTCAGGATAAGGATAAGTTTAAGCTTTTTAATGCAACATTTTCAGTCTCAAATGCGCAAAAGGATACAAAGGGGCCGGTTGTAAAGTCTGTTTCCATTGATAAAAGCGAAGTAAAGCCCGGAGAAGAGTTTATTCTTACTCTGGTGCTTGAGGACGGATCAGGGCTCGATCCCGATAGTCCGATCATAACCATAGGTACAAAAGATTTTCTCGGCTCATGGACTTGGAACGGTAACTGGCTTAAGGATGAAGAAACTCCTCTTGACGGGAAATGGAGTTTCGGTCTCAAGGTAGATAATTCTGTAGAAAACGGTGTGTATTATCTGTCTGAGCTTTTACTTAAGGACAAGCTAGGGAACGTGACATATCTGGCAAATGAACTGATACAAAATAACCCCAATTATTATTTTTCAAATAGGTTGGCAGATTATCACGTTTCAAAGGCAGAGGTGCTTGATATAGAGGATCTGAATGTAGTAAAGCTGACCATCAGCGGCTCAGATGAGGAGTTTAATGGTCCTGAAATAAAGTCGCTTAAAATAGACAAAACCTCAGCAAAACAGTATGAAGATAAAATCACACTCACGGCAACGGTAGAAAATCCTACGGATATAGACCATGTGCTTGTAGGAGTAGCCAGGGATACGTGGGCTTCAGATAATACACATAATGTAAAGCTGACTAAGCAGTCAGACGGCAGTATAAAGGGAGAGATCATTCCGGATGAGGATTGGGAGCCCGGGGAATATTACATTTACAGCTTATATGCTATAGATAAAAATAGCAAAAGGTATGAGGTGGGGTATGACAGGACTAATATTGATAAGAAGGTAGAGGACATCATGATCGGCTCCGACAGGTTCGAGGTGATCAAAAATGAGATGAATATCTCTCTGGATAAGAAACTACTCGTCCTGGATAAGGGCAAGAGCGGAAAGCTGGCAGCCACGGTAACACCTGCCGGTGCAATAGATAAAACCGTTACCTGGTCCAGCTCAAATACGAACGTAGCCACAGTTGACGCCTCCGGCAACGTCACAGCCGTAAACCACGGCACTGCCAAGATCACAGCCAAAACATCAAACGGCAAGACCGCCGAGTGCGAGGTCCGTGTAAACTTCGCCGACGTGGCAAGCACGGGGCTGTATTATTACAAGCCTGTCTACTGGGCGGCTGAAAACAATATCACCACCGGCGCAAACGGTTTATTCGCCCCCCACAACAGCTGCACCAGGGAGCACGCCATCACCTTCCTGTGGCGTATGGCAGGAAGCCCGCAGCCTAAGAGTATGGTAAGCAAATTTAAGGATGTAACAAATAAAAACAGTTATTCCTATAAAGCAATCATGTGGGGAACGGAGAAAGGTATCATCACCGGAACCGGAGGCATATTTGCCCCGAACAACACCTGCACCAGGGAGCAGATCGTCACCATGCTCTGGCGTCTGGCAGGCAAGCCGGTACCCAAGAGTACAAGCAGCAAGTTCAAAGACGTACAGGATAAAAACAGATACTCCTATAATGCGATCCTCTGGGCATCCGAAAAAGGTATCACCACCGGCGCCAACGGAGAATTCAAGCCCGGAAAGACCTGCACCAGGGCAGAGATAGTTACATTTATATACAGGTATAAGAATACGGTGAAATAGGTTTGTAAAAGCAGAATAAGTGTTGTAAAATATCACCAAAAGGTGCAGCCGGGTGCCTGGCTTATTTGGTGATATTTTTTTCTTTAGTAATATTTAGTAGGAGGTTTCCTATGGGTACATACCTGAATCCGGGAAATGAAGCATTTGCTGATATTTTAAAAAAGGATTATGTTGATAAAAGCGGTTTGATCTCGATAATAAATGACAATCTGGAATCTTCCTATAAGCTTACCTGTGTCAGCCGGCCACGCCGCTTCGGAAAGTCTTATGCGGCTAAGATGCTTTGTGCTTATTATGATAAAAGCTGTGATTCCTCAGATTTGTTTAATAATCTTGAGATAAGCAGAGATCAATCTTTTCGTGAACATATGAATAAATATAATGTGGTATATCTGGATATGTCGTATCTGAAAATGTATACAGATAATTTTAAAAATATTGTTTCATATGTATCGAAAAAACTCATGAATGAAATTAAATCATCATACCCGGGAATAGAGGAGGAAACGGAATTGCCCGGTGCTATGATAGAGGCCGTACAAAATACCGGTAACAAATTCATCATGATCATTGACGAATGGGATGCGCCTATACGTGAAACGCCGCAGATAGAAAAAGAGTACCTGTGGTTTCTTCGTATGCTTTTTAAAGGCAGCGGAACTACGGACCGCATATTTGCGGGAGTATATATGACCGGCATTCTTCCCATAAAAAAGGACGGCTCCCAGTCAGCTCTGTCAGATTTTTGGGAATATACCATGATCGATCCTCTTAAGTTCGATAAATACATAGGCTTTACTGAGGCAGAGGTGAAAGCTCTTTGCGATAAATATGGCACGGAATTCGATGAACTCCAAAAATGGTATGACGGGTATGTGTTTGATAAGGGACTTCACATTTATAATCCGAATTCGGTTATAAAGGCGGTCACTACAGGCAAACTGAAATCGTACTGGACGCAGAGTTCAGCTACCGACAGTCTGGTGCATTTTATCGGAATGGATTTCGACGGTCTCTCAAAAACCGTAGCGGAGCTGATGGGCGGTTCTTCTGTCCGTGTAAATGTAAATATGTTTGATAACGATCTGATCTCTTTCAGGAATAAACACAGTGTGCTTACGCTGCTTATTCATTTGGGGTATCTAACCTATGATGAAGAGACTGAGATGGCACGTATTCCAAATGAAGAGATACATATCGAATTTTCGGATAATATCAGGGAAGTAAAAAGGGACGAAACCATTAAGCGTGTTGCCGAAAGCCATAAGCTTATCATGGATACGGTGCAGGGAAATGCCGACGCAGTTGCGACACAGATTGAAAGAATACATGAGGATGAAACTGCAAAACTATTTTACAATAATGAACAGGCACTGCGAGGAATAATCAAGCTGGCTTATTTTGCGTATAAGGATTATTATCTGAACTTTGAGGAATTGCCGGCAGGGGCGGGGTATGCGGATATAGTTTATTTTCCCAAGAAAGACACTACACTTCCGGCGCTGCTCATTGAGCTAAAGTGGGATGAATCTGCTGAGGGAGCCATAGATCAGATCAAAAACAAGCATTATCCCAAGGCGATTACGGATTATGGAGGCGATGTGCTTCTGGTGGGGATCAGCTACGATAAAGACGCCGAAGCAGGGAAGAGGACGCATCATTGCGTGATCGAGAGGATGGTTTGATAAGTTTTAAATGAATTAATTTGTTCCGGTGCAGTGGCTGATAAAGAGTAAAAAAAGCAGTTGCATTCGGTTTTGAAAAATAATAAAATCAGGGTGGTAAAGAAAATTTTTTTTGAAAAGGGAGTTGACAAAAATGTACGACGCGGGCAAAATTGTCAGTCAGTCAGTCAGTCAGTCAGTCAGTCATATAAGACTGCCCTTTTTTGTAGTACATATTGATAATGCAGTGTTTCTGTGATCATGCAGAGACGCTGCATTTTTGTTTGTAAATGATGAGGAGATAAACCAAATGAATGAAAGAATTAAAAAAAGTATCAGGAAAATGACGGTAGGAGTTACCGGAGTGACACTGGCATCGCTTATCGGTTCAGGCATGGTTTTTGGAGTGGTGACCATGAATGTTAATGCAGAAGATGTAACCATAAAAAGCGTAGTTTTAGATAAAAAGGAAGCCAGACCAGGCGATATTATAACTTCAACTATAGAAGTAGAGGGAACAACTGCTAAATACTTATATAGTTATGATGAGGCTGTTGTTTTAGAATACAGGAAAAACGGTTCTGATAACTGGGAAAACTGCTTGGATCCGGAGCATGAATACACAATACTGATAAAACAAGATAACGGTTTATATTATAGCGATTTTATGATCGATAACGGATGGAAAAATGGTTACTATCGTTATATGGAAG
>CACZTL010000015.1 GCA_902784165.1 uncultured Lachnospiraceae bacterium | reverse complement strand
TTGATTTGCCCAAAGCGAATCCGAGACTGAAAGCAGTCAGGCACAGACTCACTATGCTGATAAACGTATCAGTACTCATAGGCATAGCCCTCCTTGAGTGTAAATTCCGGCACAGCCGGTTTAAAGTTTAAGTTACACCAAAAGGACTAACCGCCGCCAAATGACAGCACCCTCACTAATATACAAAGATATGTTTGATATGTCAACACTGAAAACATCAAAACGGATAGAATATGGTTTACAAAATACGAAAAATATCATAAAATATGGTCAAATGACGAATAGGAGGTTTCTGGAATGACCATAGAACAAATGAAAGAAAGAAAAAAGGAACTGGGTTTTTCGTGTGCAGAGATTGCAAGGATAGCGCGGCTGCCGCTTGCTACGGTACAAAAGGTGTTTTCCGGAGCGACCAAGGCGCCCAGGAGGAAAACTATCATAGCGCTCGAGAAGGTTTTATCGGAGGATATTACTTACAGGGATGAGTCTGCATACCAAACTGAGAGCGAAGTATCGGATATATTATGCGTAAGCGAGGCTGCTGTAAAGTATAATTCCGATGGAAAAGATTTGTTTGATCCTAATGATAAAAGTCACACGGTCGAGGAATATTTAAGTCTTCCGGAGGATTTGAGGGTAGAGCTTATTGACGGGACATTTTACGAGATGTTTTCGCCTGTGTATGAACATCAGGAGCTGCTGATGAGCATAGCAATGGAGCTTCGCACATTTGTTAAGAACAATAAAGGCAGCTGCAAGGTAATACCCGCCCCTTTCGATATACAGCTTGATAAAGATAATAAGACCATGGTCCAGCCGGATGTAGTAGTCATTTGTAAAAAAGATCGTATAAACCCCAAAAGAGGCTTCGGCGCCCCTGATATGGTGGTTGAGATACTTTCGCCATCGACCGCAAAAAAAGATTCAAGCCTGAAGCTTAAGAAATATATGAAGGCCGGCGTAAGGGAGTACTGGATTGTAGACCCCATGAAAAAACAGGTGATAGTCTATACGGATATCGGTGACGGCATAGTATTTCCGGATATATATGATTTTACTGATAAGGTGCCTGTTCATATATGGGACGGTAAATGTGAGGTGGATTTTTCACAGATAGATACGGAGATATGATAAGGACATTTGCGTGATAATTTTAAAAAAAGAACTCCGTGCTGCACACGTATACAGATTCGTCCTAAGGATAATCCGCTTCGGCGGATTTTTTATTTATTGTGTCAAAATGGAACAGTTTGCAAGAAAAGCAGAGAAATACCGTCTCTCTGCCCCCTCTTGACAGCCTGTCCCATCTCATATAAAATCACATAACAGCTTTGAATCTAAAAAGCGGCAGTCGCCACTTAAGCAGTATCATCACTGTGTAATTCAGGCTTAAAATTTTATACGGGGGTAAAGTGAAGATGGCAGGTAAAGACCTGGGCTGCAAGATCCTTTTAGATATCGATGAGGTTTTTGCAGATGTTTTAAATGTATGTTTATTCAAGGGGAAGGAGGTCATAAAGCCTGAAGCGCTGAGTCAGGCACAGGAAAGATCGCAGTTTCATGCTGGGAAAAGGTATCATGAGCAGATAAGAGATGTATCTAAGTTTTGGAATAAATGTGATATACGTATAGCTTTTTTCGGAATAGAAAATGAAAACAAGGCGACAAAAGAAATGCCGCTCAGGATCATGAGCTATGACGGCGGAGCATACAGAGCGCAGCTGAAACGCAACGTATCAAAAAAGAAGAAAAGTAAGACAAGCATATATCCGGTGGTATCACTGGTGCTAAACTTCAACATCAAGAAAAAATGGAGTACGCCGAAGAATCTTAAAGGAGTTCTCAAAATACCGGAAGAGCTGCAGGAGTATGTAAATGACTATCGCATCCATGTGATCGACATTCCGTTTTTAAATCGGGAGGTCATAGACAGCTTTAAAAGCGACTTCTGGTTTGTGGCTGATTATTTCTGGCAGATAAGGAATAACAAGGACTATATTCCGAGTGAAAAAGAAATGACCTATGTCTACGAAATCCTGCAGATGTTATCCGCAATGACAGGTGACAGCCGGATTGAAAATGTGTATAATGAAGTCGATAGACGAGAAGGAGGTGGGAAGCGCATGTGTGAGTATGTAGATAAGCTGGAAGCGCGAGGAGAAATACGGGGAGAAATCCGTGGAGAAGCGCGTGGTGCAGCAAGGGAAAGGGAGTCAGGTATACGGGTTTTAGTGGAATCCTATACCGAGGACGGTATCTCTGACGATGTGATCATTGATAAGCTGGTAAGGAAGTATGATCTGACACTCAAAATAGCTAAGGAGAAGATACAGCAATACGGACGAAGGTCTGCGTGAGCGTTTCACATTAAGGAGGGTTTCATAGCTGAGAAAATAGCCGATAATTATGACCTCACTATGGAACAGGCCACGAGAAAAGTAGAGAAATACCGCCCCATACCGGCGTGACAGGCCTTTTTAAAAAGGGGAAATCCGCTTCGGCGGATTTTTTTGTGTGGCAAATATGAGCGGGGACACACATGGTCTGTCCCCATCTGATACACTTTGACATATTTCACGGATTGTGTTATAATACTAAACATAATAAGCTATGAACAAAAGACAGACAGCTCGGGCGGGGATAGTCCGTGCGTTTATGGCAGTTAAAGGTCATGCTTTTGCTCCGGAGGATGCCGGGGCGTGCGCAAGTTCCGGCAGGGATACCGGGACCTATTAAATCCGAAAGGTATATTCGGATGAGCATGGCGAGGCGGCAGGGATACCGCGAACTCATAAACGGACAGCGTCTGCACAGACCGGCACAATTACCCTATGTGTCATAAGCCTGTACAGATCAGTTGTTTTGTCAGTCTTTAAAGCTTAACGGGGAATTTTTGAAACTTGGCATAAGTAAATAGTACTAAAGGTATCAGAAATACTGTGGTACAAAATGTTTTTTGCGTACAGAAAGGTAATGGTCGAGTGATTGTTCTTTATCGGATAAGTCATACCTGACTTGTTGGATATTTATACTTATATGTTCACCATAACGGTATAGGTCCGGGCGGGCGTTAACAAGATCCGTCACATAAAAACGGAGTCCGAAAAGCCGTGTTTTGTCACTAAACTATATGACGGCATATCATGCTTTAATTAAAGTTTAGCGCACATAACCGGTATCGAAAAAAGACGCAGCCCATCGCGATAAAGGTACACAAAAAGCAAATCAGGCAAATGTAAAGGGATGAGTGCCGCTTATCCCGGTTCTTTGCGTTTAAAAAATATTTACGTCCATGGCGATAAAATTCTTACAGCTTACCGCTTCATAGCTAAACCTTCCACTTAAAGAAAGCAGAGGTGATGTCAAGGGTAAGAGAAGAAGAATAGTACTATCGACCATGGCGTATGAAGGAATCGCACAAGCCAAGTTGCGGTTATCAGAGTCTGCGCCATCAAACGCAGACTTTTTTATTTGAAGCATCAGGCTTCGCATTCATACAGAGCCGCGCCCGACGAAAAAAAGGCGGCCGACCGTGGTAAAAAAAATCTTAGCTAAGTAACCAAAAGACCAAGATGACCCGCATTGCATCCGACAGGAATCATTTGCCTGCGGGGTGCAAACGTAGCACAAGGGACAGTGCTAAACAAGCGGATCAACAAGAACGAAAAGTCCCGAGTTAAAAGCTTTATATTTTAAAAAAGTTATTATTTGCAAATGTTTCAAGAAACTTAAATAACAAATCTCAGAAACAAAAAGATTTAGTAAAAATGTAATTTAGTAATGCAATTTGCAGGTGGGCTTGTGAAGAGAGTGTGAGAAACTGCCGACGTAGTTTACTCAAAAATAAAAGAACGACAGTTGTGAAAAACGCACTCAGGAACCGTTTTCTAACGGAGCCGCACACCCACTATGCAAGAAAGGAAAGAAAAAACGATTATGAAAGAAAGCAATATTAAAGGCGTATGGCTCAAGTTCCTGGCCGTCCTGATCGCTGTTGCT
>CACZTL010000014.1 GCA_902784165.1 uncultured Lachnospiraceae bacterium | reverse complement strand
CTCTCTGTGGTGGCTTCAGCCGTAGTTGTCGCTGCCGGCTGCGAAGCAGCACCTCCGCATGCCGCAAGCGCGCCGCCTGCCAACACTGCCGCTGCGCCCATCGTAATTATTTTGGTAAATGTTCTCTTCATCATAATCCGTTCACTCCCGGTCAATAGTAAGCTCGCTTAAAAACTCCGGCAGTCCGACACTCTTTCAATATGTCGAAGCCTCTGCTTTTGCAAACCACCACACCCCATTTATTTTGATCAGCTCAAACTTTAGCTGCAGAGGCCATGTATGCCTGCCGCCTCCGAAAACCGCAGCATTTACACGGCTGCGTCCCGTCATGATTGCCGTATTGCCGGTTACGGTTATATCTGTATCACTTGTCTGCTCCGAAAAATAATTCAGTGTGCCGTTCATTATACTTTCTATATATTCTGTTTTACTTTGCTGCATCCCTGACATATGAACCAACACAAAACTATCGTCAAGAACCCGTTCAAGTCCGTCCCTGTCTTTTCTTATCATAGCAGCATACATATTGTGGTAAAGCTTAAGTATCTCTTCTTTATCCATAGTATTATAATGTTGATATAAAGCATTAAACGTTACTATCTATCACCCATCAGATAGTGTGTCAACCGGGGACAGTCCCTTTGTGTCAGTCCTGACACAAAGGGACTGTCCCCAGTTGACACACATGCTTAATATTGACGCTATATATCAAAAGCCTCCTTTATCGCGTCAAACCTGACCTTTTGCCCACTCCGCAACTTTTGCTTCCGACTTACCCGCATCCGCCCCTTGCACTGCAAGTCCCTTGCCAAATGTCGCACCGGTACACATTTTCTTAAGATCACTCTCACAAGAACCAAGCCCCGAGCCCTCATGTGTCATAAGCGCCATAACCTTCTTGCCGCTCCAGTCAAGTCTCTCAAGTTGTGTAAAAACTGCGCAAGGGTAGGTGCCCCACCAGCAAGGACCGCAAACGAATACATTATCGTAACCGTCAAGACCTTCGATATAGTTTTTTAGCTCAGGACGCGCACCGCTGTTTAGCTCCGCCTTGGCTTCCTCAATACACTCATAATAATCATCGGCATATTCCTTAACCGTTTCTATCTCAAAGAGATTACCGCCGACTGCCGTTTTTATAAACTCCGCACAAATTTCAGTGTTTCCTTTATCAAGAGACTTTATGCTACCGTTTACATAATTCTCACCTTTTCTTGAATAATTTATAATAAGATTATTTGCCATGATAAAACCTCCCTTAAGCATTTAATTCCCTGCTCTCTGAGCATACAAAATGCTGCTCACGCTCACTTATAAGCCACTTGCCGTCTTTTTTAATCAGCTTATCCGTGTACCTGATGTAATTGTCGGATATCATAGTCTTGCCGTCCTGCTCAGTAATAAGAAGTGCTTTGCAATAATGAACATCTGTAGCCGCATCTCCTTCAACCTCAATAACCTGCTGACCATTCATGTGATGTGAATCCTTAACGCCCGTGGTAAATGCACTGAACTGTTTTTCAAGCTCATCCGCTCCGCAAATATCCATAGTCTTCTGACCGCCCATATACACCGTAACATGTGTATCATCCGTAAACAGCGCCTTTTGCGCAGCCACGTCGCATTCCAGATTTGAAAATCTGTCTATTACCTCTCTTATCGCTTCCTTCGCCTCTAACATTTCCAATACATTTTCTGACATAATAAATACCTCCGTAAAGTGTTTTCGATTTAATTTATTGTTTGATCTGTAATCAGTATAAAGCGCTTCATGTGCATTTTCAAATTGAAACATTTAATAATTGATTTAATTTTTAAATTGATATATATTGAGTGTGTAAAGGAGGTAATTCCATGACTACAAAGCAGATAGACTACATCTTAGAGCTTGCCAACACCAAAAACTTCAACCGCGCCGCGGAAAATCTCTTTATTTCCCAACCAACAATGACCTATCAGATCCGCGCCGCCGAGGACGAGATCGGCTTTTCGATATTTGAGCGGTCCGGTAAGGGCGCGGCTCTGACTCCTGCCGGAGCACAGTTTGTGATGACTCTGAAGAAAATAAGAGACGAGCTAAAAGCCGCTATAGAACAGGGACAAAACTTCAGCGCCAGATTTAAAGAAGACATCAGCATAGTTCTTCCTATTCGCTCCGCTATATGTTTTTTACCTAAAGCTATATGGCGTTTTAACGAAAGCTATCCTGAGGTTTCTGTTACGCCACATTTCGACTGGGATCACGGAATCGAACGGTTCATGTCAGATTCTGACATCCTGTTTGCCATGAAGGATGAAGTTAAGCGAATTCCCGATATAAAGCTGCACAAGCTCTTTGACAGCCGCATTTATCTTATAACACAAAAAAACGACCCTCTTGCAGGTCGTTCCTCTGTAAATGCGGCAGATCTTAAAAATCGCACACTTATGGTCGGCGGCGGCTCTCCGCCCGCACTTCAGGCCGTACAGCAGCGTGTTATAAGCAAAACAGGTATATCATATTTTAACAGCCACGATCATGACACTACCCTGACCAATGTGGCTGCACGCCGTGGTGTGTGCCTGGCTCCCGGTTTCTTAAATGACCATACTGATGAATTTGCCTGGATACCTTTTGAATGCGCTGAAACTATCCCCTGCGTAATCTGTACTCACAAAAATGATAAAAGGGACAGCGTAAGAGCGTTCGTGATGATATTGCAAAAGCTGTATGAAGATAACAAGAAGATACCGGTGTAGCTTTAAGTGTTTCAAATAGAGACCGTCACCGGTCTGTTTTATTCTCCGCCTCTATTTCCCTTCCTGTCTTAATTATCCCGTCGCCAAAGCGCTCCCGAAGCTGCATAAGGCTTTTTTCAAGCTTCTCTTCCGTGCCGGGATCCTTACCGGAGCTGATATCATTAAAGGAAAGCTGCGTGTACTTAGGATCCGTAAAATTCGACACACCAATCCCTATAAGCCTAACTGCGCGCTTCGGCAGCTTTTCAAGCATATTTACAGATAAAGCATGTATCTCATTTACGTTATCTGTCGGATCGATGGTCGCGCTTCGGGTTACCGAT
>CACZTL010000013.1 GCA_902784165.1 uncultured Lachnospiraceae bacterium | reverse complement strand
TCGCCGTAAACCTTCCAGTAACCGGAAACCTTATGCCCCAAAGCCTTATTTTGTATAAAGCCCCTGACATCCTCAGGAGGATACCCCAGAAAAAGTCCAATCTCATGAGGGAAGCCATTGCCTTCACTAAGCCTTTCTTTAAGACGTGCAATACAATCCTGTGTAGAAAACCGGCAGAAACCGCACTCCTTAAGAATACTCACAGATTCTTCCCGGATGATATCCTTTTCAAGCCGGTCCGGTCTGTAAATGAAAATGAGGGCTTTTCGTGATTCAACTGCTAACGGGATTATACGTAATCCTTTTTTTGAAAGGAGAGTATTTAAGTGTAGTATTTCGTTCCACAGAATTTTTTTGTTGAGAAACGTACAATTAAAAATGCTTCCCGTCTTCATTCCTGCAAGAGTAGGGGAACACTGCTTGATGATCATCTCTTCAGACATAAAGGTCTCCTTAAAAACAAAAATTAGCTAAGGCTAACTCGAAGAGTATAAAAAAACAGTTAGACAGTACTAACTGCTTAATTATTATACGAACTTATAAATATTGTCAAGCGTTTATTTATAATTTTATTAGTTCGTCCCTGTCATTTTTCAAGGTCTCGGCATCTCTCTTTCCGTTTGGATGGACAGGCATAGATTCACGGATCTTATAATAATCAGGCACCATATACTCCGGAAGGGTGTTTTTAAGAGTATCATGAACTTTATGTATTACGGAATCTTTATCGTCTGTACCTTCCTTAAATACAAGGTGAGCCACGAGTTTTGTTTTTCCATCATCAGTTATATTTACAACCTTGCACTGATTAATGGTCTCTTCTTCGATGATCACGTCCTCTATATCAAAAAGATATACAGTCTCCCCGTTTTCACGTTGGAAAGAATCTGTAGCCCGGCCAAGGACAAAAACTTCACCGTCTTCATCCACGTATCCTATATCACCGGTACATCCCCATGTAATACCCTTATCATCTGTCCAGAAGTAATTTTTAGTTGCAATGGGATTTTTATAGTAGCCCTTCATGTGAGAAGGAGAGCAGACGCGGATTTCACCGTGTTCGCCGTATTTTAGTTCTTCATTGGTATCTATGTTAAATGCACTTATAACAGAATGAAGGATTGGATAGCCGGCGCTGCCGGGCTTGGTCTTGTAGCCTTCAGCGGCAATGGAACCTGTCACTTCGCTTCCAAGCTCACACATTCCGTAGCCCTTTATGAGATCCACTTTGCATCCGTGATCCTTCAGGAAATTATTGAGCATAACCTCGTCCTTCTTAGAAATTTTCTCTCCGCCTGTGCTGGGATAGATCATGTTTGAAAGATCTATATCCTTTGTCTCTTCCGAAGTGGCCACATATATCCAAAGACTCGTGGCGGTAAGTGTAGAAGAGGGTTTATACTTTTTTAAATCCTTTGCGAATGTTTCTTTGTTAAATTGAGGTTCAGGAATCACGCAAACACCATGTGCAAGAGGCATTATCATTGATAAAACGATACCCGTGGAAAACCATACAGGGATCATGGAAAGAAAAGTGTAATTGCGACTTCCATAAAACACATCTCTTTTGTGGTTAAGGATTACTGCATTTATTCCATCATTGGTTAGAAGTATTCCCTTTGATGCGCCGGTAGAGCCTGATGAATAAACCATAACGACGGGAGTGTCTTTTTCGTATGTTGAATCAAGCTCTCCCGTGAAATCCGTTCCCATCTTTTCAAAGTCATTGTAAGAAATAAATTGTTTTTCATGTGTTGCATTAAGGATTCTTTTTGCCTTACTTTTACGGTAAAGCAGTTTTGAAGCGAAAGAAGGCACCGAATTGGTAACAGGTATGATGACTACTTTGCTTACGCATGTTTCCGGCAGTGCATCTTCTATGTATTGGTACATTTCATCCAAAACAAAGATCCAGTCGGCGTTTGTTTCATTTACACGGTCTTTAATCTGCTCCTTGGAGAAAAGAGGGTTGATAAAGTTGGCGATAGCACCTATGCGGCTGCATGCCAGGACTATGTAGACCGCCTCCGGTACGCCGGCAGTGCAAAGTGTTACGCAGTCTCCGCGGTTTATTCCTATTTGGCGCAGAGCTCTCGTGCATTTATCAACCGACTTAAACAACTTTCCGAAGGAAATCTTATTTCCGAAATAATTTAATGCTATATTTTTCGAAAAAGCCTTGTTGTTGTCATATATGCTGTGATAAATAGTACATTCCGCGATCGTATCCTGCAAATGTTCTTCCTTAAAATATTTAAGCCATGGCCTGTCTTGTGACGGATAGCCTGTAAGTTTTTTTGTCAATGTATATTACCTCTTGTTTTCTGATGTTTTTCAATATTATAAAGATAACATATTTTAATAAAGTTTACGACTATACAAAATATATGTTAAGTGAGTTGTTTGTGTTAGTTACTGTTTAACTATGGGTAAAATGGTGTATTATAAATGTGAGGAGCCTGCCCGATCAAACGTGTTTCACAACCCCAGATGTTTTTTAAGAGCATTTACATAAGCTTCGCCGTAAACGCTGAGTTTGTGGCCGGTGCGGGTGATGGTGCCGATGTGCATGGTTTCATTTGCTTTTAGTGGCTTTGCGATGATCTTGTCGCCGTTTAGGAAAGAGCTTATGACGCCGGAGCTTACCGTATAGCCGTTTAAGCCGATGACGAGGTTAAAAAGAGTGGCTCTGTCCCTGACCCGGATGTTTTTACGTCGTTCC
>CACZTL010000012.1 GCA_902784165.1 uncultured Lachnospiraceae bacterium | reverse complement strand
GCTGTCCGTATATCTTTCCCGAACAGTTTAATGATCTTATATCCGCTCACGATCCTTGAAAAAATCCTCTCGGAATAATTATCCCTTATCGCCAACGGGTCGAGGTTGGTAGAGATCACACAGGATTTACCGCGCAGCATACGCTCGTTTAAGCAGTAAAACAGTTTGGAAAGGCTGACCTCGGAGCGGTATTCGGTGCCGAGGTCGTCGATTATGAGCAGGTCGCAGTCTATGATGGGTGAGCTTTCGACCTCTTCGTCAAATGTATTGAGCTTGTTAAAAAGCTCTGTGGCAGTAACATAGACGACGCTGTGGGTAGTGTTTATCAATGCGGAAGCGATACATGTGGAAAGAAAGGTTTTCCCGAGCCCGGTCTGTCCGTAGATAAAAAGATTGCCGCCGGTCTTGTCGAAATTATTGACCAGATCTTTTGCGGCCTCAAGAGCGATTTCAGCGTATTCCCTTGCGGTACGGCCTGTCCTTTCATCAATTTCGGTCTCTGAATACAGACTTAAGTCAAAGTCGTCGAAGGTGTAAAAGCCGGTCATGTTTTTAAGGTTGGAATCCTTGTAAAGAAGTTCAAGCTCACGCTTTTTAAAGCAGCTGCATTTTTTTGTCCCCACATAACCCGTATCCTTGCAAATGTTACATGTATAAACAGGCTCAAGATAATTTGCGGGCTTGCCCAGTGAGACAAGTATCTCCTCCTGCTTTTTCTTTAGCGCGTACAGTCTTGCTCTGAAGCTGTCCGAAGTATTTTTGTTATCGATGTCTCCGGAAGCCGGTGATGCTTCATCTTCAGATATAATATCTTCAGCACTGCCGGAAGCGGTGAGGTGTCCGTCTGAAAGTCTTGCAAGCGCTTCCTCGACCGATAGCTCTCCGATCTGCTCGCTTATCTTACCGTACTCGGGAGAGAGGGCATCGATCTCCTTCTTTCGTTCATCTTCGATATGTTTATTTTTTGCACGGATATCGTAATATTCGCGCATTATGGTGTCGTATTGTGTGTTTGTAAGCGGCATATTTCTTCTCCTGTCATGTATCCAGCAGTTTTTTCTCCAGCTCCGATATATCCCCCCCGCGCTGCTCAAAATTATTAAATGCCGAAGGCTTTGAGCCGGACGGTTTTTTCGCCGGGGTCTTTGCGGAAGATGCCTTATGCTCCGCGTCGAGCCGCTCCACATCCTCACGGGAATTAACGCCGGCCTTATGCCAGGAGGAAAGTATCTTATCCGCGTACTGAAAATTTCCGGAATTGGTATTCAGCGCGGATCTTGAACAGGCCTCCTCGATAAGCTCCTTGTCAAAGCCGAAGGTATCCGACCACTTAGTTATATATTTTTGCTCTGCGGTCGTGGGGTTTCTCGACTGAAGACCGAACGCATGCATAACCGTATGGATCACGTCGGAGTTTGACTTAAAAAGCTTCATCGCTTCGCTTACGGTGCTTATCTCATTTTCATGGAGAGAAATCGCGATTTTTTCGATATAGCGAAGCTTCGTCTTGCCGGTTTCAACTGCGCGGCAGAAGAGGTAATCTATAAGTTCAAAGGACAAGCCCAGCTCGTCGTACATATAAAGTATGATGTTACGGTCTGACATAGTTACGGTTCTGTTAAAATACCCTTCAGCAGCAGTTATGAGAAGAACCACGTCCTCAGGCAGTTCATCAGGTTCGTTTTTTTCTTTTGTTGGAAGCTTATATGAAGCTTTAAAAGCATTTTCCTCGATTTCAGGCACGGGCATTTCGTTTGTCGGAAGCGCATGAGAGTTCATAGCCTGATCGGGAGCAGAAACTGCTTCGGATTTCCCGAGCGCCTTTATGCAAATGCGGCTTATGGTCTTTTCATTCATGCGCAGCTCAAAAACACCCTTCTTTTCCCAGTATTTAAGGGCGCGCACTATGTCGGCTTCTTCCTTTTCAAGCGCATCTGCGATATCTGATGTATCCACGGCGCATCCGCAGCGAAGGGCTTTAAGCATAAAAAGATAGACCTTGATGTATTCGCCGTTTGCATGGGGCATATACTGCTCGATAAATGCATCGGGAACCAAGGTGAAGCCGGGTGTGTATTCTGATGTAAGATTTATTTTGGACATTAGATACCTTTCTTACTATAAAGCGTGTCAGATG
>CACZTL010000011.1 GCA_902784165.1 uncultured Lachnospiraceae bacterium | reverse complement strand
GCCCGGAGATAACGTTGAGATGACAGTTGAGCTTATCCACAAGGTAGCTATGGAGCAGGGTCTCCGTTTCGCTATCCGTGAGGGTGGTCATACAGTAGGTTCAGGTGCGGTTGCTACAATTATCGAGTAATTTGCATTAGACCTGCATAAATAAAAGACTTGTACTGATAAGGTGCAGGTCTTTTTTCTTTTGGAATCTGTCAAGAAGTGATAAAGAGCAATGAGAAAAATATCAAAAATAATCAAAGTTCTAATCAGTATTTAGAATTTCGGAATAATGTGGTAAAATTCTAAATATAAATTCGGAGGTGACGTTTCGAGTATGGAAGATATTTACGTAGCACTGGCGCGGAAATCGCTTACTTCCTTTATAAAGACAGGAAGAAGGATATCTGTTCCCGAAGGTCTGCCGGAGGATATGACCGGCAGGAGAGCCGGTGTATTTGTTTCACTGCATAAGGACGGGGCGCTGAGAGGCTGTATAGGCACACTTGCGGCGACGAGGGAGTCCGTAGCTGCGGAGATCATTGAAAATGCAATAAGCGCCGCTACAAGGGATCCGCGTTTTCCTGAGGTTAGGGAGGACGAGACAGATGCGCTTGAGATAAGCGTGGATGTGCTCGGGCCGATGGAGCCCGTAAAGAGCAAAAAAGACCTTGACCCGGTAAGATACGGCGTGGTAGTGACAAAGGGATTTAAAAGGGGGCTTTTGCTTCCTAATCTGGACGGAGTTGATACTGTAGACTATCAGATCAGTATCGCAAAGCAAAAAGCAGGGATAGATCCGCTTGATACGGATGTAGTGCTTGAGCGCTTTGAAGTCGTAAGACACATTTAATTAATTTCGGAGGAAAAAATGATTACAGGAGCATGTATGGTACCTCACCCGCCTATCATACTTCCTGAGGTGGGAAGAGGTGAAGAGAAGAAAATATCCGATACATCAGAAGGGTTTAAGCAGGTCGGAAAGCTTGTAGCAGAGCTTAAGCCGGATACCATCATATTGTCATCGCCCCATACTATTATGTACGGGGATTATTTTCATATATCTCCCGGTAATGCGGCTCACGGAGATATGGGGCTTTTCAGGGCTCCGGAGGTAAAGATAAATGTCGAGTATGATACTGAGCTTGTCGAAAGAATAGCAAATTTGGCATCAGAAAGTTCGTTTCCGGCAGGCACGGAGGGTGAGCGCGAGCCGGAGCTTGATCACGGGGTTATGGTGCCGCTGTATTTTGTAAATAAGTTTTATAAAAGCTATAAGCTTGTTCGAGTCGGTCTTTCGGGTCTTTCTCTTGAAAAGCATGTGCAGCTCGGTCGTATAATAAGCAGGGCTGTAAGCGAAACCGGGCGACAGGTATTCTTCATAGCAAGCGGAGACCTGTCTCATAAGCTAAAGGAAAGCGGCCCTTACGGTTTTGACAGGAACGGTCCCGTGTATGATGAGCGCATCATGGATGTTATGGGAGAAGGTCGTTTCGATGAGCTGACGCATTTTCCTGAAAAGCTGCTAAGGTCTGCGGCAGAATGCGGTCACAGAAGCTTTTGTATCATGGCGGGAGCGCTTGAAGACATTGATGTTAAAGCCGAAAGGATCAGCCATGAGGATGTTTTCGGCGTAGGCTACGGAATATGTATCTACAGGGTGTAAGTGTGTCAAACGGGGACAGACCAAGTCTGTCCCCTTCTGACACACTTATATTAACGCATTAGTTTATAGCGGGGTAAATGTATGGCTGCTTGTAATGTCTGTTTCAGAAAATGTGACATTCCGGAAGGAAAAACAGGGTGGTGCCGAGTGCGCGGCACAAGACAGGGTGAGGTGGTGCCGCTTAATTACGGAGTGCTTACAGGTCTTGCCTTAGATCCGATTGAGAAAAAGCCTCTCAGGAGGTTTTATCCCGGCAGCCGGATACTTTCAGTCGGAAGCTACGGCTGCAACATGGACTGTCCGTATTGTCAAAATTTTGAGATAGCAAGAGGGTTTGCGGATACAGATCGGGATACGGATGATCCGGATATTTTATACAGGGATGAGTACGGACTTCACAGGCTAAGTGTAAAAGACATGTCGCCCGCGCAGCTAAACAGCCTTGCGCTGCAGATGCGTGCAGACGGAAATATAGGCGTTGCATTTACATACAATGAACCGCTTATTTCTTTTGAGTATGTTTTGGATTGTGCGAAGCTTGTGCGAAACAGCGGCATGAAAAATGTACTGGTGACAAACGGCTGCATCAGCCCGGATACAGCTATGAAAGTGATTCCGTGGATTGATGCAGCCAATGTTGATCTCAAGTGCTTTACGCAGGCCGGCTATAAAAGTTTTTTGGGAGGCAGCCTTGAGTACACAAAGCAGTTTATAGAGCTTGCGTCAGGCAAGGTGCATCTTGAGGTGACTACACTTATAGTTCCCGGCTTTAACGACACAGAAGAGGAAATAGAAAGAGAAGCCCGGTGGATAGCAGGGCTTAACGGTGGAAGAGGGGAAGAGATACCTTTGCACATTAGCAGATTTTTCCCGCGTCATCGGATGGCGGACGGAGAGGCAACGCCGGTTGATTATGTATACAGACTTGCCGAAACGGCGGGAAAGTATCTCAGATATGTATATACCGGAAATATTTAGCCGCGAAAAACAAGATTTGTTATCATCGGATTATATGTTATAATCACGAGGCACTATTTTAAAACTGTGTCACAAAGGGACTGTCCAGCCTGACACATATGTCATTTTATAAAGGGGTATCATGTGAAGCTTATTTCATGGAATGTAAACGGTCTGCGTGCCGTTATGAAGAAAAATTTTTTTGAATTTGTTGAGGCTGAGAAGCCGGATATATTATGCCTGCAGGAAACAAAAATGCAGGAGGGACAGGCAGATGTGGATCTGCCTGGATATCATCAGTATTGGTGCTCTGCCGAGAAAAAAGGATATTCGGGAACACTTACACTTACAAAGGAAAAGCCCTTGAGCGTGTCCTGCAACATGGGCATAGATAAGCATGATCACGAAGGGCGCATAGTGACTCTGGAGTTTCCGGAATTTTACTCCGTAAATGTATATGTTCCCAATTCGCAAAATGAACTTGCGCGCCTGGATTACCGTATGGAGTGGGAAGAGGATTTCCTTAAGTTTGTTAAAGAGCTTGAAAATAAAAAGCCTGTTATCATATGCGGTGACATGAATGTTGCGCATAAGGAGATAGATCTCAAAAACCCAAAGACTAACAGAAAAAATGCGGGATTTACAGACGAAGAAAGGGAGAAGATGACTGCATTACAGGAGTCAGGCTTTACAGATACCTTCCGATATTTTTATCCTGATAAAGAGGGTATGTACTCTTGGTGGAGCTTCAGGGGTAATGCCAGAGCAAATAATACAGGCTGGCGTATTGATTACTTTTTGGTTTCGGAGTCGCTAAATGACAGACTGGAATCGGCACAGATACTTATGGATGTAGAGGGAAGCGACCACTGTCCGGTAGTGCTGGAGATAAAATGATTTAGTGAAGCATATTTCATTATGCAAGTTGAGATAGATAGAAAAGATTTAAAAAGCAAATAAAAAAGCTTATAATTAAAAAACATGCGAAATATAATGTTACGTGATTACGAAGGAATAAACTAATGAAGATATTCCGGAATTGGAAGAGAATCCGGTCAAAATAAATATGTAGGCCGCAAACATTTACAGGAGATGTAATATGGAAACAAAAGAGCTTTTTGAGAAGGTTTATACGCAGTTTAAGATGCATTTTTATCGAGAGGTATTCAGTAATTTCGAAAAACGCGAGGCGACGCTTACTACAGTTGAGACATTTTGCATGGAGGTTATTTATGCACTTAAGCGGCCGACGGTAAATGAATTTGCAAACTTCCTGCATATGTCCTCGCCAAATGCTGCTTACAAGATAAATAATCTTGTCAAAAAGGGATATCTTGAGAGAATACAGTCTGAAGAGGACAAACGAGAGTACTACCTTCAGGTTACCGACAAATATATGAATTATTACAACATCAGCGCTTCCTACGTGGATGCTAAGATGGACAAGATCAGAGAACGGATGTCTGACAAGGAGTGGGGTGATTTCAGGCATGTGCTTGAGGTCATACTTGAGGAACTTGATGAGGATATGAAGTGATTGTATATGATATGTGTCAAACGGGGACAGTCCCTTTGCGTCAGGACTGACACAAAGGGACTGTCCCTATTTGACACACTTTCACAGGTTTTATGATGATAAAGAATAAAAGGACCATTGAAGCGTTACTCAAAGAGGGTATAGACGCCTCAAAAATTTATTACTACGAAGAGACAACATCGACAAACACGCTTGCTAAGGAAAAAGCCCGTGCTTCTGCGGATGCGGGCGGAAGCATTTTCATAGCTGAAAGGCAGACTGCAGGCAGAGGAAAACCCGGACGGCAGTTTTTTTCTCCGGATGGCGGAATATACATAAGCTTCGTGTTTACTCCGGAAAATATGAGTGCAGGGAGAGCTCTTAATTTTACTTTGGCGGCTGCGGTTGCTGCTTGTGAGGCGATTGAAAATGTGACAGGCAGGCAGCCGCGCATAAAATGGGTAAATGACATACTGCTTGACGGGAAGAAGATAGGAGGGATACTGACGGAATCGGCTCTTGATGCGGACAGCGGTTTTTTTAAATGGGTTGTTGTCGGTATAGGCATAAATTATTGCATCCGCCGGGAGGATTTTCCCGAGGAGCTTACGGCTAAGGCAGGCTCTTTATATCCGGACGGTCAAGCAGGAGTTTCTAAAGCCTGCATGGTTGCAGAACTCATAAACCGCATGGCGGATATTATGCCGGGCGCTGGTTTGGGATGTGTTAATGAAGTATATCCGAAGACTGAGTCTGCTCACGCGGTTTATGCAGTGTCTGACTTAGGTTTGGCGGATAAAGGGGGAAGTGTTTCAGAACCCGATTTGTTACGTAAGGGATATCGTCTGTCAGATACGGATATAGTACCGATTGAGAATCAAATGCCGGATACGGGTCATACGATGGGAAGCTTGTTGTATGCGGATAACATTCTGCGCCGCTATAAAGAACGGCTTGATACTCTCGGGAAGAAAGTGGATGTACAGTTGGCGGGTGAGTCCTTTTCGGCAACAGCGGTGGATTTGGATGAAAGCGGCGGACTTGTAATAAAAAAAGATGACGGCACGATAAAAGTGCTGTCATCCGGCGAGGTGTGGTAAAAACCGTCATCTTGATACACGTTGCATTATTATATTTCCCAGAGTTATGCTTAAAAGGATCTTCACGATATCCCCCGGTATGAAAGGCACAACACCTGCCATCAAAGCTGCGGGTAGAGACATGTGCATACTTACCGCAAGCCATCCGGTTCCGATCATATACAATACAGCAGTGGCAAGCAACATGGCAAATGCGCTTGCCGCTTTTTTTCGTGCGTACTTTTCGATCAGGAACCCTGCGATAAGAGCAGCGGGTATAAAGCCTAAAAGATATCCGCCCGTAGGTCCGAAAAGCTTGGCGGCTCCTCCCTGAAAGCCTGAGAACACAGGAAGCCCGGCGAGTCCGATAAGCAGGTACAAAACTACGCTTAAGGTGCCTTTTTTTGCTCCGAGCATATAAACCGATAAGAAGACTGCAAATGTAGTAAGTGATAAAGGCACCGGCCCGACGGGAATCGAAAGAGGACCAAGGATGCATATAACGGCAGTCATGAGAGCTGTAAAAGTCATTGCTTTCAGATTGATGATGTTTGATTTCATTTTTCCTCCTTTCGTCTGTTTGTTTAATAAAAAACTTGACAATGATTAGATTATAGCGTATTATTTCAAAAAGTTCAATATATTTAGATAAATATATAAAGCTAAAATAATTAATATAATTGAAATGCATTTCGGAGGTATATTATGAACACATTAGAGAAGGTTACGGAGCTTATTAAGGATACTATGAATATCGAGGACAAGGAAATCACAAGGGATACGAACCTTTTTGATGACCTGGGGTTTGATTCCATAGAAGCGTTTGAGCTTGTTGCATCTATGGAGGATGAGTTCGGGATTACCATACCCGATGAGGATACGTCTGAGCTTAAGACCATCGGAAATATCGTTGATTATATCGAAAGTCATTCATAACAGCAGCTTTGCAAGTACGACAAATGTGTCAAAGTGTGTCAAATGGGGACAGTCCCTTTGTGTCAGTTCTGACACAAAGGGACTGTCCCCATTTGACACACTTTGCCCATCGAAAACCTGTATGGAGTATGATAATGGAAAAAGATAAAAATGATAAACACAAGGAGCAATCCGCGGATATTTTTAAGCTCATAGACAGATTTGAGGAGTCGGGGCTTAGCAGGTTGAAATACTGCTCCGGAGATATGTCGTTGGAGCTGGAGAGATCGGCTGCTGCCGGTGTAAATGCACCCGAAGCAGGAAACAAAACATTTGCCGAAGATAAGTCTTTTGCTGAGGGAGATAACGGAGCAGTTTCTTCAAAAAGCTCACAGGATAGTGATGAGGCAGAGGGCACAAAGGTACATGCACCCGTTGCCGGTGTTTTTTACAGCGCTCCGAAGCCGGGCGCGCCTGCCTATGTAAAGGAAGGGCAGCAGGTGAAGAAGGGTGATGTGCTCGGTCTTATAGAGGCTATGAAGATGATGAACGAGATCACGGCTCCGGTTTCGGGTGTTGTAAAGAAGATATTTATAAAAAATGAGGACTTTGCCGAGTTTAAGCAGGTGCTTATGTCGATTGACTGAACAAAATGTGTCAAATGGGGACAGTCCCTTTGTGTCAGTCCTGATACAAAGGGACTGTCCCCTATTTGACACATTTGTTCTGTCATCATCCGGCACACTCAAAACGGAGGAGAAATATGTTCAAACGTATATTGGTGGCGAACAGGGGCGAGATCGCGATGAGGGTGATCCGCTGCTGCCGCGAGATGGGCATCGAGACCGTTCTTGCCGTGTCCGAAGAGGACCGGGATACGCTTCCGGCGCATTATTCGACTTATTCGGTATGTATCGGTCCCGCGAAGGCAGCGGAGAGCTACTTAAATCAAGATGCGATTATAGCCGCGGCAAAAGCTCATAAATGCAGCGCTATACACCCGGGATACGGATTCCTTTCGGAAAATGCGGCATTTGCAGAGGAATGCGAAAAAAACGGAATTGCTTTTATCGGACCTTGCGCCGACATTATAAGACGCATGGGTGACAAGCAGGCAGCGCGAAGCCTTATGAAAAAGCACAGGGTTCCCATAGTTCCGGGTTCTGACGGTTGTTTGGCAAATGTAGGTGAGGCCCGCAAATGTGCGGATCGAATAGGGTATCCGGTGCTCATCAAGGCTTCATCCGGAGGCGGAGGCCGCGGGATGCGTATTGTAAAGCATGAGAGCGAGCTGGAAAAAGCCTATGAAGAGGCCGGAGCCGAGGCAGGAGCGGCATTTGGCGACAGCTCGCTTTACATGGAAAAGCTGATAATAAATCCCCGTCACATAGAGGTTCAGATACTCGGTGACAAAAAGGGGAATATCATACACCTGGGTGAGCGTGACTGCTCCATGCAAAGAAGAAATCAAAAGCTGATAGAAGAGGCTCCCGCAAGGTGTCTGACAAAGCAGCAGCGGTCTGCGCTTTATGAGGCGGCCCTTAAAGCGGCTCGTGCCGTAAATTATGAAAATGCCGGTACTATAGAGTTTGTTCTTGATGAAAAAGGGCATTTTTATTTTATAGAAATGAATACCCGCGTGCAGGTAGAGCACCCTGTGACCGAAGCAGTTACGGGCGTAGATATAGTAAGGGAGCAGATACGGATCGCAGCAGGCAGAGAACTGTCCATAAAGCAGTCCGAGCTTAAGATCAGAGGGCATGCTATTGAGTGCAGGATAAATGCAGAGAATCCGGAAAGAGGCTTCACTCCGTCGCCGGGAGACATTACATTTCTGCATCTGCCCGGCGGTCTTGGCGTGAGGTGTGAGAGCGCTCTTTTCCAGGGAGCGAGAGTGAGCCCGTATTATGATCCGATGATCGCAAAAATCATAGTGCATGCCCCCGGGCGATTAAAGGCTATAAAGAAAATGCGGGCTGCGCTTGAGGAAATGACGGTTGACGGCATAGATACAAATTTAAATTTTCTTTATCTTGTGCTCTTTAACCCCGGATTTGTAGGCGGGAATTATGATACGTCGTTTTTGGCAAAATATGCTGAGTCGCTGATAAAGTGGGATAAAAGGGCACGTTGACACACTTGATTATAACTATACAGGAGTTGGTCATGAAATATCTCAACGAAATATTAGGTACAAAACACCCTATCATACAAGGCGGTATGGCCAATATCGCCACAGGACGCTTTGCTGCGGCTTGCTCCAATGCAGGCGCGCTCGGTCTTATTGCGTCGGGCGGCCTTGACGCGGCAAGGCTTGAGGAGGAAATACACATTTGCAGGGAAAATACCGATAAGCCCTTTGGTGTAAATCTTATGCTCATGAATCCCCACACGCCGGAAATGGCTGAGCTTGTCGTAAGAGAAGGAGTTAAGGTTCTGACGACCGGCGCCGGAAATCCGGGGGCATATATGGAAATGTGGAAGGACGTGGGTATCACGGTGATCCCTGTGTCCTCCTCAGTGCTTTTGGCGCAGCGGCTGGTAAGGTGCGGCGCAGATGCTGTCATAGCAGAGGGTACGGAGGCCGGCGGTCATGTGGGTGAGATGACTACTATGGCGCTCGTGCCGCAGATGGTTGACGCGCTTAGCGTACCGGTGATAGCAGCAGGAGGAATAGCAGACAACAGACAGGTAAATGCAGCGCTTGCCTTAGGTGCGTGCGGAGTACAGGTAGGCACCTGTCTGCTTGTGAGCGAGGAGTGTCCGATACATGAAAACTACAAGCAGCAGCTTATAAAGGCGAGGGATAATTCCACCACGGTTACGGGGCGTATATCCGGTACGCCGGTGCGTTTGATAAAGAATAAAATGTCCAGAGAGTATCTGGCGCTTGAGTCAAAAGGCGCAGGCAAGGAAGAGCTGGAAAAGTACACGCTCGGCTCGCTAAGGAAAGCCGTATTTGACGGAGATGTTTCCATGGGTTCTCTCATGGCAGGTCAGGTATGCGGACAGTTAAATGATATACGTCCTGTGGCTCAGATAATAGAGGAACTGGTTGGATAATCATAATATAGCAAGATCGGCAGGAGGCAAAAATGAGTGCTGAAGCAGCTGCAAAAAACGAAGAAACAACAAATCCGTTCATCATGCGGAGAAAACTTCTTATGTCCTATAAATCCCTGAGAGAAAAACAAAGCGAGCGAAGCGATCCGGGAGAGAGGATAAAAGAGCTCCTTGATGAGGGAACATTTGAAGAGATGTTTTCCGAACTGAGCACCGGCGATCCTTTGAGCTTTCCGGGATACGGGGAGAAGTTGGAGCTTGCGAGGAGTAATACCGGCGCGAAGGATGCATTTATTTGCGGACGCGGGACGGCAGGCGCAGTGAAGGTATACGTAGGAGAACTCAGCCGCCATTTCATGATGGGCAGCATGGGAACCGTTGTCGGCGAAAAGATAGTGAGGCTTGCGGAGGCGGCCGGGAGGGATAATTGCCCTCTTATAATCTTTGCTGCAAGTGGCGGTGCCCGTATGCAGGAGGGGATGTTTTCTCTTATGCAAATGGCGCGTACCTCGGCAGCCGTTCAGAAATTTAAAACAGGCGGCGGGCTTTTTATATCGGTTCTTACCCACCCCTGCATGGGCGGCGTAAGCGCAAGCTTTGCGTCGCTTTCAGATATATGCCTGGCGGAGCCCGGAGCGCTCATAGGCTTTGCCGGTCCGAGAGTTATAGAGCAGACCATACGGCAGCAGCTGCCTGACGGGTTTCAGAGCGCAGAGTTCCAGCTCGAGCATGGTTTTGTTGATAAGATTGTGCCGCGCGCGGAAATGCTGGGGGTATTGCGTGAGATTTTAAAGCTGCACGGGAAGGGCGCCGGAGTGCGAACGGAGAATAGTGAAGCAGCACACTTGATATCTGAAAGAAGAAAATTATCGATTAACGTATCTAATAACAGGAAAGATTTGTTATCTGCTCGTGGAAACAGTGTGTTTTCATTATCTAAAAACTGCCGCTTATCAACTTGCGAAATGAAACCCGCGGATACTTTAACCGGCATTCCGAGCGACAGCGATGCCCTCTCTATAACTCAACATAATACAACGGGTAAAGAAAATGAAAAATCCGGCGTAGTTTCTGAGAAAAAAACTGCAAACAGAGAAGATAACTCAGTTCAAAAACCTGCCGCGTGGGACAGGGTATGTGCCGCGCGCGACAAAGACCGCCCCAGAAACCCTGAGCTGATAAGCCGTATATTTGAAGGTTTCATGGAGTTTTCTGGCGACAGGCTCGGAGGAGATGATAAGGCGATCATGGGCGGTATAGCTTATCTGAACGGCCTGCCTGTCACGGTCATAGCGCACAGAAAAGGGCGTACCGCCGCTGAAAATATCGAGTACAATTTCGGTATGCCGGGTCCCGAAGGATATCGAAAGGCACTGCGCCTTATGAGGCAGGCGGAGAAATTCGGACGCCCTGTTATTACATTTATAGACACACCCGGTGCATATCCCGGGAAAGAGGCCGAGGAAAACGGTATCAGTATCTCTATAGCCGAGAATCTTGCGGCTATGAGTGAGCTTAAAGTACCCGTCATCGCCGTAGTTACGGGTGAGGGAAGCAGCGGAGGCGCTCTTGCGATAGGAGTTGCGAATCGTGTACTTATGCTTGAGAACGCAGTTTATTCGATACTTTCGCCGGAAGGATTTTCCTCGATCCTGTGGAAGGATCCTTCAAGAGTTAAAGAAGCGTGTGAGGTTATGAGACTTACGTCATATGATCTTTATGAAGATGGTTTTGTCGATGAGGTTATACCGGAGCCCGAAGAAGGGCTGGCGGCAGGTATTGACAGGTTTTGTGAGGATTTGAAGAAACGGTTGGCGGCAGAGTTGTAAGAAACGGGGACACACTTTGTCTGTGCCCGTTTGACACATGATATGCTTGAACACATATTATTATATAAAGATCATATGCCTAATTACGGCGCATGATCTTTTTTATTCTGCTTTTATTGACAAGTACATAAAGCGGGATGAAATAATAAAATATTGCCAGATAAAAATGTAAAATATTGCTGGATGAAATTACAAAATATTGCTGGATGAAATTGCAAAATATTGCGGAATACTGTATTCGTATACTTATCATATATCTATAAGAAGAGATAAAGCCGGGTGCTGACCGGATAGACGCTGCGGCATTACATCGGATAGCAGACCGGCGATGATTTTTAATGTATTTTTTATTGACAAATATGGTGTAAAAAGGTATTATGCATAAAGTTAAATATATTTAGATAAATATATATAGCTAAAAATATATAAATAAATGAGGAATTGTGAAAACAGCAGTATTATTTACAGGTCAGGGCAGCCAGTGCCCCGGCATGGGAAGAGAATATTTTGATAGAGAACCGGATTTTGCGGCTTGCATAGATGAGGCAAGCGAGTATGCCGGCTTTGATATAAAGAAAATGATGCTTGAGGCTGATGAAAAAACGCTTGCCGATACGGCTGTTGTCCAGCCGGTGCTTGCTGCTTACGCCGCGGGTGTTGTGCGTCTTCTTAAAAATAAGGGCGTGAGCGCTGATTACACGGCGGGTCTCAGCCTGGGAGAATACAGCGCGCTGTATTTTAGCGGAGTGTTTGATCTTGAAACGTTTATAAGACTGACAGCATTCCGCGGTCAGGTAATGAAAAAGGCGGCAGAAGGGATAGACGCAAAAATGTATGCCGTGCTGGGTCCTGAGCCGGAACCGGTTGAAGAGATTTGCAGCGAGGTAAAAAGCCGCCTAGGTGAGCCAGTTAGCATATCTAACTATAACTGCAAGGGTCAGAATGTTATCGCCGGCTATACAGCAGCAGCCGATGAAGCAGCGCGTCTGATAAAAGAGCGTGGAATCGGCAAATGCGTTCCTCTAAAGGTCAGTTCAGCATTTCATACCGAGTTGATGAAACCGGCGGCTGAAGAACTGAGAGCATATTTTGCAAATGTAACATTTGGCAAAATGAATATACCGGTGGTATTTAATGTCACGGGAAGACCGGCACAGGAGCCGGTTGAAAGCGATGCTATAAAAAAGCTTTTGGTGCAGCAGGTAATGTCGCCTGTCAGGATGCGCCGGATCATAGAGTTTCTTGAGGCGGAAGGCGTCACGCAGGTTATCGAGGTCGGTCCGGGGAATACGATAGCCGGATTTATCAAACGCACTACGGATAAGATTGAAGTGTCTGTCCCCGTTTGACACACTTTCTTGAGGAAATTAAAAAAGGAGATAGATAATTATGCTACAAGGTAAAACCGCCCTGATAACCGGAGCCGGGAAGGGCATAGGAAGAGCGATCGCTCTGCGTTTCGCAAAAGAAGGCGCTGATGTTATCATAAATTATTCAGGCAGCGAAGCCGCGGCGGTCGAGTGCGCAAAGGAATGTGAAGCGCTTGGTGCGCGTACGTTTACGGTAAAAGCGGATGTTTCGGATATGGCGCAGGTTGAGAGTATGTTTGCCGCAGCCACAGAAGAGTTTGACAAGGTGGATATCCTGGTAAACAACGCCGGCATCACGAAAGACGGCATAATACTGCGCATGAAGGAAGAGGATTTCGACAGCGTGGTTGACATAAATCTTAAAGGAACATTTAACTGCATGAAAGCCGCTTCAAAGCTTATGCTGAAGAAAAGGAGCGGCCGGATAATAAGTATCAGCAGTATAGTCGGTATACGCGGCAATGCAGGTCAGGTAAATTACAGCGCCAGCAAGGCCGGGATAATCGGCATGACGAAGTCCCTTGCAAGGGAGCTGGTCTCCAAGGGCATTACCGTAAATGCGGTTGCTCCGGGATTTATAGAGACAGATATGACTTCTGCAATGCCTGAGAAAGCGCGTGAAAGCTTTATCGGAGCTATACCTGCCGGACGCATGGGAAGTCCGGAGGATATAGCCGGGGCGGTTCTCTTTTTTGCCGGACCCGATGCGTCTTATGTGACCGGACAGGTATTGACGGTAGATGGCGGGATGATTTGAAAATGTGTCACCGTTTGACACACTTTTACACTATAAATAATACAGGAGTAAAAGCATGAAACGAAGAGTAGTTATAACAGGCATGGGGATCGTATGCCCTGTCGGAAATACAGTTGAAGAAGCATGGAAAAATGTTAAAGACGGTGTCTGCGGTATCGGTCCCATCACAAAATACGATACATCAGACAGAAAGGTAAAGCTTGCAGGAGAGCTTAAAGATTTTAATCCCGAGGAATATATGGATGCCTCAGAGATAAGAAAGCTGGACGATTATTCCGTCTATGCCGTGTGCGCGGCGCAGCAGGCGTTTGACGAATCCGGACTTGAAAGCTGTGATGATGACAGGAGACGATGGGGCGTGACCATGTCGAGCGGAATAGGCGGTATAGGCACGATAGAGAGCGAGCACAGCAGAGGTCTTGAGAAAGGCTTTGACCGTGTTTCGGCCTATTATATCCCAAAAGCCATTTCAAATATGGCAGCCGGAAACATCGCCATACGTCACGGTCTTAAGGGTATGTGCTCGTGCGCGGTTTCCGCATGCGCATCGGCTGCCAACGGCATAGGTGATGCGTTCAGAAATATTCGCGACGGATACGCTGACGTAATGCTTGCGGGCGGCAGCGAAGCCACCATAACAGAGCTCTGCATAGGAGGCTTTACGGCCCTGAAGGCGCTTTCGAAATCGGAAGATCCGGGGCGCGCCTCCATCCCGTTTGATAAAGAGCGAAACGGTTTCGTGATGGGAGAGGGCGCGGCAGTGCTTGTGCTTGAGGAATACGAGCACGCCGTAAGCAGGGGCGCTAAGATCCTCGGAGAGATTGCCGGTTACGCTGCCACATGCGATGCATACCATATCACGGCTCTTGATCCTTCGGCAAAGGAGTCTTCAAGATGTATGCAGCTTGCGATAGAGGATGCCGGCATAACTGCCGAAGATATTGATTATGTAAATGCTCACGGCACATCCACCAAGATAAATGACGAGTGCGAAACAAAGGCTATTCATAATGTGTTCGGAGAGCATGCAAAAAAGCTGAAGGTAAGTTCTACAAAGTCCATGACAGGTCATTTACTCGGCGCAAGCGCGGCGGTAGAGGCGGTATTTACGGTCAAAGCCATAGAAGAGGCAATAGCCCCGCCGACAGCAGGGCTGCAGGAGGCAGATGAAGCCTGTGACCTGGATTATGTTCCGGGAAAGGGGCAGGAGGCGGATATAAAATATGCTATGTCAAACTCCTTTGGATTCGGCGGGCATAACGTGTGCCTGGTGTTTAAAAAGATTTGATTCGTATACAAGGAGAACAAGATGCAGCTTAATTCAGATGAAATACAAAAGATCCTTCCTCACCGCTACCCCTTCCTCATGATCGACCGCGTAGAGGAGTGTGAGCCCGGGCAGTACGCAATAGCAAAAAAGTGCGTCTCTGCAAATGAAGCGCAGTTTCAGGGGCATTTCCCGGGGCTTGCAGTTATGCCGGGAGTTTTAATCTTAGAGGCACTTGCCCAGACGGGGGCAGTGGCGCTTCTTACGGAAGAAGAAAACAAGGGCAAGGTCGCATTTTTCGGAGGTGCAAAAAACGTCCGATTCAAAAGAAAAGTCATCCCCGGTGATGTGATAGAGCTGAAGTGCGAGCTTACAAAAAGAAGAGGTCCTATCGGAGCCGGAAAAGCTGTTGCGATCGTTGACGGAGAGACAGCAGTGGAGGCAGAAATTACATTTGCTTTGGGATAAAAAAGGCGTATTGCAGTGCCTACGGTACGGAAAAATTCCGTATCGTTTTTTGTTTGGTAAAATGCTATTTTTTATGATAAAAAGGATTTTGAATCCATTTTGTCATAAAAATCGGAGGCTTTTTTAATTATGATTATATGACTTAAAAAGGTTGCATTAATACTGTTTATCACTTATACTATCTTTCGTTGCTTTGCAACAGATGCCGTATATTCTTACGGCACCGATTCTAAATAAAGCGGTGTTCGCCGCAAACGGATCAGTTTCCGAAGCAGTAAAATTTTTTTTGTATGAGAGGAGGGGGTGGAAGTATGTTTTTAAATTAAAAGCTTGTATGGGTCGTTAAGAAGCGGATGGTTTTATTTTCGTTCATCGAAATCAAAAAAAAGAGTGAGGGGTGATTTTTAATTATGTCAAAATTTGATGAAGTATGGAAGGATTATTTTAAAGAAAGCAGCCGGTTTGCAGATATTGTAAATATGTTCTGCTATCAGGGGGAGCAGGTGGTAGCTCCGAAGGATGTAAAGGAGGCAAAGCCCGGCGGCGGCAGGTTCCTGCGCGATACGGTACGCAAGGTAGTCTGCGGTCATAATATCATGATCTGCGGTATAGAGAGTCAGGAAACTATAGACTACTCTCTGGCGGCAAGGATCATGGGATATGATCACATGGAGTACGAAAAGCAGATAAAGTCGATAAAGAAAAAAATAAAGATACATTTGCAGCAGAAAATAAGCCGATCGAACCGGGAGAGCTTTTGTATAAATTCTTAAAGACAGACAGGCTGGAGCCGGTGGGTACCATAGTGATCTATTCCGGCGGCAAATGGACAGGTCTGAAAAGTCTTTGGGAGTTGTGCGGAATAGATAAAAAGATCGGGAAAAGGATGCGGATCGTAAACGACTATCCGCTGCATATCATAGAGCTGACTGAGCTGACAGAGGACAAGCTTAAGCAGTTCAGGACAGATGTAAGACAGGTGTTTTCGTTATTGAAAAACATAGGAAAAAGGGATAAAATCAAAGAAGTAATAGAGACGGAAGAAGGCAACTTCAGACTTCAAGAGGATGCAGGCAGACTGATAGAGCTGTATTGTGGGGAAAAATTTAGGACAAAAAAAGAGGAGGTAAAACCGATGCCAAGTATAAGAGAAAATTTCGAGAGAATCCTGCGAAATGAACGAGAGGATATGAGAGACGAGGTTAGAAACGAGGTTAAGAATGAAGTTAGAGACGAGGTTAGAAACGAGGTTAAGAACGAAGTAAGAGACGAGGTAAGAGACGAGGTCAGAAACGAGGTCAGAAACGAGGTGAGCCAAGAAGTTCGTCAAGAGGGCATAAAGGTTATGGTTGAAGATAATATAGATGAAAATGTGCCCGAAGATCGAATAGTTTCTAAGCTGATGAAGTACTTTAAACTTTCCCGTGAGGATGCTGATAAGTATGTGAAGATGTATGCAGCCTGATTGGTTTGAGGGAAGACAAGGGGAAGATAAGGGGACGCTGCTTTCGTCTTGGAGAATTATTACGAACGGGAATACAGTAAGACAAAAGCAATGTCCCCCTGTCTCGAAAGAATTATATGAGTGCATGGGTAATGGCGCCGGCAGGGAGTATTGCTGCGGCATTTGGCGCCGCAGTCGTATTGATCAAACGAAGAAGAGATGATAAGTAATAGCTACAGACGTTATTTTTATAACATAATTCACTTATCCTACATTAAACAAAAGATATTATACCGGATATATACGATATTATATGCAAATTGCACAAAAAAGAGATATAATAATATCAATTATTGTGAAAGCTTTAACTTGAAAATCTTTGTTAAAAAAAGTATAATATAGTTGTAGTGAGGGAACTTACTACGTCTTGTCATAACTTTTATTTTTAAGTGTGACACCTAAGAATAAGGTTTGCTGTTTGGGTAAAGGAGGAAAGTAAAATGAGAATCAGAATTGGCAAAAAGAGTTTGATAGCAGTAGGCATTGCCGGCAGTGTCCTGCTTTGCGGAGCGCTCTTTAAGATGACGACTGATAACGGCGTTATCAAAAACCATGAGGTTGCTCATGTAGGAACTGAACATTCAGGTCTTTCCGATGCAGTCGTTGATCTTTTAGATGGCGAAAACACAGCAGGTACTGCTGTACAGGTGGATGCAAATGCTGATGCTGCTGTTCTGGCAGGAGTTACTATGTCAGCAGATGAAACAGATGCTAATCAGGCTGCGCCGGTAGCAACAACCGAGACACAAGTGCAGGATAAGGTCGAGGATGAAACTCCCGCACAGGCTCCGGTTATTGAAGCCGCTACACAGACGGACGCACCTGTTCAGGAAACTGTCGCTACACCTGCTACAACGGTCGTAGAAGAGGCAGCGCCGGTGGAAGAAGTAGTCGAAAGCGTACAGACGGTTACCGTAAGTACTCCTGTTACAAAAGATGTCGTGACAACCGTGGAAGTTCCGGTGGAAGAAACGGTTGTTGAAGAAGTACAGACACAATCCTTCAAAGGTGCTTTGGGAGGAAATACGGCAGCAGGCGCAGATGAGGCTAGGCAAAGCATTGTGACTCCTACGTTTAGCGATGATGGAGTTGATGCGGATAATAATACAGGCGGAGATGAGTTCATAATATTTAATTAACTCATTTTCCTGACGATTTTTTATTCTACTCCATTATCAAACAGCCGCCGCACCCGGATAATTCGTATCCGGGTGCGGTTTGTTTGTGTCCCCCATCTTGACACACAGTGGTTGTCTCTGCTAAGCAAACAACCGCAAAAGAAAAGCAAACCGAGGGATTAACTAAAGATTATAAATAAAATTAATAAAAATGTAATATTTATGTAAAAATAAATGAATCCACTTAATTTTCAAAAGGCATACCACTCGTTTCTTTATTATTTTCAGTTTTTTTTAATTTTAAAAATATCAGACAAAACAGGTTTACTTTAGATTTCAAAGTGCTATAATGTAGGTAGGAAAAAGGTTTTTAGAATTTTAGGAAGAGTGTGCTGATTTTACATATGGCGATAGAACGTACACGTCCTTTTCACCACATGCAAGACCAATACGAAGGAGGCGTGATATGAGAATCAGATTGAAGAAAGGCGTGGCTCTTATCGGGACGATAGCAGGCGCAGCTGTCGCCACAGCTCTGATAGTTTTTAATGTAAATCAGGGCAACTCCGTGAATGTTTCGGATATGGAAGGCACGGGGATATTAGAAGGAATTGAAGGCGCGTTTCAGCAGCCCGGTGCCGGGGAGGCTGACAAGCCGACGGTAGTTGCCGACGCCGAAGGAACGGGCGCGGCAGCGGCAGCAGGCGTTTTGGGCAGTGCTTTCGGAGAAGAACAGAGTACTGTAACACCCACGCCAAGCAGTGCTGAGAGCGATACAACAGCTGCAGCATCTGAAGGAAATGACGGCACAGCAGCTTCGGGAGAGACTGCTCCCGTGCAGGAGAGCGAAGGTTATGCAGAGGCGCCCGCTGTAGTGCAGGGGGATACATCTGCTCCTGCGCAGGAAGCGCAGACCTATGTAGAGGTTGTTCCGCAGACACGCACGGAAACGGTGGTTAGCGAAAAAGCGGTTACGGTTGAGACACCCGTAATCGTTACCGAGCAGGTTACCGAGCAGGTCGAGGTTCAGTCGGTTAACTTTATCGAGCAGTCGGGTGAGGCAGCTGCACAGGAGCTGACCACAAACAGGAGAGCGCAGGAGGCTCAGGCAGCTTACGAGGCTGACCAGGCACGTCTCAAGGCTGCAGCAGAGGCGGCAAGAGCAGGAGATTATAAGGAAAAGACAGGAGATGATTTACCTGACGTATCCGGAGGAGAGTTCATTATATTTTATTGATATGTGTTTAATAAATTTTAGAAGGGAGGTGATCGTATGCAGATAAATATCACAACAGACTATGCCTTAAGATGTGTCCTTACGCTTGCACAGACAGAAGGATTGCTTACATCTAAGGAGCTTGGGGAAAAAATTAACGTAAGCCGTGATTTTGTACAGAGAATTATGCAGAAGCTTCGTATGTCGGGCATAGTAGAGAACGAAATGGGTGCTAAGGGCGGATATCGCCTTGCAAGGTCACCTGAGGATATTTTCCTTACTGACATTTTTGATACCATGGAAGATACCATGCGCATAAACCGATGTGTTGAGGATGATCAGTATTGCAGCTTAGGTGCTACGGGTTCATGTCATATGCATATGTTTTACATGGAGATGCAGTATTGGCTTAGTTATTGCTTCGATAATACAAGCATACAGGATATCGTAAACGGAGACATGAGCATATTTACCGGAATGACGCCCGGAGGCGGGGCGCCGCTCAAGAGTCTTGAGGGTATGCCGCCGTTAAAGAGCTTACAGAATATGCATGCAGTATGAAAAGCTACCCCTTCCCGGTTTTTAAGGGAGGGGGTTTTTGTGTGTCAAAAGGGGACGGTGTGTCAGCAGAACCGTCCCCGTTTGACATACAAAATAAAAAAACAGTGTGCGTATATATTGCAATCGTACTTTTTATTAGTTAAAATATACAGGTATCATTTTTAACAGGAGAGAAAGTATGTCGATCGGTTCAGAAGAAGAAATGTCTGATTCGGTTTCCGAAAAGCAAAAGGAAGTAGAATACAGCCTGCGAAAGCGGTTTCACAAAAAGATATTTTCACCGTTTGCAAGGGCTCTGAACAGATATGAGCTTTTGCAGGAGGGAGACAAGGTAGCAGTCTGTATATCCGGAGGCAAAGATTCCATGCTCCTTGCGAAGTGCTTTCAGGAGATTAAGAAGCATAAAAAGTTTTCATTTGAGCTTGTCTTTTTGTCTATGGATCCGGGGTATAACGGTCATAACAGAAGACTGCTTGAAAATAATGCTAAGCTTTTGGGCGTACCGCTTACGATATTTAACACGGATATTTTTGACAGCGTGGCATATGTTGAGAAATCGCCGTGCTATCTGTGCGCACGTATGAGGAGAGGCTACCTTTACAGCAAAGCGAGGGAAATGGGCTGTAATAAGATAGCTCTTGCGCATCACTACGATGACGTAATTGAGACTATACTTATGGGTATGTTATACGGGGCGCAGATCCAGACCATGATGCCGAAGCTAAAGAGTACTAACTTTGAAGGCATGGAGCTTATCAGACCGCTTTACCTGGTGCGTGAAGATGATATAAAACGATGGAGAGATGAGAATGGTCTTGAGTTTTTAAGGTGCGCCTGCAGATTTACCGATCATTGCGGAAGCGATGTGAATGAGCTTGCAAAGCGTGAGCTTGAGGATGTTTCTAAAAGGCGTGAGACAGCAAAGATTATAAAGGAGCTTAAAAAGATTAATCCGTACATAGAGAGTAATATTTTCAAAAGCATGGAAAATGTGAACCTTGATACGGTTATTTCTTATAAGCACAAGGGAGAAAGGCACTCATTTTTAGATGAGTATTGATGTTACCATGTTGACAATCGGGACGCGGATATGTCAAAGAGATACGTCCTCGTTGACACATTTTAAAAGAACTTCTGAGGGGGATTGGGGCAAACCTCGGGAACCGGAAGAGTTGGTGTAAAACTGCTTTTCTTTGCATACAAACGGAGGTTTACCAAATGACTTTACAACAGCTTCGATATGCTGTAACGGTTGCAGAGCATAAATCGATAAATATGGCAGCAAATTCTCTTTTTATCACTCAGCCTTCGCTTTCCGGAGCGATCAAGGAGTTGGAGAATGAGCTGAAGCTGCAGATATTTACACGCTCCAGCAAAGGTATATCGACAACGCCGGAGGGCGATGAGTTTCTCGGATACGCAAGGCAGATGCTTGAGTACTATAATCTTATAGAGGATAAATATATCAGCAGCGAGCCGGCAAAGAAGAAATTTTCAGTATCATCACAGCATTATTCATTTGCAGTTGAAGCGTTTATCAAGATAGTAAAAGAGTTCGGAATGCGTGAGTATGAGTTTGCCATGCATGAGACAAAAACTCACGAGATAATCCAGAATGTAAAGCTTCTTAAGAGTGAGGTGGGGGTTTTATACCTTAATGATTTTAACAGGATGAGCATGACCAAGATATTCAGAAGGGAGGGTCTTGAGTTTACTCCGCTGTTTGACTGCGGGATATATGTGTTTTTAGCTGAGGTTAATCCGCTGTCAGGTGAGGATAAGCTTTCTTTAGAGCAGCTTGCGGATTATCCGTGCATTTCATTTGAGCAGGGTGATAAAAATTCATTTTATTTTGCCGAAGAGGTATTAAGCACGCTTGACTACAAGCAGATAATAAAAGTGGATGACCGTTCTACCGCACTTAACTTTATGAAGGGGTTAAATGCGTATACGCTCTGCTCAGGTATCCTTTGCGAGACACTGAATGGCGTTGGTTTTAAGGCGATTCCGCTTGATACGGATGATACCATGACGATAGGCTATCTTAAGCATCATAATATGCCGCTTAGTGAAATGGCGCAGCTTTATGTTGAAGAATTGAAAAAATATTCTGATAAGGTTTATAAAGGCTCAAAATCTGCGAAGTAAAAGGAGGTAATATTTGGAGGACAAAAAATTTGCATTACTCATTGATTCCGATAACATATCTTCAAAATATATATCGGTAATCATTGATGAGATGACAAAATACGGCACCGTAACTTATAAAAGGATCTACGGCGACTGGACGACACCCCAGTCCGCAAAGTGGAAGACTGAGCTTATAAAAAATTCCATAACGCCCATACAGCAGTTTAGGTATACGGTCGGGAAAAATGCGACGGATTCGACGCTTATCATAGATGCGATGGATATTCTTTATACGGGGAATGTGGACGGCTTCTGCATAGTGTCGAGCGATTCGGATTTTACCAGACTTGCAGGAAGACTAAGAGAATCGGGCATGGAGATCATAGGTATGGGTGAGAAGAAAACACCCAGATCGTTCCGTGCGGCTTGTTCCGTATTTGTCAGTCTGGATCTTTTGGTTGAGCAGAGTGAGGATGACGAATCTGAGAGCACGGAGAATAAGAAGGTAAATGTAAAAAGATTCGTTCCCGGGCGCGGAGATTCCGGGAGATTCAGCTCGGAGTCCGTAACTTCGGAAACGATAATCGCTGATGACACGGGGTATAGGGCGACTCCGGATGATGAAACTGCTTACGGAGACTACACGGATGACAGGCAGTCAGAGATACTGCACCAGAGCGTTGTTGAAAAGGATATAGTTCAGATCATAGCGGATAATGATGACAGGGGGCGCACTACCGAGATGGGAGAAATAGCGGCGCGCCTTCATAAAAAGCATTCTGACTTTGACGTAAGAAATTACGGATACAGCTCTCTTACACAGTTCCTTCGCGATTCGGATGACTTTGAATTAAATGCTATAGGATACAAGACATTTGTTTCATTAAAGAAAAATGATACGCTCAAGGAGACCGTAAAGCAATTTATTATTGAATGTGTAAAAGAAGCCGGTACATCGGGAGTGGATCTCGGATATATAGGACAGCTCATACACAGGAAGTATCCGCATTTTCATGTGAAAAGCTTCGGGTATTCGACTTTGTCGAAGTTTGCCTCGATTATCGGAGAGATACGCATGACTGTGGATGAGGCAGGCAGGAAGATACTGTATCCTGCGTGATATGAAAGTGTGTCAAACGGGGACAGTCCCTTTGTGTCAGCCATGACACAAAGGGACTGTCCTCGTTTGACACACTTTTCCCTTGACACATAAGGAGTTTAGTGGTAGATTGTACAAAAATAAATACAGGGGAGCTTGTGTGCAGGCTGAGAGGAAGTTATCAACTTCGACCCTTTACCTGATTCGGATAATGCCGGCGTAGGGAGTCATAAACTGTTTTAATATACGGGACATGAGCTTTTACGGGGCTTGTGTCCTTTTTTTGAGAAGTGTGTCAAATGGGGACAGTCCCTTTGTGTCAGTCCTGACACAAAGGGACTGTCCCCATTTGACACACTTTCCGGAAATGTCCGAATATATAAATAAGGAGTTACTATGGAAAGAGAATATACAACGCAGATGCACGCTGCCAAGCTGGGTATCATCACTCCGGAGATGGAGAAGGTGGCAGCTAAGGAGCATATGGATCCTGAAAAGCTTAAGAACCTTATCGCAAAAGGTCATGTAATCATCCCGGCTAATAAAAATCATACCGCTCTGGATCCTAACGGAATCGGGCATGCGCTGACTACTAAGATAAATGTGAATCTCGGCGCTTCACGTGATGCAGAGGATTGGAATGTAGAGTATCAGAAGGTGGATATGGCGGTGAAGTACGGAGCAGAGGCTATTATGGACTTGAGCTCCTGTGGTGATACAAGTTCATTCAGACGTCATATAGCGTCAAAGTGTCCTGCTATGCTTGGCACGGTGCCTATATATGATGCGCTCGTTTACTATAAAAAAGAATTAAAAAAGATTACCGCGAAGGAATGGCTTGACGTCGTAAGACTACATGCTGAGGATGGAGTGGATTTTCTTACGATCCACTGCGGTATCAATCGTGAAACAGCTGCAAAATTCAAGCGTAATAAGCGAAAGATGAATATCGTATCAAGAGGCGGATCTATCATTTATGCGTGGATGGAGATGACCGGAAACGAGAATCCCTTCTTTGAGTATTATGACGAGCTTCTTGATATTTGCAGAGAATACGATGTGACTATCAGTCTTGGTGACGCCTGCAGACCGGGCTGTATTGCGGATGCGTCCGATGCAGCTCAGATCGAAGAGCTTATGACGCTCGGTGAGCTTACGCTCAGGGCATGGGAAAAGGATGTGCAGGTTATGATAGAGGGGCCGGGTCATATGCCTATGAATCAGATAGCAGCCAATATGGAGATTCAAAAGACTCTTTGCCACGGCGCGCCTTTTTATGTGCTGGGTCCGCTGGTGACCGATATTGCTCCCGGATATGATCATATCACGTCGGCTATAGGAGGAGCTATGGCTGCATGGCACGGGGCTTCTTTCCTGTGTTATGTGACGCCGGCAGAGCATTTAAGACTTCCTGATCTTGATGATGTAAAGGAGGGCATTATGGCATCTAAGATAGCGGCCCATGCGGCAGATATAGCCAAGGGGCTGCCTCATGCGACGGATCCGGACGATGACATGGGCGACGCAAGGCAGGTGCTTGACTGGGATAAGCAGTTTGAGATAGCTATCGATCCGGAAAAGGCAAGGCGCTACAGGGATTCCGCTGCTCCTGAGAAAGAGGACTCCTGCAGTATGTGCGGTAATTTCTGCTCTGTAAGGAATATGAATGCGATACTGGCAGGTGGAGAGGTTAAGATTTTCGGGGAGTGAGGTGTGTCAGTAGAACCGTCCCCTTTGATACACAACTTTCCAAGTTTATAAACGAAAAAGGTGCAGGATATGAACACTTGCTTAACAATAGCCGGTTCCGACCCGAGCGGAGGAGCCGGTATACAGGCGGATCTCAAAACATTTGCAGCGCACAAGGTCTACGGCATGAGCGTAATTACTGCTCTTACCGCCCAGAATACTTTAGGTGTGACCGGAATCCACGGTGTGCCTGCAGATTTTATAAAAATGCAGCTTGAGGCTGTGTTTAGTGATATTTTCCCGGATGCAGTGAAGATAGGTATGCTTTCGGATCCGGACGGTATCCGAATCATCGCAGAAACGCTGCAAAAAAATAATGCTGCCAATACAGTCGTAGATCCGGTGATGGTCTCGACCTCCGGCTCAGAGCTTATATCGGAAAATGCAAAAAAGGCGCTTTGTGATTACTTATTACCTTTAGCTGATATCATCACACCAAATATCCCTGAGGCTGAAGCGCTCACCGGTCTGATTATAAAGTCTCACGGGGAGATGCTAAAGGCGGCTAAATTGCTTGAGAGATGGTTTGGTTGTGCTGTGCTTATAAAAGGCGGACATGCTCTGTTTTGTGATACATTTACAGAGTTTGAAGAATCTGAAGAGGGTGTGCAGGGTGATTTTAAGGGCGCTTCTACGGATCTTTTGCTGATACCGGGAGAGAAGCCTGTGTATTTGTATGCCGAAAGGTCAGATAATCCGAATACACACGGAACAGGCTGCACTCTTTCAAGTGCAATCGCAGCCGGTCTTGCAGCCGGAAATGATCTTAAGAGTGCGGTAAGAAAAGCCAAGGAATATGTTACCGGAGCGATAAATGCCAGGCTTGACCTTGGTAAGGGAAGAGGTCCCCTGAATCATATGTACAGATTCGAAAAGGTTCCCGTCTGACGTGAAGTGTGTCAAATGGGGACTGTTCCCGTTTGACACACTTCATGATGAAATAATTGGCGTTAAACAGTAAATAGTAATAAGGAGTATGCGATGAATATAATACTTAACGGTGAGGACACGATCGTGGCGGAGGGTACTACGGTAACGGCGATTTTAGAGGAGAGAAAGACAGATCCCAAAACAGTAGTTGTCGAAGCGGATGGTGAGATTTTAAAGCCGGAGGATTTTGAAACGACTGTACTTAAAGAGGGAAGTGTGTTAGAGGTGCTTAGATTTGTCGGAGGGGGGTGATCCACGTCCGAGAATGTTATAAGTTGCGGAGAGTGTGTCAAACGGGGACTGTCCCCATCTGACACACTCTTCCCTTGAGGAAGTTTTGCAAAAAGAGGATGTAATAATGACAGATAATGATGAGTTTATAATAAATGGACATAAGATAAACAGCCGTCTTTTCCTCGGTACGGGTAAGTTCGGGGACGACGCACTGATTCCGAAATGTATTGAAGTAAGCGGTGCGCATATCGTTACAGTGGCGATAAGGCGTGTGGATTTTAATACGAACACTGATAATATAACGCAGCATTTGCCTAAGGATTGCATACTGATGCCGAATACCCACGGCGCAAGAAATGCCGAGGAGGCAGTGCGTATAGCGAGACTCGGGCGCGCGGCAGGGTGCGGGGACTGGGTTAAGATAGAGGTCGTGTCGGATAACAAATATCTGCTTCCTGATAATGAAGAGACTCTTAAAGCAACGGAGATACTTGTAAATGACGGCTTTATAGTTATGCCGTATATGACACCTGATCTGTATGCGGCCCGTCGTATGCGCGATGCCGGGGCTGCCTCGGTAATGCCGCTTGGTGCGCCTATCGGTACGAATAAGGGATTTAAGACCCGCGAGCTGGTGGAAATTATGTGTAACGAGCTTGATATACCTGTTATAGTTGATGCCGGGATAGGCAAGCCGAGTGAAGCGGCAGAGTGTATGGAGGCGGGTGCAGACGCGGTCCTTGTAAATACTGCGATAGCAACGGCAGCAGATCCCGTTCTTATGGCTGAGGCATTCGGAGAGGCTGTGCGCGCGGGAAGAAAGGCCTACCTGTCCGGACCCGGTGCGGTAAAAAGCATGGCAGAAGCGTCCACGCCGCTAACGGGATTTTTGAGGTAGGGAGGTAGTGTGTCAAAGGGGACGTTTCTACTGACACACCTACGGATGTGTCAGTAGAAACGTCCCCTTTGACACACGGTGTCCCCTGTTTTTAAATGAGGAAAATATGAGTTTCTACAATACATATAAAAAATATAAAAACTACGATTTTGAAACCGCATTTACCGAAACTACATCAGAAGATGTGCTTCGCATAATAAATAAGCCTGTTAAAAAACCTGAGGATTTAGCAGTGCTGCTTTCAGAGGCTGCTCAGGAGCCTGAGGTGCTTGAGGCTATGGCGCAGGAGGCTAACCGGATAACGGAAAGATTCTTCGGCAGGACTATTACGCTTTTTACGCCTCTTTATCTTTCAAATGTGTGTGATAACGGCTGCGTATATTGCGGTTTTAACCGTAACAATCCCGTAAAGCGCGGAATCCTCACGCCCGAAGAAATAGAGGCGGAAGGACGAGCTATAAGGGAGAGCGGAATAAGACATGTCATAATCCTTACGGGAGAGAGCAGAAGGGCTACTCCGCCGGAGTATGTTGCGCAGGCTGTGCGCATACTTAAAAAATATGTAGATTCAGTGATAATTGAGATATATTCTCTGACAGAGCCGGAGTATGAGATGCTTTTTGAAGCCGGTGCGGAAGGCTTTACAATGTTTCAGGAAACCTATAACGAAGATATTTACCCCGCACTTCATCCTATAGGTGAGAAAGCGGACTACAGAAAACGTCTTGATAGTCCGGAGCTTGCCTGTAAAGCCGGATATAATACGGTAAATTTAGGCGCACTTCTCGGGCTTGATGACTGGCGGCGCGACACATTTTTCACAGGTCTTCATGCAAAATATCTTCAGGATAAATATCCGGGAAGCGATATAGCCGTTTCGATCCCGCGGATATGCGAACATGAGGGAGTCACGGGATATAATGCGGCATGCAGCGTTAAGGATATAGATCTTGTGCAGGCGATGCTTGCTTATCGCTTGTTTTTGCCGCGACTCGGAATAACGATTTCAACAAGAGAGCCGGCCGCGCTTCGTGACAGGCTTATAGGACTCGGCGTGACGAAAATGAGCGCAGGCTCCGTAACCGAGGTAGGGGGGCATGCCGATGAAGCCAAAAGTGATGGGCAGTTTGAGATAACGGATACCCGCAGTGTAGAGGAGATGAGTGAAGCTATACGAGCAAGGGGATACCAACCTGTTTTTAAGGACTGGGAGTAAAGTGTGTCAGATGGGGACAGTCCCTTTGTGTCAGTCTTGACACAAAGGGACTGTCCCCATCTGACACACTTACATTGAATACCGCACCTAAATCACGCCCCCTTCCTATATTCAAGCGGTGTACACGCATATGCCTGCTTAAACATCCTGTTGTAATAGCTCTGGTCGGAAAATCCGCATTCAAATGCGATTTCCGATATGCTTTTATTCGTACTCCTGAGCATATCCCTGCTCAGCTCAAGTCTGTGATGATTTAGAAAGCTTATCGGAGACATTTCCGTAAAATGCTTGAACAGCTTAGAGCACTGGCTTCGGCTGATTTTGCCGGAGTTTGCGATATCGTCAAGAGTTATCGGCTCGCTGAAATGTTCATATATAAACTCTGTCATTTGCTCCTGTATGAGCATCTTTTCATCAACAGGCTTTGAAGCGGGACCTGAGGTATAAGCCTGGTACAGATGCCAGATAAGCCTGTAAATAAGAGAGAGCACCTCCAGCTCATACGCGGGAGCCGCTTCGTCTTTCAGCCGTTCCATTTCATTTATTATTTTATTTATCTCAGCGGCATGACTCTCGCACCCCTCGAAGCGCACATGCGAAAAACTCAAATCATCCAGAAACACCTTGATGTATTTTTCATACACCGAAGGTGTTTTTTTCAAAAGCTCGCTCCCTATGATAAGTACACGATGACTGCTCTCCCCGCCCGTTTCGTGCAGAGAATGAAGCTGATTTCTGTTGATAAAGCAGATGTCACCCTTTTTCAGATTGAAATGCTCATCACCGGTCTGACAGTTGATATTGCCCTTAAGCACCGACACGATCTCGATATCGTTATGCAAATGTGTCATCTCGCTGTGCGCGATATGCTCGTCCAAGCACTCATGGCAGGTAAATACCGGCACATCTCCGTTGTTAAAATGGAAGGTTTCGGTAAACATAAATATCACCCTTTTTGTAATATTTGCAAATGTATGGAAAATAATCCTAATTTTGTGCAATAAAGTACTATATTTATTCTGAATTATGTAATATTATACTATCAGAGAGTAGCAAGAGCAATAGTTAGTGTGTCAAACGGGGACAGTCCCCGTTTGACACACTACAGTTATCACTAAATAGTAACCAAAGGGGATTTACTACGGAGGGTTTTTATAAATTAACATTGATTTATTTTAGTTCATATTATATAATTAGTATGAAATAATAATAACAATGTATTTGATTATAGGAGGTATGTAATTATGGCAGATGAAAAAGATTGCAAGCCGGGATTTAACTCATGTGATATCAGTGGAGATACTGGTAAGAAGGTAGAAAAGAAGGTCGAGGAAGTGCCTGCAGACGGCGAGGCTGTTTGCAAGCCTGGATTCAACAGCTGCTCCATAGACGGAGAGCCTACTAATTCAACACCTGAGAAAGAGTCCACAGGTGAGAAGGACTGCAAGCCCGGATTTAATTCCTGTGATATCTGATCATCGGAAAACAGGGTATTAGTGCGATTGGAAGGATATCTCGGATTTCGTAATTGCGAAAATCCGGGGTATCCTTTTAAAAACTAAAGAAGTATCAGTGTGTCAGTAGAACCGTCCCCATTGACACACATAACTAAGCAAAATAACAGGAGGTTTTATATGGCTATAAAAAAGATAACAAAAGATAATTTCAATGACTTTATACAGTCAGACGTACCCGTTATGGTAGATTTTTTTGCTACATGGTGTGAGTCATGCAAGTTCATGACTCCGATCTTAGAGAAGATCGAAGCAGCGGAAGCTCCCGACAGGATCGGTATGCTTGATGTGGATGAGTACAGGGACATCGCAGTAGAACACGGAGTGAAGAGCATTCCGACACTTATGGTATTTAAGAACGGAGAGGTAGTAAGCACATCGGTGGGCAGGAAGTCCAGAGATGAAGTGGTTGCGATGCTTGCTTAAAAGCTGTTAGCCCGGGTGAATTATGGCATATACAAAATAACAATAATGACAAATATAGAAACTCCTGAAATGATGTGGTTGCATATTAATTTCGGGAGTTTTTTGTGTCAGAGTGTGTCATGAAAGACAGTGTGAGGTAAACTGAATATGAAAAAGGATGTAAATATAAAGCTTGCAGTCATGACATTTCGTTTTCGGGCGTCATGGGTGCATAGCCTGAAAGAAAAAAGGATGATCATAAAGAGCCTTATAGCTAAGCTGCAAAACAAGTATCATGCCTCGGTTGCAGAGACGGGTGAGCAGGATGTGCATCAGATCCTTGAGGTAAGCGTTGCATTTATTGTACCTGATACAGTTATGGCTGACAGCATGATGGACGATATAGCAGCATTTGCAGAAAGCGCGACAGAGGCAGAGCTGATTTTTGAAACGCGGGAGATAAGATGAAATCCTGTCTGTCTGTTTGGCATTCTACATAAGTAAGATGTGTTTGTAAAAGAGATACGTTCGTTACTATTGGCTGAGCGTTTAAAATAACCTAACTAAATAATAACAGCACGGTTCTTTGCAGCAGCGGGGACTACACAACCCTGAAGAAACGTTATATACTGTTTACGTGTAAGAGGAAGCTTTTTATCGCAAAGATTCTTAAAATTTGAGTTATGGAAGAGGTATCAGCAGGATATTGGTCAGGCAGAATGAGAGACAGTTAAACTTAGATCTTTTGAAAGGGCTTGCTATCATCTGTATGGTGATCTGCCATAGTGTTACATCTTTTGCGCCGACTCATCCGGGATATGAGAATGAGTTTTTGTATATACTTGGAGACGACATTTTCGGCGCATATATTGTGGTTGCACACGGATTTATGTTTGCTATGGGCGTGGGGATGGCATACTCAAGGAAAAATACTCCCGCAGATCAGATCCGAAGAGGCATTATATTACTCATCCTTGCCTATGTGCTCAATATTGCCCGGGCAGGCATATTCTATTTAATCTATGATATCATCAGCGGTTCCGGTATTTCAAACATAACCATCCAAGATTTCCTTTTTCCGGATATTTTTCATTTTGTGGGATTAGCTTTCATAGTCACCGGTATTTTTAAGAAGCTGAAGTTAAAGGAAATACACATTCTCTTTATCGGAATGATCCTGTCCGTGATCGGAACGATGATCGCATTTGCAGACACAGATAATTATGTGATCAACATGATACTTGGTATTTTCATGCCTACACAGCAAGGGCATTTTACTTTCTGCTTTTTAAGCTGGTATATTTTTGTTGCCGCGGGTTTGTTGTTTGGTAAAATCATTCAGGAAACAGAAGATAAGGATCTATTATATAAAAGAATACTGATAGTTTCAGGTGTGACGGCATTGTTCTATATTTCGGGAAGCAGCGTTTTCGGGATGTATTTTTTAACAAAAGCAGGCGAATATTATATCTGCAGCCTTATGGAGGCGGCCGGGCTGCTTGCCATTGACTTTGCGCTGCTGTCTGTTTTTTACTTTTTGCTGAAGAAAGCCGACGCATCCAAACTCAAGTTTTTCTTCGAGTTGAGCAGGAATATTACGTCAATTTATTGCATTTAATGGGTGATACTGGGCGCTACATATTTCTTCTGTTGTGAACTGAATGGGATGGCTCCCGGTTATCCGGCGATATATATCTATTCGGCTATACTATTGATCGATTCGTTTTTTCTGGCGAGACTATATAAGTTTCTGAAAAAGAAATATAAGGAAAAGCGTTGTGTTTGATAAAGATGAGGAAATGAACGATCTGTAGGTGTTTGTCAAAAGGATAAAAAAGGGGATCCTGGCGAGCGTTCTAACTGAAAATAAGCGGTACAAAAAAAGCTGACTTTACACAGTCAGCTTTTTTTATGCTGCCAGCAGTTCATTTAGCTTGCGCACCTCAGCTTTGTACCTTAAGTACATGATCACCCATATGATAAAATATCCCGCCGTCATAACAGTTACCATTATCCCTATGGAAAGGGGATCAAGTTCAAACCAGTGCAGGAATATTGCGATAGGGAAGAAGGAAGCCATGATGCTGGCGTAATGCAGCAGGCAGGATCCCAAAAGTCCAAGCCTTTCCATCTCATGGAAACCCATGCAGGCAAAGCAGATGGCTCCAAAAAGTCCGGAGAGCAGCACCTGTGCAGTAAGCGCCCCCAGTTCACTCCCCATGGCCTCTTTAAGCTCCGGCGCAAAATACACCGCAGTTCCCGTACCCGCATATCCTGTTATCAGGGTTATGACCACGCCTACAGCCATTCCCAGCACATATCCCATGACAGCCCGTTTTATTGTATTCGCTATCATTTTCATCACTCCTTTCCCTGCAGTCTTTTCTTTATTTCAGGTATAAGTCTTCTTGACGCCCATGTAACCATACCGTTTTTCATAACTATACGAAAGGTGCCGGTTACGGAAAAATCAAACTTCGACACCTTTCCGAGATTTATGATTTCATAGCGTGAAATTTTTAAAAATGCAACAGGATGAAGCTGCTTCTCCATATCACGAAGGGGCTTTTTTAATTCGTATTCGCCGTTTTCAGCGATTATCTTAAGCTTTTTATTGTCGGAGGATATGCTGATTATATCCTCCTCTGACAAAAGAGTTGCCGTATTTCTGCTGTCAAAAACCGTAAGAGTATCATCGAGGGGATCACTGACCCTCTTCATAAGCGCGTCCACCTCATCATCCTTTTCTGATGCTGTAAATGTCACGCCTATGTCCGGACGCTTCGGATCCGGTCTGAATTCCACATTTACTTTTTTCATTTGTAAAAACCGAATCCTTTCCTGATTATTTTAGTCTCTCATCTTTTGTTTTTATTGATTATCGCAAGGGCGGCAACAACTATACCGCCTATCATAACGGCTATCCAGCTGTACTGATAGGAGCTTAACTGCCCCCATATGATCATCACGGCTACGGAAGCCATACTTATTATCGGTATTAAGATTTTAGTGTTCATAGTATAATACCTCCCATACTTTTTGTAAATTATTTAGGTCAATGGGTACTGTTTCTACCCACATTATATACGTCGAAAAAACCCCTCTCAATAACCCTGGCGTAAGCGGTCAGAAATAAGGATTAAGCGGTAGGATACTATCAAATGATACAAGGGTCAAAAGGTGTTTCGTCCCTTGCTGATATCACATTTACCGCTTGCGACCGAATATATACCGCCTGTTCCAAATCTATTGTTGTGAGCATATACAGGGAGTAAAATCACAGTGTGGGCAGGGCGCCTGATATGTGTGTTTTGATAAGATGCACGTAGGTCTGACCAAGCGCTCATGGCACCGGAAGGGTATTATATGGGTGCAAATGTATTCTGACCGAACAACGTTATTTGTGTTAGTACTGGTTAGTAACCTAAAAAACGTTGGCAGCGTCAGAACAGATTATTATTTCGGAATAAAATCCGATAGAAAACAGGAGGTGTATGATCTATGTCAGGAAAGAGAAAGTGGCTGCGGCGCGGAGCCGGAGCAGCCACGACGGCGGTGGCTCTTGTTGTGTCCCTGGGGCTGCCGGTTACGGCTCAGGCTAAGGTGGACGGGAATGAGTTTGAGGTGGAGGTTCATGCGGAGAATGAGAATGCGGATCTTAGCGACGGAAGAAGCATCACAACCGAAAATGGCTATGGACTGGGTGCAAATGCAGCAAACGGCTACGTAGCCACGATAGACGCGGGGGATGTGAGAGCCACGGCGACGGGCTATGGCATGGGAGCCGCATTTTACTCCAAAAGCAGGGGTGTCATAGACGCTTACACAGGCGATGTGGAGATCGGCGGCAGAGGGTATGTAAAGGGACTTTACACACGTGCAAACGCCGGAGGCGTTTCGGTGACGGCAGGAAATATCACAAATACCGTAGAGGGTGATTTAGGCGGCTCCAACTACGGATTGCAGGCGAGCGCAGCATCCGATGGGGATCTGACTGTGACGGTAAAGGATGTCACATCTGCAGATGTCGGAATAGATGCGGTAGCATGGGGAGAGAACGCAAGAGCGACGATCACCACGGGAAACGTGAACGCTAAGGGGTGGAATAAAGTTTCGTCCGAACACGGCGGTTTTATGAATGCAAAGCTCGGCGATGTCAGCTCCGAAAAAGCAATCGGTCTTAACGTTAGGGCATCTTATGACAGTATGACTGCCGTTTTAGCAGGAAATATAAGTTCAGGGAATCATGCCCTGAATATAAGTGCCTACGGCGGAAGCTTAGCAGCAGCGGAAACAGGAAGCCTGAAGTCAACAGACGGTTGCGGCATTTACGCCGGAGGCGGCAGCGGCGGCAACGGTGATTTCGTTATGGTAAATGTAAATGGTGACATTTACGCAAGAGGTGTCGGGATACAAGCAGGTCAGGCAGGTAAATATCTGGTATATGGCGATGTTACCTCTGCCGGATCGGATGGTGTTTTTCTGGCAGATGGTAGCGAGCGATCGGCTATTCTTATCACGGGCACATTAAACGCAGCCAGAAACGGCATTACAGGTCTTTATCATGCAGATGTCAGGGACAATACAGAACTTACCGTATGGAGGATAACTGCCGGGGGTGAGATGTTTGATGACTGCACATTTGCAGAAAAGACAAATTATATCGTTAAGTTAAAGGAAGGGCAGGAGGATTTTTGTACGATAACCCGCGCTGGCGGAGAGCCTCTTGAGACTGACTTATTCGGATACTCTGTTGCCCATCAGGGTGAAAGGCTTAGGTTCACTCTTGCGGATACAGGAGATGAATGCAAAAAATATGTGCCTTATAACGGCTCGACTCCTTTAGAGGAGGATAAGACCGGGTATTATCTTGATGTGGAAGCCGGAGGCGGCATTTACATATCTGTTGTTGAAGAGGAGAATCATGACTACGCCTTCAAGGAGATGGTCTGGAGCGGCTCGGAGGACGAGGGCTACGAGGTGGCAGCCGGTCATTTCGTATGCTCAAGGGTTTTATATCACGAAAAATATCAGGATGCTGCACTGACTAAGAAAGTTACTCAGCCGGAGTGCACGAAAGAGGGCTTCACCACATTTACGGCTACACTCACTGCTGATAAGAGCATAGACGGCAAGGAGCACACGGACACGAGGGTTGCTCTGAAGACGCCGGCTACCGGGCATAAAGAGAGTGAAAGGTTAGAGGAAAACAGGGTGGAACCTACTTGCGAGAAGCCAGGTTCTTTTGATGAGGTTGTTTATTGCACCATTTGCAATGAGGAGCTGAGCCGTGAAAATATAACTATCCCGGCTACAGGGCATGACTGGGATGAAGGCAAGGTGACTAAGGAAGCTACCTGTACTGAGGAAGGAGTGAAGACATACACGTGCAAACATGATTCTTCCCATACGAGGACGGAAACTATCCTTAAGGATCCAGATAACCACACATGGAAGCGCGGGGTGGTGACGAAGGAGCCTACTTGTAGTGAAGAGGGTGAAATGACCTATACCTGTGCAAATGATGCTTCGCATTCTTACACGGAAACGATTCCCATAGACGAGGATGCCCATGACTGGGATGAAGGTAAGGTGACTAAGGAACCTACCTGTACCGAGGAAGGGGAGAAGACATACACGTGCAAACATGATCCTTCCCATACGAGGACGGAAACGATTCCTATAGACGAGAATGCTCATGACTGGGACGATCCGGTTTATGCATG
>CACZTL010000010.1 GCA_902784165.1 uncultured Lachnospiraceae bacterium | reverse complement strand
GCGGAAATCCCCTCTGTCTTTCTAAGCCCCAGGTACATAAACTCTTGCTTTGCATCCTCCGGTGACAAACTCTCACGCTCTTCCTTATCTTCCCTGTCACGTAGCTTTATATAGTCCTCAATATCCACAATATTCTTATACCTCACTTCTCCGTCAAAGCTGGCAGCTCCTACTCCGAAACCGAAGTAGACGTTCCTGTCCCAGTAACCGAGATTATGTCTGCATCTGAAGTCTTTTTTTTCTGATTTCAGGCAATAATTGGATATCTCATATTGCATATATCCGTTTTCCTCTAAGAACTGTTTTGCCCGGTCATACATTTGCCGCTCAACATCCTCATCCGGCAGGGGCGGATACTCTTCTATCTGCTCACACAGAGGCGTTCCTTCTTCAAGGATAAGGCTGTAGCAGGATAGATGCTCCGGCTTAAGTGCCGTCACTTTTTGAAGAGTTGTTTCAAAACTTTTAAGTGTCTGACCGGGGATCGCGCTTATGATGTCGATATTTATATTTTCAAATCCGGCTTCTCGTGCAAGCTTAAACGATTTGGAAAATTCTGCAAATGTATGGATCCGCCCAAGCAGCTTTAGTTCCTTGTCATTTGCCGACTGCAAGCCGAAGCTTAGGCGGTTGACGCCTGCCTGTTTAAGCGCTTTAAGCTTTGCAGCGTCTGCCGTCCCGGGATTACACTCTACGGTAATCTCTGCATCTGCCTCAAGCTTAAAGCTTTTTCGTAAAACATCTAAAAGAAATATAAGCTCCCTCGCCGGAAGGATTGTCGGCGTACCTCCGCCAAAAAAAACAGAATCGACGGATTTTAAAGACGCTTCTGTCTTCTTTGCTCTAATCTCTATCTCCTCTGCAAGAGCGCTTATGTATTTTATCATCTGATTTTTATCTGTAGGAGGCGCAGATAAAAAATCGCAGTAGACACATTTGCTTCTGCAAAAAGGTATATGGATATATATGCCGGTTTTTTTCATCTGGTTTAATCTCCCATGGGTTAAAGTGTGTCAGTAGAACCGTACCCTTTGACACACCAAACAAAAAATCTTATGACAAAAGCGCATTACTCTATCCTTCATCATAAGACTTTTTTCATTGTTCCATAATATCATTTTTTAAATGCATCCGAAGCTTTATACGGATCGGGCTCGCCTTCAGCCGCTTCAGCACCTAACGCTTCCGCTGCATCTGCAGCTTCATCTACTGCATGCTCCTGAGGGGCATCAGCCACTTCTGCCGCAGCCTGCGCCTGACCTTCCTGAGCAGCTTCTACTGCTTCCTGCGTATGAGCTGCCGGCGTTTTTTCAAAAGCTTCCTCCGCCTTTACTCCGTCAACATCACCTAAGGTATCTTCAACCTCTTGAGGTGCCGTGTAAACAGGCTCGGTATCGCGATCCTCTTCCATATCGCCGGTGTCGATGTCGACATTTTCATAGCCCTCTTCCGCTTCGTGAATCTTTCGCATGATGAAGGTTCTGAAATCGTCCACATTTCCCTTGATGAAGCCGGTCTTAAGAATAGACATTACCTGTCTTTTGTCAAGGCGCAAAACTATAAAGTTTTCGGACTCATGCACGCTTGATATCGAATCATAGGTAAGCGCTCTTTGGGCTGTCGCTCCCAGGCTGACATCATGAGTCGTCATGTAATCCTCGTCAAATGTGGTATACACATCCATCGGCTCATTATACCGCTTCTGATAATTCTTCATAACAGAGCGCGCAAGTATCACGGGCTCAAGAGCCCGGAATATAACAACTGCCGCCAAAAGCCCCAGCGATATGAGAAGCAGCTTGAAGAGGTCATAATTTCCTATGATGATAAATACTATATTCATCGCTATATTTATGCCCAGAAGGACATAAATAAATATCATATTCATACGACGTCTCTTATCCCACTTAAGCATACCCTTGTAGAGCTCTTTAAGCAGCGACGTAGTGTATTCAAATTTATTCTCAAATATCGTTTCGTCGTGATCTATCCAATCTTCCATATTTCTTCTTTCCGTGCAGAAGTGTGTCCTCACCTTATATTATTTACATATTAATTCGCATTCAACGCCTGTCTCTTTTTGTAGTTATCGTAATACTCCTGAGTCTTTTCATAGATATTATCGCACGCGCCGAGATAATAAACTACCTCAATGCTCTCGATCTCCTTGTCGGAACCCGAAGCCAGATCCTCGATCTGCGCAAGAGAATCTTCAAGTATGCTCTTATCTATCTCATCAAGCTGCTTTCTTGCATCTGCCTTTTCTTCTTCGCTTGCATTTTTATCATTTAAGATATCGTGAAGGAGAAGACCCTTCCTGCCGATCTTTCTTCTTGTCTCAAGTCTGTGCTTGTGTGAAGCCATGATAACGATCTCTGAAAGATCCTTTCCTGCTGCCTTTATGGTCTCCTGCACAGCCTGCGCATAAGAATCATACTTTACAAGATCTCCGTCTGCCGTTCTGCATACGATAATATTCTGGTCTGCCATTGTCTAATGTCCTCCGATTTTTTCTGTTTTTAAACACTCACGTTATTATACATTTTCTGATTAATTATAGCAAGGTGAAATCCGGGCAAATTCCGGTATTTTTTTATAACACATAAAAACAAAAACGGTCCTTGGTGTCACCAAGAACCGTTCGCGTATTTTTAAAGCAATTTAAAGACCCTTTGCAAATTCCCTTATCTCTGCCAGTTTTTCCTCGCTCTTGTTTTCTTCTCCTGCAAGAGAACAGACTCCCGCGTCCTCTATGCCCATGTAAGCAAGCATATTCTTATAAGCCCTGACAGCTCCCTCATTTGTTCCGGGTGAAGCTGAGCTTGTAAGAATATCCGCTTTCTTTGCCTTTGCCGGCTTACCGATACAATAAACTCTCTGGATAGCAGCTGCAAGCTGAGCTGTCATATCAAAATAATATATCGGCGAAGCAAAAACGATCATGACGCTTTCAAGATAAGCAGGCATAATTTTCTCCATATCGTCCTTCTGTATACGTTTACCTTCACCCTTTGTGTGACAATACTCACAACCGAGACATCCGTTTATCTTCATCTTGCCTACATGCAATATCTTTACTTCATGTCCCGCTTCTTTTGCGCCCTCTGCAAATGCATCTGCCATAGCGGCAGTGTTTTTCGTTCTCGGACTTCCGTACTATCTGCCCCAGTCACCTTCAAGGAGTGAGGTTATAATCCTGAAAAATGAATCCCAGCGTATCTCTCCTGAAGGAATTCATTTCCCCTCCCTTAAGCCGGGTTATCTCCCGCCCGTCAACCTTTATGCTGCCCCCCGTAACACCGTCAATAGTTGCAATGCAGTTAAGAAGTGTGGTCTTTCCGCTACCGCTGGCACCCATTACCCCGTTTAAGACATATATTACAGATCGTATCGATCGATCGCGAGACTCTGATCATAATAAATCTTGTCATCTGCTATCAGCGCCGCTTCACCGTCTTTTACGTCAATTATATTTACACAGCAATTATACGGAACATGTCCATGCCAGTAATCATCAGGATCATCATAAAGGAAATTCAGCATTGCTCTCAGCGCGCATGCATGGGTTGAAACCAGATAAGTTTTATCATCATCTTTAGCTATAAGCTCTTTTAAAAACTCCTGTGTCCTTCCCATTACATCTTTTATGCTTTCGCCATCGGGAAAACCTTTATCAGCAACCGGTTTTTTCAGAAACCGAACTATATTTTCATCTCTGATGCTCTTCATCTCAAAGCTTCCGAAATTAATCTCCTTAAGGCGATCGTCAAATGTAACAGAAGCTTTATTGCCTGATTCTTTTAGTATGATTTCGGCTGTTTCCTTTGCTCTTTGCAAGGGGCTCGATATACAATAGTCGAAGCAAATGCCTTTCATACCCTGGCCTGTGAGCTCTGCAAGCATGCGCCCGTTTTCATTTAACGGGTCATCGCTCCACCCCTGAAGATACGCCTTATTATTTGCATTTGTCTCTCCGTGACGAACAATATAGATCCTCATTTTATTTCATCCTTATTCTTCAGCCGTTTCTTCAACTGTTTCCCCGGCTTCTTCTTCCTCGCCTCCGATATTCTTCATCTTTGCAAGGGTGGCAACCTTTACACCTTCATCCAGATTAATAAGCTTTACACCCGTAGTTGATCTTCCGGAAACCGGAATCTCATTTACAGCAAATCGGATAATAATACCTTCCGTCGTGATAAGCATAACCTCGTTTTCGTCATGTACCATCTTGGCGCCGATTAGCTTTCCGCTTCGTTCGTTTACCTTGTAGCAGATAAGTCCCTTGCCGCCGCGGTTCTGTATCTTGTATTCATCGATACCGGTACGCTTTCCTATACCGTTTTCCGATACATAAAGCATGGTATCGGACTTAATGCCGTTTTCGTCCTCATGAGGAAATACCTGCATGCTGACGATCTCATCATCTCCCTTAAGAGTCATACCCTTAACGCCCATGGCTCCTCTTCCCATATCACGGACATCGGACTCCTTGAAGCAAATACTTAAGCCTTCTTTTGATATAAGAGCGATATTCTTCTCTCCGTCGGTGACCTTTACACCGATAAGCTCATCATCGTCTCTGAGCGTAATAGCCTGCAGACCGACTTTTCTGATATTTGCAAAGCTCTTAAGGGCAGTTTTCTTGACTATACCCTTTTTGGTAGCCATAAACAGATAATCGTCATCATTTAAGTTTTTAAGATCTATCGGAATGATCGCCGTTATCTTTTCTTCGGGCTGAAGCTGCAACAGATTTATTATCGCGGTTCCTCTGGATGTACGCGAGCTTTCGGGTATCTCATAACCCTTTAGCTTGTAAGCCCTTCCCATGCTGGTAAAGAAGGTCAGCGCCTTATGGGTCGTAGTCATAAAGAGATCTTCTATGTAATCCTCTTCTATGGTCTGCATACCCTTTATACCCTTTCCTCCTCGCTTCTGGGCTTTAAAGTTATCCGGAGCCTGTCTCTTAATGTAACCTAAATTTGTTCTGGAAATAACAACCGGCTCATCAGGTATAAGATCTTCATCCGTAAAATCAAACTCATCAAAGCCTATGGAGCTTCTTCTGTCGTCTCCGTACTTCTCGGCTATAAGAGTTATTTCTTCTTTTATAACATTTAACAAAAGCTTTCTGTCAGCAAGAATAGCCTTAAACTCATCTATCTTAGCAAGAAGCTCCTTTAATTCTTCCTCAAGCTTTTCACGCTCCAGACCTGTAAGAACGCGAAGTCGCATATCCACAATGGCCTGTGCCTGGGCATCGGTTAAGTTGAACTCCTTTATGAGACCTTCCTTAGCCTCAGCTACAGTCTGTGAGCCTCTTATGATCTGTATTACTCTGTCGATATTATCAAGAGCAATAATCAAACCCTCAAGTATATGAGCCCTTTCCTGAGCCTTGTTAAGATCGTACTTTGTACGACGTGTTACTACATCCTCCTGATGCTTAAGATAAAGCTTAAGCATATCCTTAAGATTTAAAATCTTAGGTTCATTATCCACAAGCGCAAGCATGATCACGCCAAATGTGTCCTGAAGCTGGGTGTGCTTATAGAGCTGGTTTAAGATGACATTTGCGTTTACATCTCTTCTCAGCTCGATAACTATGCGCATACCGTTTCGGTCGGATTCATCACGAAGCTCGGTAATTCCGTCAATACGCTTATCCTTCACAAGCTCTGCCATTTTCTCTATAAGGCGTGCTTTATTTACCATATAGGGAAGCTCTGTGACAACAATACGGTTTTTGCCGTTATCCATCGGCTCAATATCCGTAACTGCGCGGACTCTTATCTTTCCGCGCCCGGTCATATAGGCTTCTCTTATCCCGGAACGTCCGAGGATCTCAGCACCTGTAGGAAAATCCGGTCCCTTTACGATCTCCATAAGCTCTTCAATATCCGTATCTGCATCTTTTTCGACAATATTATCGATTATACGGACAACCGCATCTATGACCTCGCGAAGATTATGAGGCGGTATATTGGTCGCCATACCCACGGCAATTCCGCTTGTACCGTTTACCAGCAGATTAGGATATCTTGCGGGAAGCACTATCGGCTCTTTTTCGGATTCATCAAAGTTAGGTCCGAAATCCACGGTATCTTTATTAATATCAGACAAAAGCTCCATGGATATCTTGCTTAAACGCGCCTCTGTATAACGCATAGCCGCCGCTCCGTCACCGTCAACAGAACCGAAATTGCCGTGTCCGTCAACAAGCGGATAACGAGTGGAAAAATCCTGGGCAAGCTTAACAAGCGCTTCGTATATGGAAGAATCACCGTGGGGATGATATTTACCCATGGTATCACCTACAATACGTGCGCACTTTCTGTGAGGCTTATCGGGAGTATTTCCAAGCTCAGTCATAGCATATAAAATACGCCTCTGAACCGGCTTAAGACCGTCCCTTACATCCGGCAGCGCACGTGATGCTATAACGCTCATCGCATATTCGATGTAATAAGACTCCATGGTCTTTTTCATGTCTACATCATTTATTTTGTCAAATACATGTTCATCCATGTTTTAATCCTTTTTTTATATATGTTTCGTTAAGTGTGTCAGGAAGTGTGTCGAAGGGGACGGTTCTACTGACACATCCATAGGTGTGTCAGTAGAACCGTCCCCTTTGACACACTTCACCTTTGACACACCATGAACCGGTCGCCCTTGACATAAAGGGACTGCCCCCATCTGACACACTTTGAAAATTATTGTCACACAGCAATCTATATACAAATACCGCAAGGGCATTATTTTTGTCGTCCACTCATCGCAATCTCAATATAATAAACAAACAGACAAAAATACCGCCCTGAGGATATTTCGTATATAGATTGCGTCACTTAGTCAATCCTACCTTTCCAAAATCAGATATCCAGATTCTTCGCATACTTAGCATTCTGCTCGATAAACTCACGCCGGGGTTCCACCTGATCCCCCATAAGAGTTGAAAATGTAATATCCACCTCAGCCTCTGATGACTCATTCATATCCACCCGAAGTAAAATTCTCTTTTCCGGATCCATGGTAGTCTCCCAAAGCTGGTCGGCATCCATTTCTCCGAGACCTTTATACCTCTGGACCTTATTATTCTGGTCTCTTCCTATCTCCTCGATTATAGAATTAAGCTCATCATCTGAGTAAGCATACCAGACCTTCTTATTTTTCTCTATCTTAAAGAGTGGAGGCTGAGCCAGGTAGACATGACCTTCCCTTATAAGCTCCGGCATAAATCTGTAGAAAAATGTAAGAAGCAATGTGGCGATATGCGCACCGTCAACGTCGGCATCCGTCATGATGATGATTTTATCATATCTTAATTTTTCTATATTAAACTCACCATGAATACCTGTGCCGAAGGCTGTGATCATGGAACGGATTTCTTCATTTTCCAGAGCTTTCTCAGGTCTGGTCTTTTCTACATTAAGTATCTTACCCCTGAGAGGAAGTATCGCCTGTGTAGTTCTGGTTCGCGCCTTCTTAGCAGATCCTCCCGCGGAATCACCCTCAACGATAAATATCTCACAATTAGCCGGATCCTTATCAGAGCAATCCGCAAGCTTTCCGGGAAGTCCGCCGCCTTCAAGTACATTTTTTCTTCTTGTAAGGTCTCTTGCCTTTCTTGCTGCTTCTCTGGCTCTTTGCGCGAGGATTGCCTTCTCACAGATAATTCTTGCAACAGAAGGGTTCTGCTCTAAAAAGTAAGTAAGCTGTTCTGTAACTATAGAATCTACCGCTCCCCTTGCCTCGGCATTACCGAGCTTTTGCTTAGTCTGCCCTTCAAACTGCGGATTTTCTATCTTCACGCTTATAATAGCGGCAAGTCCTTCTCTTATGTCCTCTCCGGAAAGAGCAGGATCATTGTCTTTAATAAGCTTATTTTTCTTTGCGTAATCATTAAAGGTCTTTGTCAGTGCATTTTTAAAGCCTGTAAGGTGCATACCCCCTTCCGGAGTATTTATATTGTTGGCAAAGCACTCCGTAATATCCGAAAAGCCGTCATTGTGCTGAAAAGCTACCTCTACGGAAACCTTATCCTTGATGCCTTCACAATATATGACCTCTTCATAGGCAGGTGTTTTTGCTTTATTCAGATACTGAACAAACTCTTTTATACCTCCCTCGTAATGGAAGATTTCCTGTCTTACGTCTTCACTATCCTTATCAGCGGAAATTTCTTCTTTTACATCTTCTTCCGGTTCGGATATTTCGTCCTCATGCTCAGAAAAGTTCTCTCCGCCGTGAAGCTGCTTTTCCTTTTCTTTTTGTGCTTCTATTTCTTCAAATGTTCTCTCATCCGTAAGAACTATCTTTAACCCCTTGGTAAGAAAAGCCATTTCACGAAGCCTGTTTTTAAGTACATCAAAATCATAGATAAGGGTCTCTTTAAATATCTCTTTATCCGGTAAAAAGGTTACACTCGTTCCCGTATCATTTTCGTCGCACTCACCCGTAACCGTAAGGTCAGTAGTTATCTTACCTCTTTCATAGGTCTGTTCATGAATTTTTCCGTCACGCTTAACAATGACCTTCATATTTTCAGAAAGGGCATTAACAACCGAGGCTCCTACACCGTGAAGACCGCCGGATACCTTATATCCTCCGCCGCCAAACTTTCCTCCGGCATGAAGTACCGTATAAACCACCTCTATCGCAGGACGTCCTGTTTTGTGGTTAATATCAACCGGTACTCCCCTTCCGTTATCGGTTACGGTTATTGAGTTATCTTTATGTATCGTTACATTTACAGTATCACAAAAACCGGCAAGAGCTTCATCTACCGCATTATCCACGATCTCATAAACCAAATGATGCAAGCCTCTTGACGAAGTAGTTCCTATATACATACCCGGTCTTTTTCTTACGGCTTCAAGTCCTTCAAGAACCTGTATCTGGTCGCCGCCGTAATTCTGATTTTTTGTCACCTTTTGCCTCCCTTATGATTCAAGTGAAACCTTTCCCTCACTTACTTTAAATATCCTGTCCACATTAAATTCCTGCTTTATGAGACTATCTCTTCCCGTGCAGGTAATTATAGTCTGCATATTTCCTATTCTCTCAAGAAGAAATTTCTGTCTGTTAAAATCAAGCTCTGATAATACGTCATCAAGAAGAAGAACCGGAAGCTCACCCGTCATGCTTTTTGCTATATCTATCTGGGCAAGCTTTAAGGAAAGAGCCGCAGTTCTTTTCTGGCCCTGCGAGCCGTACCTTTTGACATCTGCTCCGTTTATTGAAAATGTAAAATCATCCCTATGCGGTCCTGCATTTGTCTGACCTGTTTTGATATCTTTTTCTCTGCATTTCTGCAGCTCATCTGCAAATGCTTCTATCGTTGTGTGAGGCTCATAAATTATCTTGGCCTCCTCTGTCTTTCCCGAAAGACTCGCATGAATAGAGGATATAAGGATATTTAACTTTCTGATATACTTTATACGCTCACTTATAACTTCATTTCCAAATGAAATAAGCTGTTCATCAAGAATATCAAGAGTATTTATATCACCCTCTTTTCTTGCAAAGCTTATTTTTTTCAACAGCTTATTTCTCGATTCCAAAACTTTATTATAACCTAAAAGTTGATTAAGATAAAGACTGTTTATCCTGCTTATATCCATATCAAGAAAATGCCGCCTCACTCCGGGACCCCGTCTTATGATATCAAGATCCTCAGGACTGAAAAAAACAATCTGAAGTATACCGAAAATATCCGCTGCTCTTCTGACGGGAATTCCGTTTAATGCTATGCCTTTAGTTCTGTTTTTTTTAATATGTATATCTATGCGATCGCGTGAAAATTCTTTTTTAACTATAAGCTTTATATGGGCATCTTCTAATTTATAATTATTAAAAAATCCGGCATGATCCGTACTCTTAACTTTGACAGAATCCGTAAAATTATCTTGTGAGGGATCAGTGCCGCTATCTTTAACAGACTCAGTGTGTTTATCTTCAACAAAATCCGTATACTGACTCTGCCGTATCATATCCTGTACTGTAAGCCCCGGTATTCTGATAAGCTCTTCATCCTTAGCTCCCCGATGAGACCTTGCTGTAGACGCTATACACATAGCCTCAAGTATATTAGTTTTTCCCTGTGCATTATCTCCGTAAAGCAGATTAACCTTTTCATCAAGATCAAGACTCAGATAATCATAATTTCTGAAATCCTTAAGTTCAATAGATTCGATATACATCTCTTACCCGTTAATGGATTATTTTTCACTGTTTACTATTTTAAATGAATTATCTTCAAATGTCACGACCTCACCGCCAAAAAGCTTTCGACCTCTGCGTGTTTCGGTCTCTCCGTCTACACTGATAAGACCGTCGGAAATTAAAAATTTTGCGTCCGTACCGCTCCCGACTAATCCGGAAAGCTTAAGAGCCTGACCGAGCTTTATAAATTCTGTTTTTATATAAACTTCCTGCAAAATATACCTCTGTATGTATGTATTTATCAATCCTCTGTAAAGTTTACCGGCAATATAAGATACAAATAAGTATCTTCATCATCCTTTATAAAGCACGGAGATTTAGGATTAACAAAAGAAATTGTTACCTCCTCATCCTCAATTACCTTTAAAGCCTCAATAATAAACTTCGGATTAAAACCGATCTTAATATCTGCGCCTGTCTTTTTGATATCTACAGACTCAATTCCGTAACCTTTACCTGTCTTAACGTATATATCCATAACATTATCCTTAATATCCATAATGACAGGACGCTTATCAGACTCTTGGATGAGTACCATAAGGATATCTATAGAATCGATAAGCTGCTTTCTGTTTAGGACGATCTGAGTGGCGTGATCGTTGGATATCATCTGGTTAACATTAAAATAATTACCTTCAAGGAGTCTTGAAACAACCCTTGTATCATCAAACTCAAAAAGAACGTGTCTTTCGGAAAAATAAATATGTACTTCCTTTTCGGTATCTGATTCTAATATTCCCGAAATCTCCTTAAGCGACTTTCCCGGAATAACGACCTTGATATTTCTGTCCTTTTCATCTACAGGTATATTTCTTATGGAAATCCTGTGACTGTCAAGAGCGACCACCTTAAGATTCCCCTCTTTTATTTCAAAAAGCTCTCCTGTCATCATTACATTTACATCGTTGACAGACAAAGAAAAGATAGTCTGGTTTATTATATCCTTAAGGGCATTCTGACTTAAGGTCACAGAGTTTTCTTTTTCTATTTCAGGAAGATAGGAGAACTCATCGGCAGACAATCCCGGAATTTCAAATGATTTTTTATCACAGGTCAGATGACATAAATTATTTTCATTTACTTCAAACGTGATCTGATCCTCAGGCAGCTTTTTTACGAGTTCTGAAAATGTCTTGGCATTCAGAGCAACAGCGCCTTTTTCAACTATTTCACCGGTAACACCTGTTTGTATACCTAAATCAAGATCATTTCCCGCAAAAAAGATACTGCTCCCTTTAGCATCTATCAGGATACACTGGAGTATCTCCATAGTTGTCCTTACGGAAACAGCTTTTTGAACGGTATTGACGGCTCTTACGAGCTCCGTTTTTTCAAATATTAGTTTCATTGTCTGAAAACTCCTTTATAAAAATTACTAAAACTTTTTGCTTAGTTTAAAGGTTTACACAACGTGACACAAAGGAACAATAACTATTATGCCCTAACAAAGCCGGAGGCCATGTATATAAGTATTTAATCAGTAGCAGCCGCAGTAGGCGGTGTGAATTTGTTGAAAAGCTTTACTAAGCCTGTAATTAACGGCATTTGCATATGTTGATAAAGTATGCCTATATATGTTGACGGAAACAGGATGATGTTGACATTCCCGGATTTATTGACTTGATTATAAATTTATTTTAAATTTCTTACTGATTATATTAACACATTTACATGAGGTTTGTTTACAAAAAGTGGACATAGTGTTTAAACATTGTTAAGAGACGGATCTATTTTTTTCATAAGTATCTCTATGGTGTTTTTAAGGTTATCATTTGTAAGAAGCTCGTTGCTTATCTGTTTTGCTCCGTGAAGGATCGTTGAATGATCCCTTCCGCCGAGTGCCTCGCCGACTCTTTTTGAAGTTTCCTGGGTCATATTTCTGCAAAGATACATGGAAACCTGTCTGGGGAAGGAATAATCAGTGCTTTTTTTCTTTGATAACAGGTCGCTTACCGTGATGTTATAATGCTCAGCCACTATATCTATGATAAGTTCAGGAGAAATTATTTTATTATGCTCCTGACTTACAAGATCCTTAAGGGCAGTCTTGGCTACTTCCAGTGTTATTTCGCTTTTATTAAGATCAGCATATGCCTGCAGAGTATTTATAGAGCCTTCAAGCTCTCTTATAGATGATTTAATGTTGTTTGCTATGTAATCTCTTACATCCTCAGGGATATTATGAAGATACCTGTCTTCTATCTTCTGATCCAATATAGCTCGTTTTGTTTCATATGAAGGTATCTGTATATCACAGATCATACCTTCGGAAAATCTGGACTGAAGCCTTTCGGGAAGAGTCATGTCCTTAGGAGGCTTATCCGATGTAAGAACTATTTGCTTTCCATACTGGTACAAGTCATTAAAGGTATGGAAAAATTCCTCCTGGGTTTGATCTTTACCTATTATAAACTGTATATCATCAATAAGAAGTACGTCTATCTTTCTGTATTTATTACGGAAATTATGACCTTTTTTACCGGTCCTTAAATAATCTATCAGTTCATTTGTAAATGTTTCACTGGTAACATAAAGCACTTTCTTTTCAGGCTGAGTCTTCATTATATGATGGGCTATCGCCTGCATAAGATGTGTTTTACCGAGTCCCACTCCTCCGTATAATAACAGGGGATTATATTTTGAGGCAGGCGCTTCTGCAACCGCAACTGCAACGGTGTGCGCTAAATTATTATTCGGTCCGACTATGAATTTTTCAAATGTATAATTGGGATTAAGCCTGAATGAATCCTCATTATGGACAGGAACGAAGCTTTTTTTCTCCGGAACAGGTGGTATTACGTCTTCAGTATTTTGCTTGTTGATTTCGGAGATTATTTTAACATTTATAATCCTTCCTGTATACTCACATACGGTGAGCTGAAGATTTCTTAAATATTTTTTATTGATAAGATTAACCGCAGCTTCGTTTTCAGGTGATGAAAGTGTAAGTATGCCGTCCTCGAAGGAAACTATCTTAAGAGCTTTTATAAACGCATCAAAAGTGGCGTAAGGAAGTTCAAAGTCTTCCTTATGCTTAATTAATATGTCCTCCCAATTATCGTATAAGGTTTTTATAGTGTTTTCATCCATTTTTATTACCGTTTTCCTTAAAAATATCTTTCGCAAGCTATGATACATCAATCGGATTTCATTTTCAATAAATATACTTAACAACTTATAAACATAAGTTATCCCCAAAATGTGGATAACTTTTTTATTTTTGTGGATAAAACGGTAATAGTTTAGTTGCATAAAATATTTATATAAAGCAAAAATAGCTATTGACTTAATCGGAGTATTCAAGTACAATGTTTAGCGGTATTTTCACGTATCATCTTATTTTTGTGAAAAAAAAATATTAATATAGAGGGAGGTGAAGGTCAGCTATGAAGATGACATTTCAGCCTAATAAAAGGAAAAGATCAAAGGTTCACGGATTCAGAGCCAGAATGAGCAGTGCCGGCGGAAGAAAGGTTCTTGCGGCAAGGAGAGCTAAAGGAAGAAAAGTACTTTCAGCCTAAAGACTTCAGGCAGATATGCGCACTCTTATTATAAAAAAATGCGCTTATCTGCCTTTTTAAGTAATTAATAATAAGATAATGAAATTTAAAGATTTTGAAAGCCTCAGAAAAAACGATGATTTTCAGAGAGTATATAAAGGAAGAAAATCAAAGGCTGACGCCTTTTTGGTTGTTTATGTACTTGATAATTTATCTGATACCAACAGACTGGGTATTTCAGTTAGTAAAAAGGTTGGTAACAGTGTTGTAAGACACAGACTAACGAGAATTGTACGTGAGGCTTTCCGGCTTAACGCACATGATTTTAAAAAGGGTTATGATATAGTGGCTGTTATAAGAGAGCCGCTTAAGGGTAAAGGAATTGATACGGCACAAAAGTCGCTTATGAAGCTGCTTGGGAAGCATGATGTATTAAGGAAATATCATCTATGAAAAAGATAATTCTCGGTGGTGTTAAACTATATAAGGGAATCGTATCCCCTTACAAAGGTAATGTTAAGTGTAAGTTTTACCCTACATGCTCGGATTATGCCTTAGAGGCTGTTGAAAGGTACGGCGCCCGAAAGGGAGGTCTGATGGCTATGAAGAGATTTTTAAGATGCAATCCTTTTTCGAAGGGAGGATTTGATCCCGTTCCCATAGAGGATGTTAAAGAAAAATAACTTATATTGATCTTTACATCACACCTGTAACAGGAGGATAGTGATTTGTTTGATTCTTTGATAAAGCCGGTAGCGATAGTCCTCGGTAAGTTTATGGATGTCATCTTTAACTGGATGGACAATATCGGCATAGGAAATATAGGTATAGCTATCATCATATTTACGATCATAGTAAAGGTAGCGATGATGCCGCTTATATTTTCACAGCAGAAGACAGTTAAGGTTACCCAGATTATGCAGCCTGAGATAAAAGCTATCAGGGCTAAGTATAAGGGAAGAAACGATAATGAGTCTATGCAGATGCAAAATAAAGAGATAAAGGATGTGTATGCAAAATACGGAGCATCACAAACGGGAGGCTGTATACAGCTTCTTATCCAGCTTCCGATCCTTCTTGCTTTGTATAATGTGTTTAGGAACCTTCCCCTTTATCTTGAAAGGCTTAACGGTAAGCTTGCGGATATTCTTTCTTCTATAAATACCGACAGCGGGTATCTTGCAAAGATGGAGGAGAATTTCGCCGGATTTAACTGGAATATCCATGATGACGCCATAAGCGGTCTTAATGCATTTACAGCTGATAAATGGGAAAGACTCAGGGAATTATTCCCCGGTTCCGCATCCGTTATATCTGAAAATGCACCGCAGGTTCTTAACATGAATAACTTCCTCGGAGTACATACTTCCATTGCTCCGGGTGAGATAATGGGAATTGCGATACTTGTGCCTATATTTGCCGGTATTTCTCAGTTTATAAGTGCTAAGCTTTCCCAGAACGTTCAGGGTGATGACAGGGCAGCTAAAATCCAGGGATGGCTCATGAGCGCTATGATGCCCATTATCTCTGTAGTATTTGCATTCAGGGTTCCTGCAGGTCTCGGTATTTACTGGATTACGACTGCCGTTGTTCAGATAGTTATGCAGCTTATCATAAACAGATACTACAGGGATATGAGTCCTGAAACTATCATCGCAAAAGCTGAAGAAAAGCGAATGAAGAAGCTTGAGAAAAAAGCTAAGAGGAAGAATGTTGATACAGAAACTCTTATCAGAAATGCTTCTTTAAGGACTAAGAAGGCAGGAAAGGGAAATGAAGACCCTTATGAAAACGCTACATTTAAAGACAGGGCAACTCTTTCAAAAACGCCTCCTAAAATAAAGGCAAAAAATGTAAAGCCTGTATCCACTTTAGCTCCGCCGGAGCCAACTAAAGAAAAAAAAGGTTTGTTTAAGAGCAAGTCGACGGAAAAGGATAATAGTGTTAAGACCGGCGCAAAGACACAGCAGGTTAAGCAGCAAAGTAAAGACAAGCCAAAAAATGACCGGCAAAAGACAAGTGAAGCTTCTGTAAAGAATGCTCCTAAAAAGGTTAAAGTAAAAGCTAAAAATGTTGCGGATAAATCGCTGGCCGATATGGCAAATAAGGTTCAGGAATTTAACGAAGGCAAGGGAAGCAGTAAAAAGGGTAAGAAATAATAATGAGTTCTGACATCCTGATAAAAAAAGAAAAGGCATTAAGATTTCTTAAGGAAGTGATTTCCTGTCTGGGAGATAATTATGAAATTGATATAAGCTCGGATAACGGCAGTCTGTCAGCAGAGATAAAGGGAGATGATCTTTCTGTTTTTACTGACAGGGACGGTAAGGTTTTGGAGGCTTTAAGGATTTTAACTGCTTCCGTGATAAATGATAATGACTCTGATTACGTCAAGTTTAATATCGATGCCGGAAACTTCAGGCAGAAGAAAAATGATAAGATCAGAGAACTTGCATTAAGTATTGCCGAAAGAGTAAAGGCTGAGGGTGAAAGTATTGCACTTCCCGATATGAACTCTTATGACAGACGTATCGCGCATATGGCACTTCAGGAGGATCCGATGATCAGGACTGAAAGTGAAGGTGAAGAGCCGCACAGGCATCTGGTTGTGTTTCCTGCAGAATAAAAAAAAGCCCTTTGAGGGCTTTTTTTTATGTCGGTGTGTCGGTCTGCTCAAAGCAGCGATCAAGGAATATCTTGTAAGAAACTGCTGCAGATATATAACGCATAACTATCGTAGCATTATCTCCGTCTTCATCAATCTGCTTTTCATCACTCAGATGAAAAGTTTTTTTTAAGGTCTCTTCAAATATACCGCAGAAGGTTTCATACATTTCGCGGCTGTTGCTTAGAGTTTTTTCCACCTCTACCATCCTGCTGATACTGTCAAGGGATAGGATAGGCTTTGCGATGGCTATCAATATAAGAGCAACGATATGGTCGCGATAGTACTGTTTTTTTACAGGACTCTCTATGATTTTTTTCTTGACGTAATTACTGATCATGGAGCCGGTAAGCTCAGTCTTTAAAAGAGGTCTTAAAAATTCATTTATGTATTTACCGGTTTGCTCAAGAAAAAGACCCACATCAGGAATCTCATTATAGGCAGGAAAATGAAAGTTTTCTATTGTTTTTTGATCCTCTTCGGTAATCTCCAGCTTTATCACCGGTGCCGGTTCTTCTTCGGGAACCAGAGAGATAAGCTGGTTTACATTTATCTGCTCTGTTACTTCAGGTTTCTCTTTTTCAGTACCATTTTTTCCCTGTTTAATTATGTCCATCTCATATCTCCGTTTTTTATGTATATTCAAATCTATATTATTATACATTTGATTTTATTAAAATTCAATAAACCTTTATAAAGTTTTTCAAAAACCTATTGACCTTCAAAAACCTAAGAGTTATATTTTAACTACTGAATATCGGTTTTTTAAAAACCGATATTCAAAGATAATGTGTCAAAGGTGACAAGAGTTATGAGTTTTGAAAATAAATTAATATAAGTGGGAAAGGAGCAGATCATGAGTAAAAATAAGATGAGCGGTACAGTTAATATGGATCATATCGAGATGGTATCTATAGGTATGATGATCAGGAGATTCGGAAAAGATAATATAACGGATATGCTCCTGACTGAAAGAGAGGTTGACGGACGTAAGGAATATTTTATCCAGAGTGTGGTTAACAGGCTTGCAACGAAAAGTGAAGGCAGGGGTGTTATAAAGAGAGATGCCGTAAATGAAGCCATAGATGTAACGATGCCGGAATTTTTCGGATCGGCGGCATGAAGTGCCGGTTATATAAAATGAGTCAAAAAGGGGACGGTTCCTTTGTGTCAGTACTTACACAAAGGGACTGTCCCCTTTTTGACTCATTTTGGTACACTTTATCCTTCTGCCGAACCGCCATCGTCAGACTTTGAAAGACCTTCCTTAATCTTGTTTCCGAGTCCTCCGATGCCGTCCTTGATCTTACCGCCGAGTTTAACTGCGTTATCCTTAAAATCTTCGGCTTCAATCTTTCCATCGCCGTCTGCATCCATCGCGCCGCCTATCTTATCCTTAAGCGCGCCAAGACCCCCTTTGATCTTTTCTCCTACTGCACCGGCTCCGTCCTTGATAGCTTCGCCTGTGCTCTTCTTTTCTTCTTCTGCCATGATACACCTCCGAGATAACGAAAATATAAAATGTAGTTACCGTAAAATTATACAGTTATTTTTGTTAATATTCAATATGCTTTTTGTATCAATGTGCGGTTATGTGTCCCTCAGCTCGTACGCACACATTTTCAAAGCTTCATGACCTTCAGGTATGGGCAGTATCGGGTATACATGAGTCATATTTTCCCCGATGCGGATAGTGCATTTATTACCGAAGGATTTGATCAGCTCGTAGGTTTCCGTTACATCCGGATAAAGGATTTCCTCCGTTCCCACGTAAAAGGTAATATCGTCTATCACGGAAAGATCCCCGAATCTGGGGCTTACACGGTAATCCTTGGTGCTTATATCACCTGCCCATTTTTTTCCGAGGTAAATGAGTGATTCCGGATACAGCATAACGTCACGCTCTGTGTACTCCTCTATCCTCGGGTTACTCATACTCACGTCAACCCAAGGCGAGAATACTATAAGCTTTTTAGGGCGTGGTATTTCTTTTTTTGCAAATATCTCGCTCATGGTGAGTGAAAGACCGCCTCCTGCCGAATCACCCATGAAAATGATACGCTCATCAGGGTGCTTTTCCTTATAGTCAAGATATACATTTTCAACAAATTCTACAGTCTCCCTGTAATCTGCAAAAGGTATCAAAGGATAAAGAGGCACTACGGCTTTAGAGTCGCTTTGCACGGCTATTTTTTCTATCGCACGGCAATGAAACAAGGTTATTTCCGACGTAAAGGCACCACCGTGAAGGTAAAAAAAGGTTCTGCCTGAGCTTGAGTTGTTATTAAAATAAAGAACCTCATATCCGTATTCACGCTCGGTTTTAAAATCCGAGCGGATAAGATAATTAAGGGGTACGTTATACGTACGAGCACCTCTTTTTAATCGTTTCATGAGCATTTTTTCGATTTCTTCATCAGTGTGTTTTTTGAAGCTTTGACCTCTTTTAAAAGAAGGACTTCGTTCTATGTACTTGTTGGCCAGGATTGCCCGGAGCGACATTTTTCGATGCATGATAATTCCTCTGCAGTTTTATATTTTATCATTTAATTATAGCATATTATTTTCAAGGGGGGACAGATCAAGTGTGTCAAATGGGGACAGTCCCTTTGTGTCAATCCTGACACAAAGGGACTGTCCCCATTTGACACACTTGGTCTGTCCCCGTTTGGATATAGTATAAATAAGGTGTATAATGCTGTAATAACGAAAAAAACAAGGATGATAATATCATGCACAGAAATCAGTTAGAGGATACCATAGCAGCAATCTCGACTCCCTCCATGGAATCCGGCGGCATAAGCATAATAAGAATAAGCGGAGAGAATGCGACAGAAATAGCAGATAAGATTTTTATATCTCCGGGTGGAGTGAGTTTAGGGGATGTAGACAGTCACACCATTCATTACGGATATATAAAGCGTTTTAAAGACAGGAATAACAATGGATCTGATTCAAATGTGACTTCAGAGTGCATTTCACAGGATCATGATGAAGCTGATCCGGCAGGAGAAGGCTTTTTAAGAATCAAGGGGGGTGCCGGAGAATACGGCGACATTATTGATGAGGTTTTAGTGTCGGTTATGAAGGCGCCGCGTACATTTACAGCAGAGGATACGGTGGAGATAAACTGTCACGGCGGGATGC
>CACZTL010000009.1 GCA_902784165.1 uncultured Lachnospiraceae bacterium | reverse complement strand
CGTTTTGCAATACTCTTTTACAGCCTCTTCCGTGCCATCCGTGGCACCGTCTATAACACATACGACTTCAAAATCCGTGAAACTCTGCTCCGAGAACATCTTAAGAAGATCAGGGACAAATTGCTCGCAATTATACATCGGTATGACTACGGAAACCATTGGATTTATTTTTGATCTGTCTCTCATGATTATCACTATCTCCGTTATTTCAGTATTTTCTGCTAAATATATTTTTCCATTATTATGTCATACGTAGTCTCAGGCACAAGTGAAGACAGATCGTGGTGTTGCAGACTGTGTTCGTATTATGACCGAAAAGACAAAGGCAAACATGAAAAGGTAAAGTTTTAATGGGCAGTCAAACATTGACTATCGTACTATTTGTGTGTGCAAAAGGTATAAAGCAAAAAGTGATAAAAACCCCTATAATCATACACGAATATCACTGAAATCATAATACAATAATAACACAAACAGATGGAGGTTTTAAATAGTTATGAATAATCCACAAAACAACACCAAACTTCCTCATTACGACCCCAAAAACAATAATAAAAGCAGTCTGGAGATATATTTACAGGCTAGAAAAGACCACAGATCCAGAATAGTTGCGGTCTTCGTAAAAGATTTGCCTTCTCCATCTGTGGATCTGGATTTCTGGCGGAAAAATGCGTTAAAAACAAGTGAAGACTTTGCAAAATATGTTGAAGAGAAAAAAAACAGACAGAACCTCTGATATCAACTGATTTTCAGAAAAAAACTTTTCCGTATTTTTCTTTACAAATTTGCTTAATTTCCGTTATTGCCCTTATATTATTTGTAAGGGTTATAATTTTTGCCTGTACCTTTTTTGATACCGGATTCTCATTTTGTGCTTCTTCCTCAGCCTCTTTTTTAAGAATCTCTAAATTATCAAGGGTCAATCTTTTACCGCATATAGCCGTAAATTGATTGGAACCAATTTCCTTCCATGGTTTTTCTTCACACAGGGTACGGGCGATCTCTTTTATAAATGCCGGATTATAATCCGCTCCTGTTCTGTATTCCAGAGAATGTATAAACTTAACACAGTACTGCCTGAGGTACTCTGTTTGTAGTCCTCTTTCTTCAAGGAAATCCCATATCTCACGCCACGCTGTGAGTGTCTGTTCATTATTTTTTCCGCTATGTGATGTTATGGAATCCTGATTATACAGTCGTCTTACTGTTAAAAGATCCCTGCGTATTACAGCTATCCTTTCGGCAATACAAAGAGAGGCCACATCCAGAAACACATCATTACCTACTATTGTTTCTGAACAGCGAAGTCCGTTTTTATTCAGAAAATCTCTTCTGTAAAGTTTGTTCGTTACCCTGTTAAATACAGAGGCGATCCATCTCTTTGCTTCATCACGGTTTCCGTTTTCTTTACCAAAAAACATATTTTTATGAATCCCCAGATTATAGTCCGTTGTTTCTTCGCTGTAATTCCTCCTTGTGAACGAACAGATGGTTATGTCTGCTCCTGTTCTTTCTGCCACACTGTACATTTCTTCCAACATACCAAGTGAATATTCGTCATCGGAGTCAAGGCTTATCACATACTTCCCCTTTGCTATATCCAGCCCCGTATTCCTGGCCTTTCCGGCTCCCCCGTTTTTCTGATACACACAGGCGAAACGCTTATCTTTTTCACAGTGCTCTTTTACGATCTCCTCGGTCCGGTCGTCAGATCCGTCTATTACACATATCACTTCTATCTCTTCCAGTGTTTGTGCGGACATGGTAGAGAGCATTTCCTGTACAAAGTCCTCACAAAAATACATGGGTATTATGACAGACACTTTTATGGGGGTGTTATCAGACATAACTTATTACTCCTTTTCAAGCACCTCAACTATTCACAATATAAATATCTTTGCCACGAAAAGCAATACCGATTATTATTATTTCTTTTATTCCGCTTTCCGACATCACAGCATCATATCTTTTTCTCTTTATCTGGGATAATGCCGCTTCTGCAATACTACTGAGCTCTTTCTTGTCGTCTTTTTTTGATGATTTTATTTCAATAATAAAGCCCGGTAATTCCTTATTAAACGGACTAAGCTGAATATCAAACCGTCCGTACCTCGATTCCCTGTTTGATCTCACGGAATATCTGTCATTCATTATAGCACACAGGCCGATCATCAGACCATGGTAAAACGACTCGTTTCCTGTGTCAAAAGTACTTATGGTATTAATGAGATAAGTTTCTATGTTGCGTTTCAGCTTATCGATGTTTTTTTCGAATATCGCCTGCCCTATAGCTATATCAAAATGAACCTGAAGCACTTTTCTAATACTCAGCAAGCGGAGATAGCTCAGGGTACACGCAATGATCAATTGAATAAATCCTCCAAAGTAACAACATTAATAAAAGCACTGCTGTACTCATTTTGCTTCAACCCATAGGTTGCGATCAATGTACTGTAAACAGCTGTCTTCCTTGGTACTGCTTCCAAAAGCATTTCCGTCTTCCCAAGAATCTTTCTGTAGTAAGCCTCATCGACAGCAAAAATGTCACTGTAAAACTTACATTCGCACATATTTATCACGTTATCATTTCTGAGTATCAGCAGATCTATCTGAAGCCCTTCTTCGTCGTCTTTCTTCTTGGACCATGCAGAGGTGGATGTCACAACTCCGGAGATTCCAAGCCCCCTTTTGATCTGTTCAACATGATTAAAGCAGACATTTTCAAAGGCAAACCCCCGCCATGTTACGACCATTTGTGTACCGGCATTCTGCTCCCAGTATTTTTCATGAAGTTTGGTCTGACCGTCGACAAAATGCAGAAAGAAAAGGCAAAAAGGGTCTGTCAATTTATAATGCTCTGCCCTTTTTGAAAGAGAGAACGGTACATATTTAATAACAAAATCACTTGTAATCAAAGCATTCAGGTCTCTTGAGAGCTTACCACCATCCGAAATATTCAGATGCTGCACGATCTCTTTTCGTGTAAATCCCGCATTTCGTTTATAAAGCAGTCTTACAATATCTTTAACGCCCTCAGCTCCGGTAAATATGGACTCAAACAGCCTGTTAAACTCATCTCTGAAAACAGCATGTTTTGCAAAAAACAGACTGTCTATATTTTGTGCCAGACTTTTTCGTTTATCCAGATAGTTTAAGTAATAAGGAATGCCCCCAAACACCATATAGCTTTCAACAATAGTGTATCTCGAATACTTAAAGCCCTTACTTATGAAAAATTCTTCACATTCTTTAAGGGTAAATGGCGTCAGCTTCATCTGATAAGTAAGCCTGTTATATAAACCTCCCCTGTTGTTTATCAGCTTATCCTGAATCCAGGAGTTTGCACTGCCGCATACCACTACCATAAGATTCCTTCTGTGACAGCCCCAATTATTCCAGAAACTCTCAAAAGCCCTTATAAACCCGGATCTTGGCGTATCCAGCCAGGGAAGTTCGTCAATAAACACAAGCTGCCGCCCCCCGGTATCTGTATTTTGCAAATGTTTTTTCAGCAATAAAAAAGCATCAAACCAGCTTTTCGGCTTTTCGCACTCTTCCATACCATACATCGTCAGCGATTCGTAAAAACTGTTAAGCTGTTCCTGCAATAAGCCCCTTCCGTTTTCTCCTGCAGGTGAAAGTCCCGCATGCCTGAATGTGATCTTTTCACCGAATGTTTCATCGACCAGAAATGTTTTCCCCACACGACGTCTTCCGTATACTGCGACCAGCTCTGCGTTGGTGCTGTTATATAATTCATTCAGGACCGCTATTTCTTCTTTTCTTCCGACCATTGTTTATAAACCCCGCTTTGTTTATTTTGAGGTATTTGTGTCAAAAATACGTTTCACCTCACTTTATGCTATTATTATACTATTAACAAAAAATGAGGTCAAGCAAAAAAATGACGCTATACCTCACTTTTGTAATATTGATACAATTTAGCGGTCAGCCAACACATGATTCACTGAGCCCTTCGACAAGCTCAGGGCCGCGTAAAGACAGACCGCCATATTTTAACCTCACGTCACCGCCACATTTGCCTCTCCGAAGGATTCCTCCAAAGCCTTTATCATTTTCCCTGACACCGTGGTCTTCCGGCCGCCATG
>CACZTL010000008.1 GCA_902784165.1 uncultured Lachnospiraceae bacterium | reverse complement strand
TTTTCCACATTTTCACCATATATGGTCTTAAAATCATCCTTCATGGAAATCACATTAAAGCCGTTCCCTTCCCATTTCTCACGCAGCGTGGCAGCATTTTCAGGATGGCCGTAATCCCTCTTATCATCGTCTGCAATAAGCATAAATGCCGCACTCTTGTAGGGATTATTGCTTATGGTATAAGTATGCATCGCTGTATCCCCGCTGCTGTTCCCGAATGAAAGCACCGGTTAGCACAGAGGCTACAGGCGGCAATGAGGGTGAGACAGATCCGACAACTGCTCCGACAACAACACAGCCTGCTGCCGCTCCGGCAAGTCCGACTAAAGCAGCAGCTTCCGCGGCTAAATCATACGCGCCTGCTTCAGGCTCAAGCGCCGTGAAGACACAGTCAGTATCGACAGGCGACAGAAATGAAAGCATAATATGGATACCGATCTGCGCTGCTGCAGCGGCAGGTATCGTACTGACAGCAGTCATAAGACGCAAGAGAAGTCAATAAAAACAACGTGTCAGGTTTTAGAATAAAATTGGGAACCCTCCTGCATCTGATATAATGACGCTTATATTAAGTGGACAAAAATGACGTTTTATACTATAATACGCATAATAATATGTCAAAAAAGGCGGTTTAAGTTATGTTAAGCAGCAATAATCATATAGACTATATGCGTATGCTTGGAGCGCGGTTACAGCTCTACAGAATAAGCAAAGACCTCACACAACAGGAGCTTGAGGAAAAATCAGGTGTATCTGTCCGGAGTATATCACGACTTGAGCAAGGCTCATCCGTACAGTGGGAAAGCTTGTGTAAGGTTTTGATTGCTCTGGGACTTGACGAAAATATAGAGCTGCTGGTTCCGGATCAAACAAAAAGACCATCTTATCATCTTGAATACGGAGTAAAAAAAAGAAAAAGAGTAAGAAAAAAAGCTGATAAAAAAAGCGAATTTAAATGGGGGGATGAAAAATGAATAATACGGCAGAAGTCTATCTTTGGGGAACCCGTATCGGAATTATTCATCAGGAGCCCGGAAGGAGCTACGCAGCATTTGAATATGACCGTAAATTTTTAAAGAGCGGCATAGAACCGGCACCGATAAAAATGCCGCTTGGCGGTACAGTTTATGAGTTCCCGCAATTGTCCGGACAAACATTTCACGGGCTGCCCGGATTAGTCGCTGATTCTCTTCCTGACAAGTTCGGAAACAAAGTGATTGAGCAATGGCTATTGTCGCAGGGAAGATCGTTAAAAGATTTTAATGCGATAGACCGTCTGTGCTATACCGGAAAGCGCGGCATGGGAGCGCTTGAGTATGTGCCTGCAGTATCAGAAATCGGAGACATTGATGAAGAAATAAATGTTTCGGAAATGGTTAGATTTGCTTCAGATATTTTGAATAAAAGAAAATCGGTAGTATTAAATGCAAAGGAAAAGCTAACATACTCACAGCTTGTTCAGGTTGGTTCATCAGCAGGGGGTGCACGAGCAAAAGCACTTATAGCTTGGAATGTTAAAAGCGGTGAGATAAGATCCGGACAGTATGACCTTGATAAAGATTACGAACACTGGCTCTTAAAATTTGATAATGTATCAAACAATGGCGATCATGGTGAAAATGATAAGCCGGAATATACATTGATAGAGTATGCGTATTATAAAATGGCATTAGATGCCGGTATAACCATGAATGAGTGCAGGATTTATGAATCCGAAAAAGAACATCATTTTATGACGAAACGTTTTGACAGAGTAAACGGACAGAAAATACATATGCAAACGTTGGGAGCTTTAGCACATATAGATTATAATGAACCCGGCATATGCAGCTATGAGCTTGCAGCCGGTTATATGCGCAGTATAGGAATATCAGAAAAAGAGATTGAACAGTTTTTCAGGCGTATGGTTTTTAATTGCGCCGCAGTCAATCAGGATGACCATGTAAAAAATATTTCCTTTTTAATGGACAGAAACGGAAAATGGAGCCTTTCTCCGGCATACGATATTACTTTTTCATATAATCCTGATAACCGGTGGCTGAGAGCACACCAAATGACTGTAAATAATAAAACACAACATATAACTGCCGCCGACCTTATACAGGCAGGAACAACCATGGGGATACGTTCAAAGAAATGCATGTATATTATTGAGCAGGTATGCTCTGTAGTTGAAAGATTTTCAGAATATGCTGCCGCTGCCGATATCAGTGAAGAGCGTTTTGAAAGGATTGATCAAGTAATCAGATCAAATGATTTGAAGGTGTTGTCAAAAGAACTGTGAGACATAGGGACGCTGCTTTTGTCATGGGTTCTCCATTGTCACATTTTGCATCACATACAGCTGATACTACAGTCATTATCAGAATTTGTGTCAGGTGTAACCGGCAAAAATCTTGAAATACAATTAAATGTCAGTATATAAGTTGTATAGTACCGCTATCTGATTTTGTAAGCAAAGTGGTGATAAAGTAGTCACATATACTTTCTTTACTACAGAATGAA
>CACZTL010000007.1 GCA_902784165.1 uncultured Lachnospiraceae bacterium | reverse complement strand
GTGTGTCAAACGGGGACAGTCCCTTTGTGTCAGTTCTGACACAAAGGGACTGTCCCCGTTTGACACACTTTTTTAAAAAAAATTGCAATAAATCTTCGACTATATGTATTATTATCATAGAGGGAAAAGAATTTTAACAGGAGAACCGAAATGACGGATAATTCGGAAACGGTAAATATGGCGGATTGGAAAAATGAAAAAGAACATGACGCCTATTTGGATAAATGCATAGAAGAGACCGCGACCGGCAATATGGACGGGTTTAAGAAGCTTTACGAGGAGACAAAGTCGTCTGTGTACGGCTTTGCTCTTTCTATACTTAAAAATCCGGACGATGCGGAGGATGTGCTTCAGGACTGTTTTGTAAAGGTACACGGCGCGGCGGGCGATTACAAGAGCCAGGGGAAGCCGCTTGCATGGATCCTTACGATTACGAGAAATCTTTGCTTGCAGCTTATACGAGACAGGCAGAAGCAGGCGGATATTCCGGAGGAGGACTGGGAAAAGTTTATAGGAGAGAATGACAATATCAGTACGGAGGATAATATCGTGTTGACGGAGATATTGCAGACTCTGGCGGAGGACGAAAGGCAGATAGTAGTCCTGCATACGGTGTCGGGACTTAAGCACCGCGAGATTGCAGAGTTTTTGAAGATGCCGCTCTCTACAGTTCTGTCCAAGTATAACAGGTCTCTTAAAAAGCTGAATGAAAAACTTACGAAAGGAGCAGGCTATGAAAAGTAATGATACAGAAAGCAAGATAAAACAAGCATTTGACCATGCCGCTCCCGACGTATTTGATAAAATACTTGGGCGGATCGAGGGAAATGCCGCACTGAAGGCTGATGTCGAGGCGGTAGATGTACCGGCTCAGGCTCAGGGTGCTGAAGTAAATGAAACACTTCCACCGGCACAGGCTCACGGCACGGATGAAAAAGGAACGCTTAAACAGATTCAGCACCCGGAAGAGGATCAAAGCTCTGAAGCAGATGTTGAGCGAAGGTCAAGTGAACAGGAGTCCGGCAGGGTAATTACATTTACATCAAAAGAAAGCGCGGCGGAAAGCGAACCCGCAAAGACAGGAAGAAAACGTCCGTGGGTGCTTCGATCCTTTCTTATAGCGCTTGCGGCGGCTGCGGCGATATTTATCCCGGTAGGCATTTCCTCGTATAATGCGGTAAATGCGATAGCCTCGGTGGTGTCTCTTGAGGTCAACCCCAGTATAGAGATAAATGTAAATAAAGACCGCAGGGTAATATCCGTGGTTCCCATGAACGATGATGCCAAAGATATTGTCGGAGACATGAACTTTGCCGGAACGGATCTGAATGTTACAATAAACGCGCTTCTGGGTTCCATGATAAGTAAGGGCTACTTAAGTGAGATTGCGAACTCTATCCTTATAAGCGTGGACAACGCAGATCCGGCAGAGGCGGAGTCCTTAAGACAGTTGCTCATGGGTGAGGTTCAAAAGATATTAAAAAGCGATACATTTAACGGAGCCATCATCGGACAGACCATAAAGGATTGTTCGAAACTGAGGGAGCTTGCCGAGAAGTACGGGATTACGATGAGCAAGGCACAGCTTATAGACGAGATCGTAAGCCAGAACGCGAAGCTCAAGTTCGAGGATCTCGTAAAGCTTTCGATAAATGATCTTAACCTTCTTAAGAAGTCTGATTCGGAAACAGTTACTTCTATAGGTAATGCGAGCGACAGCGGATATATCGGTATCGACGCCGCGACGCTTACGGCTCTTGAGAATGCCGGCTACGAAAAGGACAAGGTTTCCGATCTGAAGGTCGGCATGGACTATGACGACGGAAAGATTGTTTACGAGGTAGACTTTAACGCCGGCGGCACTACTTTTGAATACGAGATAGACGCTGCCTCGGGTAAGATCCTTAAAGGTGAGCTTGAGAAAAATGAAGCGCAGCCCGCAGCCGCAGCCAATACACAGGCGCATCAGCAACAGGCACAGCCCGCACAGCAGCAGGCACAGCCTACGCAGACCCAGGCGGCAGCCGCGCAGCCCGCGCAAGCAACACAGCCTGCGCAGCCTTCGCTTAT
>CACZTL010000006.1 GCA_902784165.1 uncultured Lachnospiraceae bacterium | reverse complement strand
TCACGCCCTTTTTGTCTGACCATTTTCGTGAAACCGCGAAAATGGTTTTTATCTGCATGAGCAGGAAAGGAGGTATAATGGCAGCTTTAATTACTTTAGTGGCTTTCATAGCCAGGTGGCTCGGCAAAGGGCTGGATTTTGACAGAGCATATGGTGTGCAGTGCGTGGATCTGATAAAGGGATACCTGTACTATGTGTTCGGCATAAACCCGGGAACATGGGGCAATGCTCACGCATACTACGACAATTTTTACAGCATCCCGGGGCTGTATAAGAACTTTACGCGAATCACAAACACGCCAAGTTTTGTCCCTCAGAAGGGAGACATTATCGTCTGGAGAAAGACAGCAAGAATGCCTTACGGCCATATAGCGATATGTACCGGTGAAGGCAACACTTCCTGGTTCTACTCTTGGGATCAGAACTGGAGAGGCAGGAACGATGCTTGCGCTAAGATTAAGCACGATTACACCGGCGTAGCCGGAGTTCTTCGTCCGAAGAATCAGGCGAATGTAAATGGATCCGGATCAGGATCATCTGTGCCGAACGGCACAGGCACATCCTACAAGGTGCGGATTACAGCCGGCAGGCTTAATGTCCGCTCCGGTGCCGGCACTCAGTACAGGATCAACACCGTTGTAAAGCAGGGCGAGATTTACACCATCGTGCAGACCTTTGGCGGATGGGGTAAACTCAAGTCCGGTGCAGGATGGATCAGCCTGACGTATACGGTCAGGGCATAAATTAAAACCCCATAAGGGCTTTCTTTCAAGTTCAAATTAAAACTGAATAAAGATTATCACAAACAAAAGCCGCACCCACGGATCCGCTTCTTAAATCTTTCCGAAAGGGTACGGCTTTTTATTATTTAAAATATTTCATTTTTTGAAAAAAAACTATTGACATAGTGTATACACTATGTTATTATAATTACAGAAAGGAGGTGATACAAATTGCAAGAAGACAATAAAAAATCTACCAAGGTTAGAGATTTAGCAGTCCACGCCTTGATAGATTTAACAATCGGAATCATATTGATACTGATTGAAAAGCTCTTCAAATAATCTGCAGAGAATTTGAAAAGAAAGGGGGTGATGCCCTCACCCCTTTTTCATACTACCACACATATATTACATTTACAACAGTTAGCGGAGGTAGAGCAAAATGTTGACAAAATTAGGAATCTTTTTTATCGCGATTGGAATCGGGAAACTTCTGGTATCGCTTTTTTTAAGACACAGAGCAAAAAGGGGTGAGTAATATGCCAAAGGGAGAACCCAACACACAGACAAAAGCCACTACGAAGTATCAACAGAAGATAGGGCTTATATCTAAAAGCTATAAAATCAAGAAAGAGCTTGCAGATGAGTTTAAGGCTACCTGTGATCGATTAGGTGTCGGACAGGCCGCAACGGTAACGAAGCTACTCACTGAATTTATTGAAGCTCATAAAGAAAACTAAAAAAGGCCGTGGCTTGATGTTATTCTAAACTCAGCCACGGTTTTTTATATCAAATCATCTTTTTTAAAAGCGAAAATTGTTTTGACCTTTGCTATACCCTATTATACACGGGTTATACACAACATTGAAGTAAAAGTGCTTTTTTGCATTATCCTCAAATTTCATATAATATTCATTGACTTTTATATCTGATTGTTCTATCATGTGTTAAGTAAACCAAAGGGAGTAGTCGGCACGCTTTGCGTGTTTGGCCGGTCGTCAACGCGGTGTAAAAACCCGGTCGGTCATATCAAGTGACGAGACTTTGTGTCGCTTTTTTGCGATGCAGACTCGTCACTTTTTCTTTTTTAAACACAATACTATTCCGTTTAGTGTGTCAGATGGGGACAGTCCCTTTGTGTTAATCCTGACACAAAGGGACTGTCCCCATCTGACACACTTCTACACCTTTAAAAAAAAACAAGGAGAAAACTAAAATGGTTTTACAATGGATCTTACTAGCTGCAGGTTTTGCATTACTTATCAAAGGTGCAGATTTCTTTGTTGACGGAGCTGTGGGTATTGCTAAAAAATTCGGCATTCCACAGCTTATCATAGGTCTGACAGTTGTTGCGCTTGGAACCAGTGCTCCGGAAGCTGCCGTAAGTATAGCTTCAGCGACTAAGGGTGCAGCTGACATTACTATAGGTAATGTAGTCGGCAGTAATATTTTAAATATTTTTATAATATTGGGCCTGACTGCTGTTATAGTTGCTATTTCCGTATCCGGTTCCACTATAAAGTTTGACATCCCTTTTATGCTGGGTGTAACCGCTCTTATGCTTTTGCTGGGACTTGACGGCTCTATCAGCCGAATTGATGCTGCTATACTTGTCGGTCTTATGATATTTTACATATTTTATCTTATCCGAATGGTTAAGTCAGGTAAGATTGCAGATGAGGATGATAAACCGGCAAAAAAACTTACTATACCGGTTGCTTTGATCCTTGCAGGTATCGGCATTGCAATGATCATATTCGGAAGTCAGATTACTGTAAATGCGGCTACAGAGATAGCAAGAAGCTTTGGCGTAAGTGAGCGCTTTATAGGTCTTACGGTTGTTGCTCTCGGAACATCGCTTCCTGAATTGTTTACATCTGTTACTGCTGCAAGGAAAGGTAATGCTGATATAGCGGTAGGAAATGTAGTCGGAAGTAATATATTTAATATTCTTTTTGTAGTCGGAATATCCGGGCTCATAACCAATATACCTTTCACGGTGCCTTTCAGGGTAGATACGCTTATAGCTATAGGTGCCGGAGTGTTGTTGTGGTTATTATGTTTCAAAAAAAAAAAGCTTTTCAGATGGGGCGGTGTTATTCTCCTTGCGTCATATGCGGCATATTTCTTTTTCTGGCTTATGTGATAAGCTTTCACAAATTTTTTACAGAGTCTGTCCCCGTAAGACATACTAATTCAAATAAAATATTTTAAAAAGGTATAACGAATGGATCAGTTTTCAAGAACCCGGCTTCTGCTCGGAACCAAAGCGCTGCAAAAACTACAAAATTCCCGTGTCGCTGTCTTTGGTGTCGGCGGAGTTGGAGGATATACGGTAGAAGCATTGGCAAGGTGCGGTATAGGTGCGCTTGATCTTATAGATAATGACACAGTATGCATGACTAATATAAACAGGCAGATATTAGCTACACTCAAAACTGTAGGTCGTTTCAAAACGGAAGTTGCGGCTGAGCGTGTAGCAGATATTAATCCGGAGTGCAGGGTAAGAACTTATAATGTATTTTATTTGCCGGAAACTGCCGGTCAGTTTGATTTTGCAGAGTATGATTATGTGGTGGATGCGATAGATACGGTTACCGGAAAGCTTTGTATCATTGAAAATGCAATCGACAAAGACATACCCGTTATATCTGCGTTGGGTGCAGGAAATAAGTTAGATCCATGTGCATTTGAAGTAGCTGATATATATGAAACAAGCGTATGTCCGCTTGCGAAGGTAATGCGAAAGGAGTGCAGGGAAAGGGGAATTAAAAAGCTGAAATGTGTATATTCCAAGGAAATACCGATAGTCCCCGAACCTGATGCACTAAACACATATATTGACGGCAAGAAAAAAGCGGATGATCTTACGGAAACCGCTTCAAAAAAAAGAAGTATACCGGGTACTGTTTCATTTGTGCCTTCTGTTGCAGGACTTATCATTGCCGGAGAGGTTGTGAAGGATATTATTTCCGGGTAATTTCAGCTAATATAAACAAAAGTGTGTCAAATGGGGACAGTCCCTTTGTGTCAGGACTGACACAAAGGGACTGTCCCCATTTGACACACTTTTGTTAATATTAGCTGAAATTACCCGGAAATAATATCCTTCACAACCTCTCCGGCAATGATAAGTCCTGCAAC
>CACZTL010000005.1 GCA_902784165.1 uncultured Lachnospiraceae bacterium | reverse complement strand
CACAAAAGAGTTACATCAGCGTCCGCTTTCTTATCTCCGAGTATATTCATAACCCAGTCATACTCAGGAAATATAGTTGTAACTATCTTAAGCTTGTCCGATCCGGCATCGGATACAGATCCGGTTGACCCTGTGGAATAAGTTTCTACAGCCGACGCTGTTGTTTCGCTGTTGCCTGAAGAATTTGCTGCTGAGCATCCCGTAAGCAAAAGTGCGCCGGCAGCTGCCGGAATAATAAGTTTGGTAAGTTTATTCATGTCGTTATCTCCTGTATTTTATATCGTGTAGTGTGTCAGCAGAAACGTCCCCTTTGACACACTAATTGAAAATTGTTTTCAATTTTAAACGAAAGGCAGTGTGTTGTCAAGTAAAATGAAAATGATTTTTAAATTACTTGACTTTATTTTTTTTGAGAGTATTATTTAAAGTGTGTCAAACAGGGACAGTCCCTTTGTGTCAGTTCTGACACAAAGGGACTGTCCCTGTTTGACACACTTTAAATAAATAAGGATATAATCATGAATAACAAGAACTCATATAACACTAAACAAAAAAATATGCTCGCTGATTATCTTAAATCCGTTTCGGGCAAGCACGTTACGGTCAGTGATATATGCGAGCATTTTAAAGAGCAGGGTAACCCTATCGGGATGACCACTGTATACAGGCATCTGGAGCGCATGATAAAAGACGGTTTGGTCAACAAATACATTATCGACAAAAACTCTCCTGCCTGCTTTGAATATGTTTCCGAAGAAGCGCACGATGATCACAATGCATGCTTTCACTGTAAATGTGAAAAATGCGGAAAGCTGATACATTTGCACTGCGGTGATCTTGAAGCTTTACAAAAGCATCTGGCTGTTGGTCATAAATTTTTTCTCAATCCGTTTAAAACTGTTTTTTACGGATTATGTGATGAGTGTTATATAAAGAAGCTTTAACCGGTTATATCTTCCCAAAGCTCCCAAAGATAATCTACGCTGAGTCTGTCATCATAATAATATACCCAGTGATTCCCCGCGAGATCGTCTGTATAATCCTCAAGCTTATAAACAGCTGTACTCCAGTCGGAGTAATGCATGACAACAGGGATAAAATCAAAATCTGTCACTTCAGTAACGGATCTGTCACCCTCTGTTGTCTTTTTTATTGTTACGGAGGCCATGCCGCCGAGCAGTCGGTCTATTTCATCCTGGGCTGAAACAAAATTTCCGCAGGAATAAAAAACGGTGCCTTTGTTTCCGTTAGCAGTCGTCACTTCACCAAAAGGCTCTACCACATGAGGATGAGCGCAGATTACGAGATCCGCACCGGCATCGATTATATCCTCTATGTACTGCTTCTGAAATTCAGTAGGCTCGTAAGTGTATTCTTCACCTATATGCAGAAAGCAGACACTCATATCAGCCTCATCCTCTGCTTTTTTCAGGTCAGATATAAACTTATCTTTATTATCAAGTAGATCAACAAGATATGATCTGTCATCAGGAAGAGAATAACCGTTCAGCCCGTATGTATAATTAAACATGGCAAGCTTTATACCGTTTTTTTCTACATAATCTATAGTGTTGAAATCTTTTTCATCGCCATGAATACCCAGTATGCTGACCTGGGGGTACTTTGTTTTCCAATAATCATACATATACTCGATCGTATCGGCACCTTTATCCATGGTATGATTGGTAGCCGAAAGCACTACATCAAAGCCGGTATCGTAAAGCGCCTCTCCCATTTCATGAGGTGTTCCGAAATTGGGATAATTTTCCACATCGTTATCATCCTCTACAAATATGGTTTCCTGATTAATTACAGCTATATCATATTCTTTAACGGTCGGACGAACATAGTCATACAGAGAATGAAAATCATAAACACCATCACCCTCATAAAATGCCTCATATATAGTATCATGTATGAGATTATCTCCTACCGCCAGTAGGCTTACCTCCGTCTCCTGCTTTTTATCGGAGTCATTTTGTGCCGAAGAAGTTTCTTCTTTTTGGGAGGCTTCTGTTGAAGCTTCAGCATTTTGCGTATTTTCCGAAGTCATTTCATCAGCAGTTACCGTCTGAGATTCCTGAGACTCCGGTGTTCCGAAAAGCGTACATCCCGTAAGCCCGGTTGCTGCCGGAACGCATACGGCTGCAATCAGAAAAATTTTTCTTATCATGATAACTCCTCACATTTTTCAAATCTGTACTGCTGTTTTATATCCGGGTATTTATCCCTGTCTACCTCACTGTAAAACATTGCAGCCGGTCTTACATAAGCTTTAAAATCGCCGTATAAAGCCATGTAAACGACCATTTCTTCCATAGTTTCACTATTTAATGCGGAGCATAATATCTTATACAGATATTTGTTTTGCGCCTTTTCGGCGGCCGTAAGTGTTTCGCGCTTAAAGTGCTTAACTATGTCACCGCTTTTGAATTCTCTTTTCATGATATACCTCTGAATTTTTCTGTAAGTGTGTCAAGGACAACCCTGTATAGGGTCTATCACTTCCTCTGTAACGGCATGATTGGCAAGAGCAACTCCCGTATAATACTGTGCCCAGTTTGTTGTGTTCATAAAGCCGTCGTCACCGGTTTTTT
>CACZTL010000004.1 GCA_902784165.1 uncultured Lachnospiraceae bacterium | reverse complement strand
TGTGTCAAATGGGGACAGTCCCTTTGTGTCAGCACTGACACAAAGGGACTGTCCCCATCTGACACACTAAAACGGTAGTTTTTATTTATCAGATACAGCAGGTGATATATATGGGAAAAGAAAATTTATTTCCGGACAAGAAAAATTTGAAAAGCGACCAGATAACGGCAGGCGTTGAGCACGCTCCTCAGCGTTCGCTTCTTAATGCGCTCGGTCTTACGAGAGAAGAGATGTCCCGCCCTATCATCGGGATAGTAAGCTCGTACAATGAAGTTGTTCCGGGTCATATGAATCTTGATAAGATAGCGGATGCCGTAAAGATGGGTGTTGCAGCAGCCGGCGGAACGCCTCTTGTATTTCCGGCAATCGCAGTGTGTGACGGAATAGCGATGGGACACGTCGGAATGAAGTATTCGCTTGTAACAAGAGATTTGATAGCCGATTCTACCGAGGCTATGGCTATCGCCCACCAGTTCGACGGTCTTGTAATGATACCTAATTGTGATAAGAATGTTCCGGGACTTCTTATGGCGGCAGCGAGGGTAAATGTGCCTACGGTATTTGTCAGCGGAGGCCCCATGCTTGCCGGACGCGTGAAGAGGCAAAAGAGAAGCCTTTCATCCATGTTTGAGGCAGTAGGTGCCAATGCAGCCGGAACCATGACTGAGGAGGATGTTCTTGATTATGAGAACCATGCCTGTCCCACCTGCGGATCATGCTCCGGCATGTATACAGCAAATTCCATGAACTGCCTGACAGAGGCACTCGGAATGGGACTTAAAGGTAACGGTACTATTCCCGCTGTTTATTCCGAAAGGATTAAGCTTGCAAAGCATGCAGGTATGCAGGTTATGGAGCTTATAAGGAAGAATATAAGACCTCGGGATATCATGACAAAGGAAGCGATACTTAATGCACTTACGGTGGATATGGCTCTCGGCTGTTCTACAAACAGTATGTTACATTTGCCGGCGATAGCTCATGAGATCGGCTTTGATTTTGATATAAAATTCGCTAATGAGATAAGCGAAAAAACTCCGAACCTCTGTCATCTCGCCCCGGCAGGTCCGGCATATATGGAAGACCTTCAGGAGGCAGGCGGCGTATATGCGGTTATGAAGCAGCTCGCCGATCACGATCTTATACATACGGAATGTATGACGGTTACAGGAAATACCATCGGTGAAAATATAGCAGATTCTGTCAACAAGGATGAGGAAATAATCAGGCCGTTTGATGATCCTTACAGTAAGACCGGAGGTCTTGCGGTTCTTTCGGGCAATCTTGCTCCGGACGGAAGCGTGGTAAAGAGATCGGCTGTTGTGGATGAGATGATGGTGCACGAGGGTCCTGCGAGGGTTTTTGAGTGTGAGGAGGATGCCATAGCGGCTATAAAGGGTGGTAAAATCAATCCGGGTGATGTGGTTGTTATCAGGTATGAAGGGCCTAAAGGCGGACCGGGTATGCGAGAGATGTTAAATCCTACATCAGCTATAGCAGGCATGGGGCTCGGTTCAACGGTAGCGCTTATTACGGACGGAAGGTTTTCCGGTGCCAGCCGTGGCGCATCTATCGGTCATGTATCACCGGAGGCAGCGGTTGGAGGGCCTATCGCGCTTGTGCATGAAGGAGATATCATTAAGATCGATATACCTAATTTCACTATTACGCTTGATGTTTCCGATGAAGAGATGGAGGAGAGAAGAAAGAACTGGATGCCGAAGGCGCCGGTTATTACTACAGGGTATCTTGCGCGTTATGCTTCTATGGTTACATCAGGAAACAGAGGCGCAGTGCTTGAGGTTGATTGCTGTAAAATATAATAATGCTTGTTAAAGGGTTTTGTAACAGGTATAATGTTCATATTATGGCCTAATAACAAAAATGCCCTTTGAGGAAAGTGTTTGTTAAGAATCCTTGAATAAGCGAAAAATATAAGTAGAGGTGAAATATATGAATATAAGCGGTGCGGAAATAATCGTAGAGTGCCTTAAGGAGCAGGGCGTTGATACTGTATTCGGATATCCCGGCGGTACGGCTCTTAATTTATATGATGCTCTTTATAAGCATCAGGATGAGATTGAGCATATTCTTACTTCACATGAGCAGGGGGCAGCTCATGCAGCAGACGGTTATGCAAGAGCGACCGGAAAAACAGGCGTGTGCTTTGCAACATCAGGTCCCGGCGCTACAAACCTTGTAACGGGAATAGCTACGGCGTATATGGATTCTATCCCGCTTGTTGCTATTACGTGTAATGTAAATGTAGCTATGCTCGGTAAGGATACCTTTCAGGAGATAGATATAGCAGGTGTGACCATGCCGATCACAAAGCATAACTTTATCGTAAAGGATGTAAAGGTTCTTGCAGATACTGTCAGACGCGCTTTTAAGATAGCGGCAGAGGGTCGTCCGGGTCCCGTGCTCATAGATGTCGCTAAGGATGTTACATCTAATACCTGTGCTTATACGGCAAAGGAGCCGGAGAAAATAGAGCCGGTAACAGAAACAATAACTGAAAAGGATATAACTAAAGCTATAGAGCTTATAAAGAAATCCAAAAAGCCTTATATATTTATAGGAGGCGGTGTTATTGCGTCCGGTGCGGAAAAAGAAGTTTATGAGTTTGCTAATCTCATGGATGCTCCCGTAACTGACTCTCTTATGGGGCAGGGCGGATTTGACGAGACGGATAAGCTCTATACCGGTATGCTTGGTATGCACGGTACAAAAACGTCGAACTTCGGTGTTTCAAAGTGTGATCTTCTTATAGTTATCGGAGCAAGATTTTCCGACAGAGATACAGGAAATACCAGATCGTTTGCCAAGAATGCCAAGATAATACACATCGATATCGACCCTGCGGAAATCAATAAAAATATCAAGGCGACCACAAGTATTATAGGTGACGCAAAGGAGATTCTGAAACGGCTTAACTCAGAGCTTGAGCAGCAGTCGCATAAGGAATGGCTTAAGGAGATAAATGACGCTAAGAAGAAGTATGCCGTTAAGGTAAATGATAAGCGTCTTAACGGTCCTCTTATCATTGAAAAGCTTTACGAGCTTACAAAAGGTGAAGCGATCATAGTCACAGATGTGGGACAGCATCAGATGTGGGCGGCGCAGCATTATAAATTTACAAAGCCGAGGCATCTTTTAACTTCAGGAGGACTTGGAACTATGGGCTTCGGTCTCGGCGCGGCCATAGGAGCAAAGAAAGGTTCGCCTGAGAGTGTAGTTGTTAACATTGCCGGTGACGGCTGCTTCCGTATGAATATGAATGAGCTTGCTACGGCTTCAAGATACGGAATTCCCGTTATAGAGTTAGTTATAAATAATAACGTTCTGGGCATGGTGCGTCAGTGGCAGGATCTTTTCTACGACAAGCGTTACTCCAACACAACTCTTAAGGATAAGGTGGATTTTGTAAAGGTTGCGGAAGGCTTGGGAGCTGCCGCATACAGAGCAGACACGATAGAAGAGTTTGAAAAAGTTTTTGAGAAAGCATTAAAAAATACAAAACAAAACATTCCTGTTATGATAGAATGTTTGATAGACTCTGATGATAAGGTATTCCCGATGGTATCGCCGGGAGGAAATATTTCAGAGGCATTTGATGCTGAGGATCTGAAGAAGAAAAAATAAGTTGCAGTTCAGAGCTCAGTCGTAAGTGTAGTAAAGATACTGTGATAGCGATAAAAAGTATATAAGTATGCAGGAGGTATTTATGTCAAGAGTATATAATTTCAGTGCAGGTCCCGCAGTTTTGCCCGAGGACGTTCTTAAGGAAGCAGCAGATGAGATGCTTGATTACAAGGGATCGGGACAGTCTGTTATGGAGATGAGCCATCGCTCAAAGGAGTTTGACGGCATAATAAAAGAGGCAGAGGCTGATTTCAGGGAGCTTTTGGGTCTTCCCGACAATTATAAGGTTTTATTCCTTCAGGGCGGGGCTTCGACACAGTTTGCGATGATTCCTTTAAATCTTATGAAGAATAAGAAGGCAGCTTACATCGTAACGGGTCAGTGGGCAAAGAAGGCATACAAGGAGGCTTCACTTTTCGGAGATGCGGTATGTGTTGCTTCCTCTGAGGATAAGACATTTTCATATATACCGGATTGCTCCGATCTTGACATACCGGAGGATGCGGATTATGTATATATTTGCGAAAACAATACCATATACGGAACTAAGTTTAAGGAGCTTCCGAATACTAAAGGGCATGATCTTATAGCCGATGTATCCTCATGCTTCCTTTCAGAGCCTATGGATATTTCAAAATATGCCATGTTCTACGGCGGCGCCCAGAAGAATATCGGACCGGCAGGCGTTACTATCTGTGCTATCAGAGAGGATCTTATTCCTGAGGAGGCAATTCCCGGTGTTCCTACAATGCTTCAGTACAAGACGCACGCAGATGCTGATTCTCTTTATAATACACCTCCCTGCTATAACATCTACATGTGCGGCAAGGTGTTTAAGTGGATCAAGAATATGGGCGGACTTGAGGTTATGAAGACTCATAATGAGAAAAAGGCCGCAGTGCTTTATGACTTCCTTGATCAAAGCTCTCTTTTTAAGGGAACTGTAGTACCTGAAGCGCGTTCTCTTATGAATGTACCGTTTGTTACAGGCGATGATGATATGAATGCTAAGTTCATTTCGGAAGCAAAGGAAGCAGGCTTTATTAACCTTAAAGGACACAGATCGGTAGGCGGTATGAGGGCTTCTATTTATAATGCTATGCCTATAGAGGGTGTTGAAAAGCTTGTTGAGTTTATGGATGCCTTTGAAAAAGCTAATTCATAATAGACGATATTTAATAAACCTGTTATAATAACACTTTAAAATTATAAAAAAACGGAGAACAGTTATGATAAATATTCATTGTCTGAATAATATTTCGGAATCAGGACTTTCGGTGCTTCCTGATAATTATAATACCGATGCTTCTTTTGAGGAGGCTCATGCCATACTCGTAAGAAGCGCAAAGATGCATGAGATGGAATTCGGTAAGAATCCGCTTGCCGTAGCGCGTGCCGGCGCGGGTGTGAACAATATACCTCTTGACAGATGCGCTGATGAGGGGATTGTTGTTTTCAATACTCCCGGAGCTAACGCCAATGCCGTAAAGGAGCAGGTGCTTGCAGCTATGTTTCTTGCGTCAAGAGATCTTATAGGCGGAGCCGAGTGGGTAAAAGATAATGCTTCAGATCCTGATATCGCAAAGTCGGCTGAAAAGGCTAAAAAAGCATTCGGCGGACAGGAGCTTAAGGGCAAGAAGCTTGGCGTAATTGGTCTTGGGGCAATCGGTCGCCTTGTGGCTAATGCCTGCATAGACCTTAAGATGGAGGTTTACGGTTATGATCCTTATCTTTCCGTAAATGCCGCATGGAATATTTCAAGAAAGGTTAAGCATACGTCTAATCTTGAGGATATCTACAGAGAGTGCGATTATATCACTATCCATGTGCCTCTTCTTGATTCTACAAAGGGTATGATAGGCAAAGAGCAGTTTGCTATGATGAAGCCTGGAGTTGTTATCGTTAACTGTGCCCGTGACATCCTTGTAGATGAGCCGGAGATGCTTAAGGCTATTGAGGACGGAGTAGTCAGCAAATACGTTACAGACTTCGCTAATCCTACTGTGGCAGGCAAGGAGAATGTGATCGTATTCCCTCACCTCGGAGCTTCTACAAGAGAGGCGGAGGAGAACTGCGCGCTTATGGCTGTTGAGCAGCTTATGGATTATATCGAGAACGGTAATATCAGAAATTCCGTTAATTATCCGGCTTGTGATATGGGTATCCCCGAGCACGCCGGACGTATAGCCGTATTTCATAAGAATGTGCCTAACACCATAAGCAAGATTACCGCAGCAGTCGGTGATACCGGTGTAAATATTTCCGACATGACCAATAAGTCTAAGGATGATTATGCTTACACACTTCTTGATGTGGATAAGGCTGCGGATGATGCGCTGATCAGTTCTCTTGAGGCCATAGAAGGCGTTATTAAGGTAAGGGTTGTAAAGTAAATACCTGTTTAATAACAAAGCATCACGATAATTGTGAAAGATGGCGATAGTTACCGTCTGACATTAAGCTGGATGTTTTGAAAACAAGCTGAAAATAATAAAAAAATAAAAAAAAATTTAAAAAAGCACTTGACATGTATGCTATGTTAGTGTAGTATACATATTGTGCTTTTGCGCGAGTGGCTCAGTTGGTAGAGCACCTCCTTGCCAAGGAGGGGGTCGCGGGTTCGAGTCCCGTCTCGCGCTTTTTTTATTTCAAAGACGGTTGTGTGTCAGTAGAACAGTTCCCGTTGACATACTTTCATTTTCGGACAAATCTTCTCTAAATAAAAAAACACACCCAATACGGGCATATTTATTTATTCAGGCTGTTACTGCGTCGGCGACAAATTCCTCCTCCTCAATACCACCGGATGACTTTCTCGATTTACTGAAGTCCATGCAAGGACAGTGACTGCCCATACCGGAAAATGCAGAGGGAGGAAAGGCCGGAGGAGTGTCGACAAGCATCTTCCTCAGCATCTCATTTATTGCTTTGTCTTTATCAAACTCGACAACATCGCACTCTGCGAAGCTTATGGCATACATAGGACACTTAGGTATACACGAGCCTAAGGAGTCGCAAACGTTGGCATTTATCAGAGTAGCTTTACCTTCAACAATTTGTATGGCGCCTTTGTTGCATTCGGTAATGCAGGTGCCGCACCCTTCACATTTTTCCTGATCTATATTTATTATCTTGCGTATCATGACAGTTTCCTCCTTTTTTGGTTTAAAGCAGATACCAAAATTAATTTGAATTTTTTCTTGGTTATATTTTACTACAAAAGCAGAGCTTTGTATGAAAAATATCAGTTTATATGTTTTTGTTTTTTTCAATATAGACTTTAATATAATAAGGTTTTCCGAGCTTAGACTTTACACAATTTCATACATATGTCAAAAAATAAGATGTAAGAGTTTGTGTCAGGCAGTGGTGGTTTTCTGCTATAGTTGATACAGAAGTTTAAAAATAACATTGCGGTATAGAGGCTCGCGTGGTATGATACAATGCAGGTGAATGTGCCGGGTGTGTAAAAATACTACCGTACGCGATTGTTACACCCGCAACACATTCGTTTGCATAAAAATAATTAGGAGAATTACCATGAATATTTCAGAGATACCTTACAAAATATTTCTTGAGGAGGACGAGATACCTAAGACCTGGTATAACGTCCGTGCGGATATGAAGAATAAGCCGGAGCCGCTCATCCATCCGGGGACAAAGCAGCCTCTCACATTTGAAGAGATGCAGCCTATTTTTTGTGATGAGCTTATAAAGCAGGAACTCGATGATGAGACAAGAGATATTCCGATACCTGAGGAGATCCAGAGCTTTTATCGTATGTATCGTCCGTCGCCGCTTATCCATGCTGAATTTCTTGAGAAGGCTCTTGATACGCCTGCAAAGATTTTTTATAAGTTTGAGGGAAGCAATACTTCCGGATCTCATAAGCTTAATTCCGCTATTGCCCAGGCATATTATGCAAAGAAGCAGGGCCTTAAAGGAGTGACTACGGAAACAGGTGCAGGTCAGTGGGGAACAGCTCTTTCTATGGCAAGCGCTTTCTTCGGTATTGATTGTAAGGTATACATGGTTAAGGTATCTTATGAGCAAAAGCCATTCAGACGAGAGGTGATGAGAACCTATGGTGCGTCTGTTACAGCATCTCCATCCATGGATACAGAGATAGGAAGAAAGATAAATGAGGAAAATCCCGGAACGACAGGATCTCTTGGCTGCGCTATCTCTGAGGCGGTAGAGGTTGCAACGAAAACAGAAGGATACCGTTACGTTTTAGGAAGCGTGCTTAACCAGGTTCTTCTTCATCAGTCCGTGATAGGTCTTGAGACAAAGGCTGCCTGTGAGAAATACGGAATAAAGCCTGACATCATTATAGGGTGCGCGGGAGGAGGATCAAACCTCGGAGGCCTTATAAGTCCGTTTATGGGGGAGAAGCTCAGGGGTGAAGCCGATTACAGACTGATTGCCGTAGAGCCGGCATCTTGTCCAAGCTTCACAAAGGGTAAGTTTGCATATGATTTCGCTGATCTTGGTATGGTTTGTCCTATGGCTAAGATGTATACTCTCGGTCATGGTTTTATACCTTCGGCAAATCATGCAGGAGGTCTTCGTTATCACGGTATGAGTCCGGTGCTTTCACAGCTTTATCATGACGGTCTTATGGAGGCTGTTGCCGTTGAGCAGACATCTGTTTTTGAGGCGGCTACACAGTTTGCACGCACAGAGGGTATACTTCCGGCGCCTGAGTCAGGTCATGCTATACGCGCGGCTATCGATGAAGCTTTAAAATGCAAAGAAACAGGCGAAGAAAAGGTTATTATATTCGGTCTTACCGGAACAGGATATTTTGATATGAAGGCATATGAGCAGTACAATGACGGAACTATGAGCGATCATATTCCTACAGATGAAGAGCTCGCAAAGGGATTTGCCGGAATTCCCGAAGTATAATTGTTTTTTCTTCTTACCATACATGAATTAATGCACCCCGGTTCTGCAAAACTATTTACGGGGTGTATTTTTTGCCCGGTTATAGTGTCAGAACGGGGACAGTCCCTTTGTGTCACGTTGACACAAAGGGACTGTCCCCGTTCTGACACACTAGCGGGAGGTTTTAGTGGATAAGCAGTTGATGAGGTATATATAAATGAAGGCTGCTCTTCATAATTTAGGTTGCAAAACAAATTCATATGAAACAGAGGCTATGGAACAGGCTCTTAAGGCGGCAGGCTTTGAGATAGTTGCATTTGCAGGGGAAGTACCTGCGGATGTATATATAGTTAATACCTGTTCCGTAACTAATATTGCAGACAGAAAATCAAGGCAGATGCTACATAAAGCACGTACGCTTAACCCCGCGGCTGTTATAGTTGCCGTGGGGTGTTTTGTGCAGACAAGCAAAAAGTCTGATCTTGAGAGGGAAGGCTTTGATATCTGCCTCGGCAGCAATGACAAGGGTAAGCTTATAGAGAGTATACAGGACTTTTTAAAGGACGGGATCAGGCGGATTACCGTCAGCGATCTTAAAAAGAAAACGGATTACGAAACGCTTCCCGTTAATGAAACCCCTAAACATACCAGGGCATTTATTAAGATAGAAGACGGGTGTGATCAGTTCTGCACCTTTTGTATAATTCCATATGCCAGAGGAAGGGTGAGGAGCCGCAAGATCCCGGATGTGCTTGAGGAAGTTCGAAGGCTTACTGCGGGAGGGATTAAAGAAATCGTCCTTACCGGTATAAATATGTCAGCTTACGGAACCGATCTTGATTCCGGCGGAGGTATTGCTGATTTGCTGCTTGCACTTCAGGAAGTTTCGGAATTAACAAGGGTCCGGATAAGCTCGCTTGAGCCCGGACTTGTAAGCAGTGAGTTTTTAGAAAAAATAAAACCGGTAACAAAGCTGTGTCCGCATTTTCATCTTTCACTACAGAGCGGATCCGACGGTGTTCTTAAGCGAATGAACAGACGCTATACCTGTGATGAGTATCTTAGTAAATGTGATATGCTTCGCAAATACTATGATCGTCCGAGTATAACTACCGATATAATTACCGGTTTCCCGGAAGAGACAGATGAAGAATTTGCTCAAACCCTGAAGTTTGTTGAAAAGGTCGGTTTTTTTGATATACATGTTTTTGCTTTTTCACCTCGCTCGGGAACTCCGGCAGCAAATATGCCGAGGCAGGTCGAAGGAAAGGTAAAGCGCTTAAGAAGCGCATTGTTGATTCAAAAGGCTGCAGAGTTTAAGAGAAAGGGTCTTGAGACCTTTGTAGGAACAACTGATGAGGTTTTGATAGAAGAGCTTTGGAAGGGCGCGCTGCCTGCGGAGTATATGCCCGGTGGCTGCGACGCCTTTTATGTAGGTCATACCCGAAGGTATATAAAGGTCTTGGTGTCGATAAATAAAGAAGGGCTTGAGGGCAGTATGGTAAGCGTGAAGCTTGAGGAAATCGTCTCTGTTGCCGGTGAAGATTATGTTATTGGCCGGTTGCTGTAAACGGCTGTAATAGTGTGTCAGCAGAACCGTCCCCTTTGACACACTAACGACCCTTTGATACACTGCATATTTATAACTGCGTATTGATAAAAGTACAAAAAAAAATTTGCGTTATTTATGTATAATACAGTAAAATATAACCGTATTCATAAAAAGATAATTCTCAATAATCTAAAAATTTACGGAGGCGCATCATGAGCAAGAAAAAGATCATTCCCTGCCTGGATTGTAAAGACGGAAGAGTAGTTAAAGGTGTATCATTTGTAGATCTGAAGGATGCAGGTGATCCTGTGGAGATAGCGAAGGCGTACTGCGCTGAGGGCGCGGACGAGCTTGTCCTTCTTGATATAACTGCAACAACTGATGACAGAGCTACAAAGCTTGATCTTGTCAGAAGGGTAGCTGAGGTTGTGACTATACCTTTTGCAGTCGGAGGCGGCATACACAGTGCTGAAGAATTCAGGGCAGTTATCGGGGCGGGAGCCGACAAAGCAGCTGTTAATTCCGCAGCGATATTAAACCCGGAGCTTTTAAAAGAGCTTGCAGAGGAGTTTGGATCTGAGAGAGTGGTTTCTGCCATAGATGCGGTAAGAAGAAAGGATGGTTCAGGCTGGTCTGTGGTCAGAAACAGCGGTACTGTTGATGCTGATATGGATGTAGTGGAGTGGGCAAAGCAGGTTGAAGAGCTCGGAGCCGGTGAGATTATACTTACCAGCATGGATGAGGACGGACAAAAAAAAGGTTATGATATCGGTCTTACGAAAGCGGTTGCGGAAGCGGTCAGTATTCCCGTAACAGCCTCCGGAGGAGCAGGCTCAAAAGAGGATATACTTGCTGCATTTACGGAGTGTAATGCAGCTGCTGCGCTTGCGGCTTCACTTTTTCATTTTAAAGAGGTTGGGATACGTGAGCTCAAGGAATATTTGAAAGAAAACGGAGTAGAGGTGGATCTCTGATCCTTATTGTTTATGGCACAGATTAATAACGACTGGCGCGATGCGCTAAAGGGCGAGTTTTCAAAACAGTATTATAAAAAGCTTTACGAAACGGTATGTGATGAGTATAAAATACATACTGTTTTTCCTGTTCCTGATGATATTTTTAATGCGTTTCATCTGACGCCCTTGAGTAAAGTTAAAGCAGTAATACTGGGACAGGATCCTTATCACAACACCGGACAGGCACATGGTCTGTCTTTTTCGGTTAAACCGGGAATTCAGATACCTCCTTCCCTGGTAAATATTTATAAAGAGCTGCAAAGTGATCTGGGGTGTTTCATTCCAAACAATGGATGTCTTACAAAGTGGGCAGAGGAAGGGGTTTTGCTTCTTAATACAGTGCTTACAGTACGGGCGCATGAGGCTAATTCCCATGCAGGTATCGGCTGGGAGCAGTTTACGGATGCGGCTATCACTGCCTTAAACACACAAGACAGACCCATTGTTTTTCTTCTTTGGGGAGCGCCGGCGCAAAGAAAAGAGAAGCTTCTTACAAATCCGGGGCACTTGATACTCAAAGCTCCGCACCCAAGTCCGCTTTCGGCGTACAGGGGATTTTTCGGCTGCAGACATTTTTCAAAAACAAATTCATTTCTTGAGGACCGGGGCATAAAAGGTATAGACTGGCAGATAGAAAACATATAATAGGAGAGTGATATTTATGAACATAACAGTTTATATGGGGTCAAACCCGGGTAAAAATCCGGCTTTCAGGGAAGCGGCCGAAGAGTTAGGCAGATTTATAGGAGAGAATTCGCATTCACTCGTTTACGGAGGCTCTGATCAGGGACTCATGGGTGTAGTTGCCGACGCGGTGCTTGAAGCAGGAGGCAATGTGATAGGCGTGTTTCCGGAGAATCTAAAAGGGATAGAAGGGCTGCATCCCAACCTTGATAAGCTGATCATGACTGATGACATACGCGAAAGACGGGCTAAGATGATAGCCTTGGGGGATGTTTTTGTTGCGCTTCCGGGTGGTCCTGGTACGATAGAGGAGATAGCTGAGATCATGTCGCTTGCGAGAATTGATCAGCTAAACGGTCTTTGCACTCTTATTAATGTAGACGGTTATTATAATCATTTTAAGGGTCAGTATGACAAAATGGTTGAAGAAGGCTTTATAACACCTCAGGAAAGAGGGCGGATACGTTTTCTTGAATCGGTCGGGGAATTAAAGTCTGTTATGTGATATTTGATTTTAATCATAGTATATTGTATATTAGAGGGTGAATTTTTTACGGGATGGTGGTTTTATGGCAGATGTGAGGATAGCCATTGATTGTATGGGTGGGGATAATGCACCTTTTGAGATAGTAAAGGGTGCGCTTGAGGCCTTAAAAGAAGACAGAGGACTTTATTTTAATCTTGTCGGAAAGGAGTCTGAGATTAAAAAGGTCATAGCCGAGCTTATGTCTGATGATTCCCATATCAAAACAGATAATATAGAGATAACTGACGCCTCTGAGATTATAGGAACAGCAGAGCACCCTGTTAAAGCAATCCGCGGCAAGAAGGATTCATCTATGGTGAGGGGTTTACAGTTGCTTAAAGACGGCGAGGCGGATGCTTTCCTTTCCGCCGGGAACACGGGAGCGCTTTTAGTTGGCGGGCAGACGATAGCCGGTCGTATGAGAGGTGTTGAGAGAGCCTGTCTTGCTCCGTGCATACCGACACCTAAGGGTCCTGTAGTGCTTGTTGATGCAGGAGCAAATATGGACGCAAGACCGGCATGGCTGCTGCAGTGGGCAAAAATGGGGTCTGTATACGCCTCCAAGATGTTTGACAGGAGAAAGCCGTCCGTAGCCTTGGTAAATGTAGGCGAAGAAGAGGAAAAAGGCAATAAGCTGGTTCAGGATACATTTCCTCTTTTAAAGGAAGCAGGTGATATCAATTTTACGGGAAGCATAGAAGCGCGGGATATCAGCGCAGGAGATGCCGATGTAATTGTTTGTGATGCATTTGTTGGTAATGTAATACTGAAGATGTATGAAGGTGTTGCAAAAACTCTTCTGTCCGAGATTAAAAAGGCTATCTATTCATCTGCCGTTTCCAAGCTCGGAGGGGCTCTTATCAAAAAGAGTTTAAAAAATGTTCTGGGCACATATAATGCAGCGTCGTACGGAGGTGCAGTGCTTTTGGGGACAAAGGGGCTTGTGGTAAAGGCTCATGGTAATTCCGAGGCACGTCAGATAGTTATAGCCATACGTCAGATGGCCGGTCTGCTCAGGAAAAATATACTGGGTGATATGGCAGGATTGTTTGCAACGGAGGACGAGGAGTAGGCGCATGCCGAACAAATCAGTAAGGAGGACAGATATGGAATTTGAGGAATTAAGAAGAATAATAGCTGAAAAACTGGATATAGAAGAGGAAACGATTACCGAAAACTCAAGGTTTACCGAGGATCTCGGAGCGGATTCACTCGACCTTTTTGAAATAGTTACAGAGGTTGAGGATATCTTACAGACACAGGTGCCCGAAGAGGATCTTACCAATATAAAAACTGTTGAAGATGCCCTGGAAGTCATAAATGATGCGGTTTAAAGAATCCTATGGCCAAAAAAAGCGTTAAAAAAACTATAGAAGAGTTTCAAGAGCTGTCCGGGTATAAGTTTAGTGATCCGCAGCTTCTTTTGCGCGCTCTTTCACACAGCTCCTTTGCTAATGAAGAGAGAAGAACCGATACTAAAAACAGAAAAGATCTTAATAATGAGAGACTGGAGTTTTTAGGTGATGCGGTATTAGAGCTTGCTACGAGCAGATATATATTTTTAACTTATCCGGATATGCGGGAAGGCGAGATGTCTAAGTTAAGAGCCAGTATAGTCTGCGAGAAAACACTGAATCTGTGCGCCAAAAAGATCAATTTCCAGAAGTTCATTCTTCTGGGGCGCGGAGAGGAATGTACGGGAGGGCGGAAGCGTCCGTCTATAATATCCGATGCGTTCGAAGCAGTTATAGGCGCTGTTTTCCTTGACGGCGGTCTTGACAGCGCACTGAAGTTTATCGATGATCATATTTTTAAAGATATAGACCATATCACCTTGTTTTCCGACTCGAAAACAGCTCTTCAGGAGTGTATGCAGGCTTACGGGTATATGGTTGAGTATAAGGATACAGATGAGAAAGGACCGGCTCATAACAGGATCTTTTCTGTAAGGGCGGTTTGTGAAGGATATTTTGATGTGAGTGCTTCGGGACATACCAAAAAAGACGCCCAGCAGGAATGCGCGTATCGGGCGCTGCTTGTTCTTAAGGAAAAGGGTTTGTTTCCGGTTTCAAAGGGGAAGTAACTGATGTTTTTAAAAAGCTTGGATCTGCAGGGCTTTAAGTCGTTTGCAGGAAGAACAAAGCTGGAATTTCATGAAGGTATAACAGCTATTGTCGGACCGAACGGTTCGGGAAAGAGTAATGTGTCGGATGCCGTAAAATGGGTTTTGGGCGAGCAGAGTGCAAAGCAGCTTCGCGGCGGCAAGATGGAGGATGTTATATTTGCAGGAACACAGGAGCGTAAGCCGGTTGGATTTGCTGCCGTCTCTATAACATTTGATAACTCTGACAGGGCGCTGCCCATAGAATTCGACGAGGTGACCGTATCAAGGCGCGTTTACCGCTCCGGAGAGAGTGAGTATCGTATAAATGACACTGCCTGCAGGCTCCGTGATATAGAGGAGCTTTTTTATGATACAGGAATCGGCAAGGAAGGCTATTCCATGATCGGTCAGGGGCGTATAGATAAGATACTAAGCGGACGTGCCGATGAGCGGCGCGAGCTCTTTGATGAGGCTGCAGGTATTGTAAAATACAAAAGAAGAAAAGCCCGCGCCATCAAGCAGCTGGCTATAGAAAATGATAACCTTATACGTGTTACCGATATACTTAGGGAAATAGAAACGCGGGTAGGTCCTTTAAAGGAGCAGTCTGACAAAGCTAAGGCTTATCTTGAACTTAAGGAAGAGCTTAAAAAATTTGACTGCAATTATTTTGTTATGCAGTCGGACAAGACTTCGGGAGAGCTTGAAGAGCTTGAAGAAAAGATATCTATAGCCTCCGGTGATCTGGGGAGGGCCAATGCAGAGTATGAAAGCACAAAGGAAGAATATGAAAAAGCCGAGGAAAAGATAAACGCACTTAACAGGCACGAGGAAGAGATAAGGCTTGAGACAGAAAGACTAAATAAAGAAAGCCAGGAGTTTTCTTCAGGGACAGGTATACTTTCGGAACAGATAAGAGCCCTTAAAGAAAAGATTAAGACTGCATCGAGTGATTCCGAACGACTTAGTGAATCAGCTCCGGAAACACGCGGAGAGATTGAAAAAATAGTTGAAAAAAAGAAGGAACTGGCTGTATCCATAGAAGAATATAACAAAAGACAAAACTCTCTTGAGGATAAAAGGGATTCGCTCAAAGTCGAAGCCCTTGACTCTGAAAACAAGCTTAAGGAAGCCAGAGAGGGTATATATGCCGCTCTTCAGGGACAGTCTGAGGTAAAGTCTCTTATAAGCCGATTAGAGCTTCAGATCGAATCCGTCAGGGAAACGATGGATGAAATCCGAAAGGACGAGGGTAAAAAAAAGGATATAATTAGCAGGCATGAAAGTATCTTAAGCGAAGCCAGACGTGGTCTTGAAAGTGCAGAGAAGCGTGTTTCAAAAGCGCTTGAGGCTAAGGAAGAGCTTGAAAGGCTTATCAGGGATAATTCTGAAAAAGAAGCATTGGTTTCCGCTAAGCTTCATGAAACAAGAAATGCTGCCGTGAAAAAGCAGTCTGATCTGGAAGCGCTGAGAGCGGTTACTGAAAGATATGAGGGTTATTCCGAAAGTATCCGAAGGATCATGAACCGCAAAGATGAAAAATCAAGTGTGCTTGGCGCTGTTGCTGATATTTTCAAAACTGATTCAAAATACGAAACAGCGATAGAAACAGCTCTCGGAGGTGCCCTTCAGAATATAGTAACAGACACCGAGAGGCAGGCAAAGGAGCTTGTTGCGTTCTTAAAGCGAGAGAAAGGAGGTCGGGCTACATTTCTTCCGCTTGATGCAATTAGAGTCAGAGGTCTTGTGAGGCGTGACCAGTTTACTCATGAACCCGGTTTTATAGATATAGCAAACGGGCTTGTAAAAAATGATGAAAAGTTTAATGTGCTTGCTGATTTTCTTTTAGGGCGGACTCTTGTTATTGATAATATAGACAACGCTTTAAGGATTGCAAGAAATAATAATTATTCACTCAGGATAGTTACCCTTGAAGGCGAGCAGCTGAGTCCCGGAGGATCCATAACAGGAGGAGCTTTTCGTCATGCGGGTAATCTTCTTTCAAGAAGAAGGCGAATTACCGAAGCAGAGGGAGAGATAAAAAAGCTAAATGAAGAAATATCCTTCTTTTCCGAAAAGATAAAAAAACATGAGGAAATAAAGGAGGAGCTTAGGGTAAGATATGAAGCCGCAAGCGAGGAGCTGGTAAATGCGGGCATAGAAAGAAATACCGCAAGCATAAACCTTAAAAATGCAGATGAGAAAAAGGATGAACTTGCAAAGGATTCAAGCGGAGCCGGAGAGAGGCTGGATGAATTAAAGGAAAAACAGGCAGAGCTTGAAAGCAAACTTACCCGCGCGGGGGAAGATATGGACAAGATGATCCTTGATGAAAAAAGGTATCGAGAGGCAACGGAAAGCTTCGGAGAGGAAATTTCCGAGCGTGACGCCCGACTCCAAAAGCTTTCATCTGATTTAGAGGAGCTTAAGATATCTTATTCATCTACGCTTCAGGAAAACGGTTATCTCGATGAACAGCTCGAAAGACTTGAGAAGGAACTCAAAGATAAAGAGACGCAGATAAGATTTATCAAGGAAAGAAGAAAGGCAGATGAAGAGGAGCTTAAGGAAAAGGAAAAGGAGCTTGAGGACACCAGAGAAAGATTTGACTTTGCTGGAAGCAGGATAGAAGAGCTTAAACAAGAGCATGAAAAAACCGAGGCTGAGCGCGAAAGGATAAATGAGAAAAACAAAGCCTTTTTTGCGAAGAGAGAGGCAGTAGCAGAGACTATCAGTCTTTTGGATAAGGAGCTTTTCAGGCTTAACTCTTCAAAAGAAAAGCTTGAAGGAATCATTGAAAGCATTACTGATTACATGTGGCGCGAGTATGAGCTTACATATTCTTACGCGGCAGAGCTAAGGGATGAAGAGCTCACTGATCTTTCTTTAGTTAAGGCGCGCTGTGAGGAGCTTAAGGATTCCGTAAGGCGGCTTGGCGATGTAAATGTAAACGCCATAGAAGAGTTCAAAGAGACCAATCAGCGTTATGAGTTTTTGTCGACCCAGCATGAGGATTTAGTTAAGGCTACAGCTTCACTGGAGAGTGTGATTAATGAGCTCGATAAGGGAATGCGTGAGCAGTTTACACGGGAGTTTGCCAGTATTAATAAAGCGTTTTCCGAAACGTTTAAAAAGCTTTTCGGAGGCGGAAACGGATCTGTTACACTCGATGAAAGTGTTGATATTCTTGATGCCGACGTAACCATAACTGCGCAGCCGCCCGGTAAAAAGCTTCAGAATATGCTTCAGCTTTCGGGAGGAGAGAGAGCGCTGACAGCCATAGCGCTGCTGTTTGCTATACAGAACCTGAAGCCCTCACCGTTTTGTTTGCTTGACGAGATCGAGGCGGCTCTTGATGATGCCAATGTAGGCCGTTTTGCAAGCTATCTTAATCAGCTTGCAGATAAGACGCAGTATATAGTTATCACCCACAGGCGAGGAACTATGTCGGCAGCTGACAGACTCTACGGTATAACTATGCAGGAGAAGGGTATCTCCGCTCTTGTATCGGTTGAGCTTGAAAAAGGGGATAAAACACACTAAGCGGGAAGTTTCAGTAAAGTAATAACCGGAGATAAACAGATGAATATATTTAAAAAATTAAAGGAAGGTCTTGCTAAAACCCGTCAGAATATCGTAGCGGGCTTTGACAGTATATTTTCCGGTCATAAGGCTATTAATGATGATTTTTATGACGAGCTCGAGGAGGTTATGATCATGGGTGACATGGGAGTCCGTGCCACCGATGAAATACTGGAGGAGCTCAAAGCAAAAGTTAAAGAACAAAAAATAAAGGATCCTGAGGAGTGCAGACAGCTTCTTATCGATACCATTAAAGAAAAAATAGACTTAGGACCAAATGCTTATGACTATGAGAATACCAGGTCGGCGCTCCTTATTATAGGGGTTAACGGTGTAGGAAAGACTACTTCAGTGGGAAAGCTTGCTGCCTCACTTAAGAGCAAAGGTAAAAAGGTAGTTCTTGCCGCGGCTGATACTTTCAGGGCCGGGGCTATAGACCAGCTTAAGGTATGGGGGAAAAGAGCAGGCGTAGATGTGGTTGCACAGCAAGAGGGAGCCGACCCGGGCGCTGTTATTTTTGATGCCGTCCAGGCTTCTAAAGCCAGGGGGGCGGATGTGCTGATTGCAGATACAGCCGGACGACTGCACAACAAAAAAAATCTAATGAATGAGCTCTCTAAGATAGACAGGATTATTGAGAGAGAATATCCCGACTGCTACAGGGAGAACCTGATAGTTCTTGACGCAACTACCGGACAGAATGCGATTTCGCAGCTAAAGGAATTCAATGAGGTTACGGATATAACCGGTATTATCCTTACCAAGATGGACGGTACTGCAAAGGGTGGTATAATCATAGCCATACAGGCAGAGTTTGGTATTCCCGTAAAGTATATCGGAGTAGGTGAGAAAATAGAGGATCTTCAAAAGTTTGATTCGGGCTCGTTTGTAAATGCATTGTTTGATGTCGAGCTTTCGGATGAAGAAATGAGAGGCTTTGAAGAGGATGAGATAGACGAGACCTTACTTGCTTCTGATGCTTACGATGATATATTTGCCGGGGGAGCGGATGTTGAAGAGGATATAGCTGAAGAGGAATATTTGTCAGAGACAGAGCCGGTTGAAGAAGAGGAGCCTGAATACGAAGCAGAGCCCGAAGTTTCGGAAGAAGCCAAGTACGAAGAGGAGCCGGAGGCAACAGAAGAGCCTGAATACGAAGCGGAGCCCGACGTTACGGAGGAAGCCAAGTACGAAGAGGAGCCTGAATACGAAGCAGAGCCCGAAATCACAGAACAGCCTGAGAAGGTTGATGATGCCGTAGCTGCAGAGGAGTCGGTGGATACAGATGAGTCCGTGACCGAAGAAGAGTCTGAAGAAGGAGAGGCGCCGGTGTCTGAAAATGTCGGAGAAATAGGAGGTATTTTTGAAGATATTTCCGACGACGAAGATGAGCTTTATGATGAGGATGAGGATGAGGATGATGAAGAAGAAATATCGACGGTTCATAATGATAAAGCTTATGAAGCATTTATGAGAAAACGTCGTCTCGCACATGATTGGGAGGATGAAGATGACGGCAGTGATCTTAATGACGATTCAAGCGATGAAGCGGATGAAGATTACGGGGATGATGGGTATCAAGATGAAAAATATGATGATCATGATACAGGGAAACGCAGAGGCTTATTCGGGTTGTTCAGGAGAAGGAAGTAAATTTGCATGAATAAAGATATCAAAATATTTGAAGAGGCTGCAAAGCTTATAAGCGGAGTGACGGCAAAAACCGAGCTTATATTCAGCTCATTCCTTTCAGAGCAAAATAATGCCAAAGTTTATCTTAAGCCTGAAAATATGCAGTATACAGGCTCATATAAGCTAAGAGGCGCATATTATAAGATAAGTACTATGTCTGAGGAGGAAAGGCAAAGAGGTCTTATTACCGCATCGGCCGGTAATCATGCTCAGGGAGTAGCTTATGCCGCGAAAGAATTCGGTGTAAAAGCTACAGTCGTTATGCCTACGACAACTCCTCTTATAAAAGTAAACCGCACAAAGTCTTACGGCGCCGAGGTTATTCTGCATGGTGATATTTATGATGACGCTTGCTCATATGCGCACAAGCTTGCCGCTGAGCAAAATATGACTTTTGTTCATCCCTTTAATGATATCGACGTGGCGACTGGTCAGGGTTCTGTAGGAGTGGAGATTCTTTCGGAGCTGCCTGAGGCGGATGTTTTGATCGTGCCGGTAGGCGGAGGAGGCCTGGCGGCGGGGGTAGCGACATATGCCAAGCTTAAAAAACCTGAGATCAGGGTGATAGCCGTCGAGCCGGAGGGGGCAGCCTGCCTTAAAGAATCATTATCGGCAGGAACTCCCGTGACGCTTGCTCATGTAAGCACGATAGCGGACGGTACAGCGGTAAAGACGATAGGTGATAAGCTTTTTTGTACGCTCAGAGAAAATATTGATGAAGTCATAAGCGTTCCTGACAGGGATATCATCGTGGCTTTTTTGGACATGGTGGAAAATCATAAAATGATTGCGGAAAACTCGGGACTGCTCAGTGTTGCGGCTCTAAGACACATAGATCTTGACGGCAGAAAGGTAGTGTGCGTTCTTTCAGGGGGGAATATGGATGTGATAACTATGTCCTCTGTCATACAGCAGGGACTCGTTATGCGTGACAGGATATTTACCGTATCCGTACAGCTTCCTGACAAGCCCGGCGAACTCGTTTTAGTATCGGAAATCATTGCAAAAAACAACGGAAACGTTATTAAGCTTGAGCACAACCAGTTTGTCAGCATAAACAGAAATGCAGCGGTTGAATTGCAGATCACGATAGAAGCATTCGGAACAGCGCACAAGAATGAAATCATTAAGGCTTTAAAGGAAGCGGGGCTTTCCGCTGCCGAGGTATGTGTAAGACTGTAAAGGCGTTTTATGAGCAAAGAAGGTGTAATAGAAAATCCGGTTAGTCATGCTTCTAAGAAGCATGATTCTTTATTTGTGCAGGATGAATATCTTGATATTTGGGGCAAGGATGCTTCTTATCTGACGACAGGGCAGTTTGCAGCGCTCGGAAAAGGATTTGTCAAGCATTGCGGACCGACGGCTGTGACAAATGTGATAATTACTTTTTTAAACAGAGCCTTCAGTGAAGGAAAAACCGTACTGAAGCCGGATGATGAATTTATCCGCGAGGCATTTTTAAAGGTGTCCGATACAGGGAGACGCAAAGGTATTTACTGGAATACCGATTTTTTGAAAATGTTTGGCGGTACGTTTGATACATTTACAAAGGTGTTTTTAAAAAGCTGTTTTAAGGAGTTCGGTCTGGACGATGTAAAAACGCTTGTCAGAAGAAGAGCCACGGAGAAGAATTTTAAAAAATGTCTGGAGAGCGGAAGTATTTGTTATCTTCAGCTCAGATTTGACAAGCCTTACGGATCGCATCATGTGGTATGCTACGGATACAGCTATGTACGTGATGAAGAAACGGGGCGGCGTTATATGTATCTTAAGATAGCTGACGGCTGGAGTACAGTTCCCAGATATATGGAAGCTTCGGATATGATGCTTAATATGTTTATTCCTGTTATCCGAAATTGAAAACTTCTTTTCGCTATGATATAATTTTTCAAGTAGGAGATTCTTGTTTAGCAGGAATATAAGTGTGTCAAAGGGACTGTCCCTGTTTGACACACTAATGGCTGAATGGTAATTAACAACGCAGGCTGTGTTTAATATAAACCGATATCATAAGGGAGTGTTGAAAGATGTCATTTACCGGGAAGATAATTAAATTTGGAGCTGCGGCCGTTGTTGCGGGTGTAGCTATAAAGGTCGGTACGGATATGTATCGTAAGAAAAAAAGGGAATATGCATTGCTTGAGGATGATTCAAGGCATGATTTGATTAGAAAGTATACTGCGTTTTTTGACAGAAAGCTTGTTGAGATAGAAGACGGTCCGTTTGAAGGCTGTGAGTTGAAGGTATTTAGTTCTAAGCTGGTGTTGGATCTCAGCCGTGCTTCTATAGAAAAGGATGTATATATAAGTATTAATGTAAAAGGAGCTTCGCTTACCGTAATTATGCCTCCGGGTCAGAGGGTAACAGCGGATGTGAACAATATTTTTACTAAGATATCAGATCATCTTGAAAACGCGGACTCGGAGCATACGGTGTATCTGATGGGTAAAGCGTGGGGAAGCAATATTGAGATAGTTCCCGAACATATATATATGGATAATGATGCCGAAGAAGAGTATGAGGATTTTAATGAAATACTGGGGGATTTCGGCAAAGCAGTAAAGGAATAAAGCTTTTTTATGGCGAAAAGAGATAACGGTATTCACGGGTTTATGGGCGGCAGGAACGGGTTCGATAATCTGTCGCGTATACTTCTTTTTGTAGCGCTGGGAGTATTTATACTTACAGCGCTTTTCCGTATTTGGGCACTTGCCGTGCTCGGAGGGATATTGATTGCTATTGCTCTGTTCAGGGTGTTTTCAAAAAATCTTTCGAGGCGTTATGCCGAAAACCAGACTTATATGCAGCTTACCGGAAATGCAAGGGGATATGTTCACAGATTTTATCTGAGGAGAAAAGATAAAAAGACCCATAAGATATTTAGATGTCCAAACTGTTCCCAAAAGATTCGTGTGCCAAGGGGAAAGGGCGATATAAAGATAAAATGCCCCAGCTGCAGGATAGAGTTTGTGCAAAACACAGGAACAGAGAAAAAATGATTGACATTTGCTTTTTTTTCAAATATTATGTAAAGAATATAAAAATTTGAAACATTTACAAATATCACAGAAAGGGAGGTTAGCATGGGACAGATAATCGGAGAAGGAATCACGTTTGACGATGTGCTGTTAGTACCCCAGTATTCTGAGGTTACACCGAATCTGGTAGATATCTCGACACGACTTACAAAGGGTATTACCCTGAATATACCGCTTATGAGTGCAGGTATGGACACTGTTACGGAACACCGTATGGCTATAGCTATGGCGAGGCAGGGCGGTATAGGAATAATTCATAAGAATATGTCTGTTGAAGAGCAGGCTGAAGAGGTTGATAAGGTTAAGAGATCTGAAAACGGCGTAATAACAGATCCGTTTTATCTGCATCCAGATAATACCCTTGAGGATGCGAATAATCTTATGGCTAAGTTCCGTATTTCGGGAGTTCCTATTACCGACGATACAGGTAAGCTTGTAGGGATTATAACGAACAGGGATCTTAAGTTTGAGACAGATTTTTCCAAGCTTATAAAAGAGAGGATGACAAGCAAGGACCTGATAACCGCAAAGGCAGGCATTACCCTTGAGGAAGCGAAGAAAATACTGGGTGAAGCAAGAAAGGAAAAGCTTCCCATAGTAGATGATGATTTTAAGCTTCGCGGTCTTATTACCATCAAGGATATAGAAAAGCAGATCCAGTATCCGAACTCCGCACATGATTCACAGGGCAGGCTTCTTGTAGGAGCAGCTGTAGGTATAACCATGAATATCATGGAAAGAGTACAGGCACTTGTAAACTCTAAGGTAGACTGCATAGTGATCGACTCTGCACACGGTCATTCAAAAAATATTCTTTCTACTCTTAAGGAAATCAAGTCGGCATTTCCCGAGCTTCAGGTTATAGCCGGAAATATCGCTACGGCTGAGGCGGCAAAAGCGTTGATAGAAGCAGGCGCAGATGCTATAAAGGTTGGAATAGGTCCGGGATCCATATGTACCACAAGAGTAGTTGCAGGTATCGGAGTTCCACAGATATCGGCTGTTATGAGCGCTTACGAAGAGGCCAGAAAGCACGACGTTCCTGTTATAGCGGACGGTGGTATCAAGTATTCCGGAGATGTTGTAAAGGCGATTGCTGCCGGAGGCAGCGTATGTATGCTCGGAAGTCTCCTTGCGGGATGTGATGAGTCGCCGGGAGATTTTGAACTTTACCAGGGGCGCAAGTATAAGGTTTACCGAGGCATGGGTTCTATCGCAGCTATGGAAAACGGAAGCAAGGACAGATATTTCCAGACGGATGCAAAGAAGCTTGTTCCGGAAGGCGTTGAGGGGCGAGTGGCTTACAAAGGCCTTCTGGAGGATACTATATTCCAGCTTATCGGAGGTTTGCGTTCCGGCATGGGATATTGCGGAGCTAAGGATATACCCACTCTTCAGGAAACTGCTAAGTTTATGAAGATGTCTTCGGCGGCTCTTAGGGAAAGTCATCCTCATGATATTCATATCACCAAGGAGGCGCCTAATTACAGCGTGGAAGACACTTGATGCGCAGAGGCGTTGTGACGGTAAAGTGTGTCAGATGGGGACTGACACACACATGGGGTAGTAAAGGTTTCGACGGGGAATGTAAAGACGGAGAAGCTATCCGCAGGCGTGCGTTAAACGTTCTTTTAAATTAAACGCTGAAGACGATTATGATTTAGCGCTTGCTGCCTAATTTAGGTTAAGCAGCAACCAAAGGCCGTTTCTTCTATAAACGGCGGTCCGGTCCGGTTTGCCCGCAGGATCGGAGTCCGGGTCTTATATTTTGCGGGGTACTCCCGACGGTGATGTCTTGTGGCCGGCGGGCGATATTACAGGGCTCGGCCATGTGCCGGCGTTGATTCCCGGAATGTGGTTTAAACAGCTTTGAGCAAATGATCAACTATGATAGTAGAAGACCGTACGGAGCGTTTTCCGGACACGAGTTCGATTCTCGTCTACTCCACTAAAGAGACCTAAGTCGGTCTCTTTTTTTAGTTGATTTTTTAAAGCTTTTTGTATACAATATATGTTGTGTTATTGCGTGATTTTGTGTTGCGCTATTACTTGAGAAGGATTTTTGTTAACATTTGGCATTAACTGTAGTGTGTCAGACGGGGACAGACCAAGTGTGTCCCCGTCTGACACACTACAGTTAATTATAAATATTAACGGATTTAAAGAGGAAAAATGTAGGGAGGATATAACACATGTCTGTGTTTATTTTTATAATATATATAGCAGCGGCTATACTTCCTGCTATATTACTTCTTGTTTATGTATACAGTATGGACAAGATAGAGCCGGAGCCTATGCCGTTTGTGATCAGGCTGTTGTTTATGGGGATTTTAGCTGCCGTTATTTCGATATTTCTTGAAGATATCGGTGACGGAGTGATACGTTTCCTGGCTTCGGATCAGACTATTATGTTTGTGACCGTTCTGACCTTCCTGATGGTAGGAGCGGTTGAAGAAGGAACAAAGTATATCATGCTAAGAACACAGACGTGGAAGAATTCGAATTTTGATTATAAATTCGACGGTCTGGTTTATGCGGTTTCTGTTTCACTCGGATTTGCCATTTTTGAAAATGTAAGCTACGTTTTCAGATACGGACTGGCGGTTGCCGGCTCAAGAGCCGTACTTGCTGTTCCGGCGCATATGGCATTTTCCGTCGCTATGGGTATTTTTTATTCAAAAGCGAAGTTTTACAGAAACAGGGGAAGGGAGCAGACGTCAAGGCTTTGTTCGTGGCTTTCCTGGCTGGTGCCGGTCGGACTTCACGGATTGTACGATACTCTTGCGACACTTAGGGGAACCACGGCTACAGTGCTTTATATTTCATTTGTGGTAGCTATGTATGTCGTTATGTTCTTTCTTATAAGGCATGAGTCTAAGCATGATGAGCATTTGTAGGGAAGTTTATATGCCGATAATTATTTAAATAAAAACGGGAGATGATAAAATGAATAAATATAAAATACTTGTCGCTGATGATGAAGAAAGGATGAGAAAGCTTTTGAGGGACTTTCTTGTGAGGGAAAATTACGAAGTAACTGAAGCCGAGGACGGGCAGGAGGCTCTTACTGCATTTGAGCGTGATAAAGATATATCACTTATTATCCTTGATGTTATGATGCCGAAATTTGACGGCTGGGAGGTGTGTAAGGAAGTACGTAAATCATCAGATGTTCCTATAATCATGCTTACTGCTAAAGATACAGAGTCTGATGAGCTGGAAAGCTTCGAGTCGGGCGCCGATGAGTTTATTTCCAAGCCGGTAAGTCCTAAGGTACTTATGGCACGTATCGCGGCACTTATACGTCGTACATACGGCGACGGTGAAGCTTCCGTGATAAATGCCGGCGGTATAGTTGTAGATCAGGGCGCTCATACCGTTTCTATCGATGGTGAGTTTATTGAGCTTAGCTTTAAAGAGTTTGAGCTTCTGACTTATTTTATAGAGAATGAAGGTCTGGCGCTTTCGAGAGACAAGATACTCAATAATGTATGGAATTATGACTACTACGGCGATGCCAGAACTATAGATACTCATGTAAAAAAGCTTCGTCAGAAGCTTGGTGATAAGGGCTCGTATATCAAGACTATCTGGGGGATGGGATATAAGTTTGAACCGGATAAAGAGTAAGGAATGTTTGGTATATGAGTAACGGTAAAATAGGAATAAGACACTCTATAAGGACGCGTCTGCTGCTTGGCTTCTTAGCCGTAATAAGCGGTATGATTGCGTTTTTGCTTATTTTTAACGCTGCTTTTTCCGAGATGTTTTATGAAAACAGCAAGCGCAGGGATATGCGGGAAGCCTATACGGAAATATCACGTCTTATGGAGGATTACGAGCAGGGAAAGATAACACAGGAAGCACTGGGTGACCAGTTTGATAATATTTGCCTAAAAAGGTCACTGACGGCACTCATGATCGAAAGTGACTGGTCAACATCCTACAGTAATGTAGGAAATTATGAGGTGATAGTAGGAAGGCTTCAGCAAAATCTCATGTCGGATCCGGAGCAGCTGGATGCGGATAATGTAATAAAGCTTCTGGAAAAAAATGATGATTATGTGTTACAGAAGTTTTATGATATTAAATTCGGCGATGAGGTCGTGGAACTGTACGGCAGCATACCATCCGGTCAGACTATACTTCTCAGGGTTGCTACAGCAAGTATTAAAGATACGATGAGCGTGATGAATACAAACATACTTATCGTAGGTCTGCTTATGCTCGGAATAGCTTTTTTATTTGCTATTTTTTTGTCGTCTTATATATCAAAGCCTATACGCAAGCTTTCTGAAGTTGCTAAAAGGATGTCTGTGCTTGACTTCGATGCAAAATATACTGAAAAAGACTCCTCTGAAATCGGGCTGCTCGGCGAGAGCATGAACGAGATGTCCCGTGAACTTGAAAGCACTATAACAAAGCTGAAAAGCGCCAATCTCGAGCTTCAAAGCGACATTGAAAATAAAAAGAAAATACAAAAGAGGCAGGAAGAGTTTGTTTCTGATGTATCTCATGAGCTGAAGACGCCTATAGCGCTTATTGAAGGCTATGCTGAGGCTTTAAGGGACGGTATTGCAGACGATGAAGAAACCAGGAATGAGTATTGCGATATCATAATCGATGAGGCGGCAAAGATGAACAGTATGGTAAAGCAGATGCTTACCATAAGTCAGATAGAAAGCGGAAAAAGCGAGCTTGAGATAGAACGCTTTGATATTGTCAAAATGATCAAGGCTTTGCTTACATCAAATTCCATTAAGTTCAACAAAGAAGGGATATCTGTAAGATTTGATCAGAGGGATGAATGTATAGAGGTATTTGCCGACGCACTAAAGACCGAGCAGGTTCTTACGAATTTTATAACAAATGCCGTAAATCACTGTAAATATGACAAGATTATTTATGTGCATTTAACGCAGCAGGATGATTTTGTCAGGGTTCATGTAGAAAATACCGGGGATAGTATACCAGCAGATCAGATAAATGAAATATGGAATAAGTTTTATAAGGTGGATAAGGCAAGATCAAGGGAGTACGGCGGAAATGGCATTGGTCTTTCCATAGTTAAAGCTATTATGGCACAGCACGGAAGAGAGTGTGGTGTTGTTAATACGGAAACCGGCGTGGACTTCTGGTTTGATCTTGACTGTAATAAAGGAGTATAAATGAATTTAAGGGGAATAACTGATGATAGTTTATAACGAAATAAAGCCATTTACCGATGTGTACAGAGCACTTAGAAAAAAGGTCGGCTTTTTTGAGATTTCAGAGGATCAGGCTCATAAATCACTTAATAATGCTATCAAAGTAATATGCGCTTATGACGGAAGCAGACTGGCCGGTATGGGGCGTCTTATAGGTGACGGTGCAGTCATTTGTTACATCCAGGATGTGATGGTGGATCCTGATTATCAGGGACAGAGGATAGGAAGGAATATCGTAGACAGGCTTATACAAAGCGCGAGGGATATGGTATTGCCGGGTACACAGATGTACCTGGGTCTTATGAGTGTAAAGGGCACTGAAAGCTTTTATGAAAAATGCGGCTTTGTAAGACGTCCGAATGAGAGATTCGGATCCGGTCTGACACTGGTTCTTAAAAATGAATTCGGGGAATCATGATATGAATGAGTATATATTTTTACTTAAAGATATAGCTTTGAATAATGAGCAGGAGGATATTAATAAGCTCCTGGATATTTTTTTAGGCTTTTCGGATGATTATATAAGGGATTTTAAGGGAAAGGGTGTACCGGAAGAAGACCTGAGGCAGGAATGCGCTCTTGTTATTTCTGAGGTTATTTTGGGAGGCGCCTTTATAGAAAAGAATAACAGGAGAGAACGTATATTAACCGGTGAAACTGAAACGCAGACGGAGGTGTTTCGGGAGATTATACATGAAGTAAGCTCGGGCTGTGAAGAGGCTTTGATTGTTCTTACTAAGTCTGAAGAACAGTCAAAAAAAGCAGGTGAAGAGATACTTGCCAAGGTAAATCTGATAAACGAAGGAGTAGAAAGATTTTGTACAGAATACGGAATCAAGCCGACACCTAAGGAGTTATCTGAGTATCTCGGAGTAGATGAAGATGTGATAATAGAGGCTGTAGAGCTCTCAGGTTATGAGATAAAGGATATAGATTTTGATACACCGGTAAGAGGCGGAAGGGTTTAAAAGCGTTTATGTCGAATTATGATCCGACAATAAAAAAGATGTTCAGCAAGTTTTTTGAAGATAACTGTATTTATTATGCTGCTGCTTCAGTCTTTTTTTTAGTGACTTGTTTCCTTCCGTTTTTACTGATTTTGCTCAATATCCTTACATTATTCCCGGTGCAGGTGGAGGATCTGCTGAAGATAATAAATGCTTCCGCACCACCTCAGATAGCAGGTCTTATAGATGGTTTTGTCAAGGATATATTTGAAAAACGATCGTTTCTGATCACGTCGTTTTCTATCGTATTTACGGTTTACACGGCCGGTCAGGGGTTTATGGCGATAATGAAAGCGCTTGATACCATATACGGTGTAAAGACGCAAAAATCATGGCTGTTACGCCGTTTGAAATCTACGGCTTACACATTTTTATTTATGTTTGTGATAGTGCTGCTCGTGGTGCTGTACGGTTACGGCGGGCTTATCATAAAAGATATAGAGCCTGTATTTCCCGGATTGGCTAATATATTGCATCATATAATGTTTTGGAGGCTTTTGATAGTGCCTGCCTCACTTCTTGCTATGTTTACGGCAATGTATATATATGTACCGAACAGGAAGGGAACATTTTGGGGATCACTTCCCGGAGCGATCATAGCGATGCTGGGAGCGATGGTATTTACGGTTATATTTTCACTGATTATATCTAATTCGCCTCAGTTTAATTATATGTACGGAAGTATAGCAAATGTAATATTTACACTTTTCTGGCTTTTTGCTATATTCATATTCATATTCATAGGCGCTGAGTTTAATACTTTTCTGGAAAAGAAATGGATAATACTTCCGAAATGGATGCGTATTTCGCAGTGGAAGATAGTTAAGGTCTTGAGTGACAGTACACCTCACAACAAGAGAGGAAAAAAAAATGATGCGGACACCAAGGATAAATAAAAAAAGATCCGGAATGCCGTTGTCCGCATGAATGACTCCCGGCAAACGGCCAGGTGGGTCTCCGCAGAGCAATCGTCAGTCTTCCGCTCGAATGACGGCCTGACATCCGACTGTTCGATATAGGTGTCCCGTATCAAATATGTCGGATCAAAATATGCGGGCTGGCGAACATTCCAGATTTGTATATATTATACTATGAAATTATATAAGTGTCAAAGTGTGTCGATAGGTTATAATTTAGCGTTCGGTCAGTAGTGTGTCAAATGGGGACAGTCCCTTTGTGTCAGGACTGACACAAAGGGACTGTCCCCGTTTGACACACTACAATTATCGCTGAATAGTAACTCGGATAGGGACAGTAACGGTTTGATTAGAGATAAAAAATATGGAACTGAAATTTAAGCTTGAGGTGTTCGAGGGACCGCTTGATCTCCTTTTACACCTGATAGAAAAAAACAAATTAGATATTTACGATATACCCATAGCGCAGATAACAGACCAGTATGTTGAATATGTGCGCGAGATGGCAAGAAATGATCTTGATATAGCAAGTGAATTTCTTGTTATGGCTGCGCAGCTTTTGATGATCAAATCAAAAATGCTTCTTCCGAAGCCCGAAGAGGAAGAGGAGGAAACGGATCCCGAGCTTATGAAGGAGGAGTTAACTAAAAGACTTCTTGAGCTTAAGATGATTAAGTACCTTTCAGGAAAACTCAGGCTTGGTGAGGAGGTAGGCAAAAAGAGGTTTTTCGGTTATGAGGATATTCCGTCCGAGGTACTTAAATACCGTCCGGCGCCTGATCTTGACAAGCTCATGTACGGTATGGATGTTAATGTATTAAACCGAGCGTTTGCCGATGCTCTCAGACGTGCGGCGGAAAGAAAGGATCCGATAAGAAGCCGCTTTGGAACAATAGAGGCCGAAAAGGTGGATGTTGCCGGTCGTGTTCAGGGAATCAAGACGGTAATGAAGCGTGAGAGGAAGCTGACATTTAAAAATCTGCTTGACGAAAAGGGCGGGATTCTTTCGGAGATAGTAACCTTTCTTGTCCTTCTTGAAATGATGAAGGGCGGATTTGTTTCGGTAACACAGGAGGGGGTAGGTGCGCAGATAGATATAACGGTTCTTAAGGATCCGGAAGGATTCGGGGAGTCCGGGGAGTTTTTGTAGAATTGCAAATACTTCATGCGGCGTGTGTCCGCGTTGACACAATGATAATAAAATACATAAGATTATACTAACAAAAGGATAACAAGTATGCCGATCAAAAACGAAAAAACAGAAGGTATAACAGATATAAGCGATAACACCTCACAAGACTATCTTAAAGGAGCAATTGAGGCGATGCTTTACGCTTTCGGCGAGCCTCTGACTGTCGAAGCTATGGCTTCGGGTTTGGAAGCGGGGTGCGATAAGATTCAGGCGGCACTTACTGCTTTAATGGATGACTATACCGCGCAAAACAGGGGTATATATATAGCAAAGATAAATGACGGATATGAGCTCGCAACTAAAAGAGAGTATTATGATGTGCTTTGCAAGGTGCTCGCAAGAGAAACGAAATATGTTTTTTCTGATGCAATGCTTGAAACTCTGTCTATTGTGGCGTATAAGCAGCCCGTTACAAGATCTCAGATAGAATATATCAGAGGTGTGAGCTGTTCTAATTCCATAAGCAGACTTGTGGAATTTGGCTTGATAGAAGAAACCGGTCGGCTTGATGCTCCGGGACGACCGTTTCTTTTTTCTACCACGGATGATTTCTTAAGAAGATTTAATTTAAGCAGCCTTGATGATCTTCCTGATGTTTCGGAGGATCTGCTGGGACAGATGAAGCTTGAGGTTGAAAATGAGGTTCCGAAAGAGGAACCGAGAGAGGATGAAGTCGCAGAGGTGGCGACGTAAGAAAAATGTGTCAACGGGGACGGATCTGCTGACACACTTAATTATATGAATAAAACACACGAGGAGATAAAAAATGAAAACAAATAATGCCTGGGAAAAATATTCAGAGTCACAAAGAAAGAAAGTATTCACATTTGCAGAGGGATACAGAGGGTTTATTTCGGACTGTAAGACAGAGAGGGAATGCGTAAGTGAAGCCGTGTGCCGGGCCGAGGCAGCGGGATACAGAAATCTGGAGGATATCATTGCCGGAAACAAAAAGCTTAAGACCGGTGACAAGGTTTATGCCGTCAATATGAAGAAGGCGCTTCTGCTTTTTAATATTGGAGAGCGTCCGATGGAGGAGGGGCTAAATATCCTCGGAGCTCATCTTGATTCTCCTCGTATAGATGTCAAGCAGAATCCTCTTTATGAGGACAATGATCTGGTGCTCCTTGATACTCATTATTACGGGGGCATAAAGAAGTATCAGTGGGTTGCCAGAGAGATGGCGATTCACGGGGTAGTAGCCCTTAAAAACGGTAAGATAATTGAGGTAAATGTTGGCGAAAATCCGCAGGATCCTGTTTTTTGCATAACCGATATACTTGTTCATCTTGCTGACAAGCAGCTTAAAAAAAGCGGCGAGCATGTTGTTGAGGGAGAGGATCTTAATCTTCTTGTAGGGAGCATGCCGGAAAAGAAGCCTGCCGGCAAGGACAGTAAGGATGAAGGGAAGGAGCTTGTTAAGAAAAAGATACTTTCCGTTCTTAAGAAGCAGTACGGTTTTGAGGAAGAGGATTTTATTTCGGCAGAGCTTGAGATCGTTCCTGCAGGACCTGCAAGAGATTGCGGCTTTGATTCAAGCATGATCATGGGATACGGGCATGACGACAGGGTTTGCTCTTATCCTTCGCTGATCGCCCAGCTCGAATCAGAAAAGCTTAAAAAAACGGGTGTGTGCATACTTGTAGACAAGGAAGAGATAGGCAGTGTAGGTGCAACAGGCATGACCTCCCGCTTCTTTGAGAATATGGTGGCAGAGGTCATGGATCGCACGGGAGAGTATTCCGAGCTGACTCTAAGGAGATGTCTTGCAAATTCCAAGATGCTCTCATCGGACGTATCAAGCGCATTTGATCCGAACTACCCTTCGTTTTTTGAAACAAAAAATGTAGCGTATCTCGGACACGGTGTGGTATTTAATAAATTTACCGGAGCAAGGGGAAAGAGCGGATCAAATGATGCATCCGCCGAATACCTCGGAGAGCTTAGAAGTATAATGGATAAAAACAAAGTTTCCTTTCAGACAGCAGAGCTGGGAAAAGTAGATATAGGAGGCGGCGGAACGATAGCTTATATTCTTGCAGCGTACGGAATGCAGGTAATCGACAGCGGCGTAGCGGTACTTAATATGCACGCTCCGGCAGAGATCATAAGCAAGGTGGATCTTTATGAAGCTTATTGTGCGTATAAGGCATTTTTAAAGGATGCATAGTTATCTGACAAGGGGAAGAAAAATGGCTTGGATAAAATATGATATAAAAACAACTGCAGAAGCCGAAGATATTATATCATCCGTCCTTTATGATCATGGTATCACGTCCATAGAAATTCAAGATAAGCTTCCGGTGCCTCCCGAACAGTTGGATGGAGTGTTTACGGAGATACTGCCGACACAGCAGGATGATGACGGAAAAGCGGTAATAAGCTTTTACATCGATGAGGATGATCCGGAATGCGATAAGCTTCAGAAATGTGCGGAGGCTGCTATAGCTGAGCTTAAGGAGTTTTATCAGGATATTGATTTTTTGGCAGATAAGGGACGTCTGGAGAATACTGACTGGGCGCATAACTGGAAAAAGTACTGGCATACGATAAAGATAAACGATCTGTATATAAAGCCTTCATGGGAGGAGGTAACTCCCGATATGCAGGGGCAAAAGATTCTAAGCCTTGATCCGGGGACAGCCTTCGGAACGGGAGGACATGAGACTACTAAGCTTTGTATAACTGCCATACAAAAGTATCTTAAACCCGGTGATACGGTTCTTGATATAGGCTGCGGCAGCGGCATCCTGACCATAGTCGCAAAGCTGTACGGCGCCGGAGAGTGCATGGGGACTGACCTTGATAAGCTGGCGGTAGCTGCATCTGAAGAAAATCTTCGGGCCAATGTTAAGGATACGAGAGATGTTACATTTGCAAGGGGGAATATAGTAACAGATGAAGCGTTTAAAAAAGAATGCGGTTTTTTAAAGTATAACATGGTGCTGGCTAATATCCTTCCGGAGGTGCTTGTGCCGCTTTCAACCGATGTTGACAAACATATGAAGTCTGAAGCGGTTCTTATTTATTCGGGAATTCTTCTTGAAAAAGAGGAAGAGGTAAAAGCGGCTCTTGAAAAAAATAAAAGCCTTGATATAATTGAGACTTTGTATGAAGGTGAATGGATGGCTATAGTTTCAAGGAAGAAAGACTGATGAGAGTATTTTTTACAGACAGATCGGATGTCTCAGATAAGACGGTTGTTCTTACGGGGGATAATTATCATCATATAAAAAATGTGCTGCGCCTTGCAAAAGGTGATGAGATCCTTGTAAAGACAGGCGGTAATCTGTCATATTTATGCTCAGTGTCAGAATTTGAAGAAAACAAAGTGATATGCAGCGTTAAGGATATTTTTGAAGCTGATACCGAGCTTCCGATAAGAGTGAGTGTGTTTCAGGGAATACCAAAAGGCGATAAAATGGAGCTTGTGATACAGAAATGCACAGAACTGGGCGCTTCGGAAATCATACCCGTCATGACTGAACGCAGTATCGTAAGGCTTGATGATAAAAAGAAAAAAAGTAAACTTGCGCGCTGGGAAAAGGTGGCTCTTGGTGCTTCCGAGCAGAGCAGGCGCAGTAAAGTATGTCTTGTTTCGGAGCCTGTTACATTTGAAGAAGCATTGGCGAAAGCTGTGGATTTTGACCATCTGATCTTTCCTTATGAGTGTGCCGAAGGCTTTGCTTTCACGCGTAAGGTGTTTTCCGAAATAATGCCGGGCGAGAGTGTGGCACTTTTTATCGGACCGGAGGGCGGGTTTTCAAATAAAGAGGCGCAGCTTGCGGAGGCGGCGGGTGTGAAAACGGTAACGCTTGGAAGGCGAATTCTGCGCACCGAAACGGCTGCGATTTTCGTGCTTTCGGTTTTAGGGTTTTTGACGGAAGCTGACTGATATATGTCGAAATTTCCGGTTTAGTGTGACAGTAGAACCGTCCTCATTGAAACACCGGTTAATTAATATATTTATTACATGGGAGTCCGTAATAAAATGAAAGAAATATATATGGATAATGCGGCGACTACCCGTCCGCTTGATGCCGTAACAGATACGGTATGTGAAATGATGAGAACCGCATACGGCAATCCGTCCTCAAAGCATATGAAGGGGGTAGAGGCGGAGAAGGTCTTAAAAGAATCAAGTAAAACAATAGCTTCTCTTATGAAAGTACAGGAGAAGGAGATTTTTTTTACTTCAGGTGCAACAGAGGGCAATAATACCGCTATCATAGGAGCCGCAAGAAGAAGGATAAGATCCGGCACGCATATCATAACGACTAAACTGGAACATCCGAGTGTCAGAGAGCCTTTTCTTTTGCTTGAAAAGGAAGGGTTTAAGGTAACATATCTGGATCCTGATGAGAAAGGTCTTATAAGTGCGTCACAACTTAAAAGCGTCCTTACTGAGGAAACAACGCTTGTGTCGATCATGTATGTTCATAACGAAACGGGAGCGATACAGCCGGTGGAGGAGCTCGGGTCAGTCATAAAGGAATACAATAAAGATATATATTTTCATGTGGACGCCGTACAGGCCTTTGGTAAACTGAAAGTGTTACCCGGAAAGATAAAAGCTGATATGGTTACGGCATCGGCTCATAAATTTCATGGACCGAAGGGGGTAGGATTTCTTTATATTAAAGACGGTACGAAATGTGAGCCTCTTCTCTGCGGAGGCGGACAACAAAAAGGTTTTCGCTCCGGTACGGAAAATGTGCCGGGAATAGCTGGCATGAGCAAGGCGCTTGAACAGGTCTATGAAGATTCATTTGAAGAAAAGATTTCAAAAATGAGTGAAATACGGAAATGCTTTATTGACGGTCTGATGTCTATAGAAGATGTAAAGGTGTTTTGTCAGGATTTAAAAACAGCTGCGCCTCATATAGTATGCGCGGCATTTAAAGGCATAAAAAGTGAGGTTCTTCTTCATCAGCTTGAAAGCGATGGGGTGTATGTTTCTTCGGGATCGGCTTGCTCATCAAACAAACCGGGACTTAGTTTTTCGCTTGCCGCTATGGGTGCGACAGGGGAGGAGCTTGACAGTATCATCAGGTTTAGCTTTAGCTTTGAAACTGACAAGCAAGATACAGACAGGGTGTTAGAGCTGCTGAAAAAACATGTGCCTTTTTTGCGCCAGTTTGTGCGCAGGTAAGCTGAATATAGAGGGCAAAGTGTGTCAGACGGGGACAGTCCCTTTGTGTCAGACCTGACACAAAGGGACTGTCCCCGTCTGACACACTTTAAAAAAATTGTATAAAAAATCGGAGAAATAATGATGTATAAAGCATTTTTACTTAAATACGGAGAAATAGGAGTCAAAGGGAAAAATCGTCATCTTTTCGAGGATGCGCTGGTGCGTTCCGTTGAGCGTGCTCTTGAAGGCGCGGACGGCGATTTTAAGGTGACTAAGGAGTCGGGAAGAATATACGCATCAGCAGAGAATGAGTTTGACTATGATGATGCGGTTTGCCGGCTTAAAAAGGTTTTCGGGCTGGTGTGGATCTGTCCCGTATTCCAAATAGAGGATAACGGATATGATGACCTAAGCAAAAATGTAATTGAGTTTTTTGACAAAGAGTATAAGGATAAAAGTTTTACATTTAAGGTGGATGCAAGAAGAGCCAGGAAAAATTATCCTCTTAATTCCATGCAGATAAATGAAGAGCTTGGGCATGACCTCCTTGAGGCCTATCCGGAGCTTTCCGTAGATGTTCATAACCCGGACGTATTGCTTAGTGTTGAGATAAGAAATGTTATAAATATTTATTCGAAAGCTATAAAGGGACCGGGCGGCATGCCGGTAGGGACGGCGGGGAGCGCTATGCTGCTTTTGTCAGGCGGCATTGATTCGCCGGTAGCGGGATATATGGTATCAAAAAGAGGTGTTAAGCTTTGCGCAGCGTATTTTCATGCTCCGCCTTACACAAGCGAGAGGGCAAAGCAAAAAGTTGCAGATCTTGCGCGGATCGTCTCGCAGTATTCGGGGGCTTTGAAGCTTTATGTTATAGATTTTACGGAAATCCAGCTTGAGATATATAAAAACTGTCCGCATGATGAAATGACCATAATCATGCGTCGGTTTATGATGCGTATCGCGCAGAGTCTGGCAAAAAAGGAGGGCTGTACAGGACTTATAACGGGAGAGAGTATAGGGCAGGTGGCAAGCCAAACTATGCAGGGGCTTTTGTGTACCAATGCGGTGTGTGAGCTCCCGGTGTACAGACCTCTTATAGCTTTTGATAAGCAGGATATAGTTGAAAAGGCGATGGAGATCGGGACTTATGAAACCTCTATCCAGCCATATGAGGATTGCTGTACTATATTTGTGGCAAAGCATCCCGTTACAAAGCCCAGACTTGATGCCATAGAGAGGCATGAGAAGAGGCTGGAGGGAATAGTGGAGCCGATGGTGGATAAAGCGATCGAGACAGCAGAACTTATTGTCATTTGATTATAAAAGTGTCACGCTTATTGTGCCGGTTGACATTTAGTATTTGTAAAAAGAGGGGGGAGAAATGAAGTTATCAAAAGAACAGACTGCAGCGGTAATGCATATTCAAGGACCTGCTTTATGTATAGCCGGTCCCGGAAGCGGAAAAACAGCCGTTATCATAAACAGGGTAAAAAACCTTATTGCGAAAGGTGTTGCACCGCCGCATATACTCGTCGTTACATTTGCAAAGGCTGCCGCAAGAAACATGGAAAAAAGATTTTATGATATGACAGGTATTTCGGATGTCAGATTTTCGACGATACATTCTCTCTGCTATCATATCATCAATACCGGAAAACATACGAAAGCTGCGCTTGTACCGGATAAGGTAAAACGCGCTCTTTTATTGCAGATGATTTCAAAGTACGGCAGCTACAGGGCGGCCGCGGATAAGCATTATCGTGACGTTTCTATGGAGATATCAAGGTTTAAATCCGTTTGTGAGGAAAGCGGTGCAACCGGTACACAATCGGAGCTTACGTTTTTGCGGGAGTACGAAACTCACTTTGCGGATAAAGAGCTTTTTGCGGACATATATCCCGCGTATGTTTCATTTTTAAAGCAAAATGCCTATTACGATTTTGATGATATGACGTATCTGGCAAGAAGCTGCATAAAAAATGATCCTGATATCCTTAAAAGCCGATTGGGATTTGAGTATATTTTGGCTGATGAATTTCAGGATACGAGCATATCGCAGTTATATCTGCTAAATGAAATTTCCGTAAAGAAAAATATATTTGCAGTTGGTGATGACGATCAGTCCATTTATTCCTTCAGAGGAGCTTCTCCTGAGATATTCAGGGTGTTTAGCTCTTTATATCCGGAGTATGAATGCTTTATCCTTAAAGATAATTACAGGTGCAGTGCCGATATAACCGAAGCGGCTAACATTGTCATCCGGGAAAACAAATCCCGCTTTCCTAAAGAAATAATCTCACGTTATAATTCAAGATATGCAGGATCCTGCGTTCATGTCAAAACTTTTAATACACCTTATGATGAGATGAAGGGTATTTATGATCAACTGACGGAAAACAGACAGAAACCAAACGAAAGCTTTGCTGTTCTGACCAGAACAAATTATGAAGCAGAGCTTGTTTGCAGCTTTTTTAAGAATAAGGGGATTGCGTTTAACAGCTCTCTTAAAAACGCCGATCCATTCGATCATGCCTCTGTAAATATGATATTATCGTATATTCGTTTGTCACTTAAACGTGGTACGCTTAAGGATTTTGTAAATGCGTTTAAGACTTCAGATGTGCCACTGTCAGCGCAGGTATTATCGGTTTGCTGCGATGGTGATCAGGATACGGCATTTTTAAAACTTCAAAGATATGCGGAGGGTAACGGGATTTTGAAGCGTTCTGTGTGTGATTTGCAGCAAAAAACAGAGCTTTTGCAGGATATGCAGCCGTCTGTGCAGGTAATGTTTATCAGAAATGTCTGCGGCATAGACCGGTATTTTAAAGATAAGTTTTTATCATCGGGAGATGATTATGAGATATGCGAGGAGCGTATGAATAGCTTCACTGAGTTTGCAAAGGATTTTTCAACACCTGAGAGTCTGGTTAATTACACAGATGAGGTTGTGCGGGTTGATATAGCTAAGGGAAAGATTTCCGGTAATTCAGAAAAAAGCAATGTATACGTAATGACCCTTCATGCATCAAAGGGGTTAGAGTTTGACAGTGTATGGATATTAAATGCCAATGAAGGTCTTATTCCTTATCGCAAAGCGGTTGAGAAAGGCATGGATGAAGAGGAGCGGCGCTTGTTTTATGTAGGCATGACGCGGGCAAAGGATCGGCTTATCATAAGCTGTCACAAAAGCTCGGGAAATAAAAAAACCGCAGCTTCTTCATTTTTAAAACCGCTTACTTTGTTTTGTTAGGTGAGCAGTATAGCATTATACTTATTATAGTTAAGTTTTTTGTTGTTTTTAATTAAATATTTATGGAAAAAAGAAAAAATTACATTGATTATTCTGCTGATTAAGTGTATAATACTTTGCGATTAAAAATAAAAAGTATTTACTTAATTTTTGAAAGTCTTTATGAAGGTTGCTGTTTGGCACCCTGCATTTGGTGTGTTAAAGACATACGTCCCCATGGATGCACTGCGGGGGATAAAGCGGAGGAGATATGGATAAAATTGATAAGAAATTAGTTACACTGCTGCAGGAAAACGCAAGGATGCCACTTAAGACTCTTGCTGAACAGGTTTTTCTGTCATCACCTGCCGTTTCTGCCAGGATAGAACGACTTGAGAAGGAAGGTATTATAACCGGATATGAGGCAAAGATAAACAGACTGAAGGTAGGGTATCATATAACTGCTTTTATCAATCTTGAGGTAGCGCCTGCAAGAAAGCCGGAGTTTTATCCGTTTGTGCAGGAATGTCCGAGCGTAGTAGAGTGTAATTGTGTAACCGGTAATTATTCCATGCTGCTAAAGGTGGTTTTTCCGAGCACGCTTGAGCTTGATTCATTTATCGGCCAGCTGCAGCAGTTTGGACGCACATCGACGCAGATAGTGTTTTCAACACCTGTTGAGCCGAGGGGCATAGATGTTAATCTCGATATAACAGAGCATGACAGCTTTGCGCCGACAGACAGTGTTGAGGTTTAGTGCTTTTGACAGAGGAAGGAGGTTGCCATGGCTGAAAAAACAGAATTAGAGGTTCTTTTAGACGGTAAGGTCTATAAGATATCAGGCTACGAGAGCGTTGAATATATGCAAAAGGTTGCTAATTATATCAATGCCAAGGAAAGGGATCTTAAGGCAAACAGCAGCTTTAATAAGCTGCCGGATGTACTCAGGGCGTATCTTATGCATCTTAATATAGCAGATGACTATTTTAAGATGAAGCAAAAGTATGAAGAACTCAAAAGTGAGATAGAAAAAAAAGAGCAGGATATTTATAAGATAAAGCATGAGGCTGCCGGTCTTCAGACGCAGCTTGCACGCTTGAAGAGAGGAGAAAATCCTGATATAGAGCCCGAAAGTGAAATAAGGACGACGGGCGGTGCCTATGACAACAAAGAAAAAGAATTCGATAAACAAGTTAATAAACAAAAACAATATGAAAATAACCGAAACGGAAACAGCAGCATCAGCCAAAAAGAGAACGCTTGAGCTTCTTGCGCCGGCAGGCAGTCTTGATATCTGTAAAGCAGTGATAAATGCCGGAGCAGATGCTGTTTATCTCGGAGGAAAAAGTTTTAGCGCACGCGCGTATGCAGGTAATCTGAGCATTGAAGAGATAATTCAGGCGCTGGATTACGCTCATCTGCGGGGCGCTAATATTTATTTGACGGTAAATACATTACTTAAAGAAGAAGAGATTGGTAAGATAATACCTTTTCTTAAGGAATTGTACAGCGCCGGGCTGGATGCCGTTATAGTACAGGACTACGGCTGCTTGAGTCTGATTCGCGAGAAAATACCTGAGCTTAATATTCATGCAAGCACACAGATGGCTGTGATGACTCGATTTTTTGCAGCCAAGCTGAAAGAGATCGGAGTTTCCAGGGTTGTTCTTCCGCGAGAGATGACACTTGAAGAAATAAGAAGTATTTATGATCATACAGGGATAGAGCTGGAGGCTTTTGTTCATGGGGCTCTTTGTTATTCTTATTCCGGTCAGTGTCTTTTTTCGTCTATGCACGGGCAAAGAAGCGGCAACCGCGGCAGCTGCGCACAGCCATGCAGGCTTATGTTTGACGACGGAAAGAATAAGAACAGGCTTTTATGCACAAGGGATATCGCGGCTCTTTCTCTCTTGCCTAAGATTGCGGCGGCAGGAGTCAGATCCTTTAAAATAGAAGGAAGGATGAAAAATGTTTATTATGCTGCGGGAGTAACCCACATTTACAGAAAATATTTGGACAGACTTTACGATGGTATGATTAAAGCTGATCCTGAAGAGCTTGAGCGTGACAAAAGAAAGCTTGCAGCGCTTTATAACAGAGGATCATTTAGCGAAGGGATGTTTACCGGAAGAAAGGGGATTTCTCTTATGTCTCTTGATCGTCCGAATAACAGGGGAGTTGCTGCGCTGAAAGTTGAAGAAAACCGTAAAGGTCATATCAGGTTTCGGACGCTTGAGGATATAAATCCGGGGGATGTGTTTGAAATAACTACCGGCAATTCATTCACAAGCGGCAAGGCTGTAAAGAAAGGCGGGGTGTTTGAGATAAACCTGCCGTCCAAGTACGGAATAAGAAAAAATGATATCCTGTACCGTATGAATGACAGCGCTTTGCAGGAATATATCCGCGCAAGCTTTGTTGACTCAGTGTGTCAGGATGGGGACAGTCCCTTTGTGTCAGGACTGACACAAAGGGACTGTCCCCGCTCTGACACACTAAAGGTGAGGTTTTCCCGGATAAATATTAAGATGAAGCTTACGGTCAAAAAGGATAAGCCTGCGATACTTAAAATACTACACCCGGAAAGCGGAGCGCAGGTAGAGGTTAGAGGAGAAACCGTACAGAAAGCAAAAAATGCCGGAGTAACAAAAGAGGATCTGAAAAAAAGGCTGTGCAAGCTCGGCGGAACCGACTTTTCATGCTCAGAAGTGACTGTAGAAGCTGATGACGGGATATTTATATCTAACGGGGGGGTCAATGACCTCAGGCGAAAAGGGATTTTAAAGCTTACTGAAGAAATATTGAGCAAGCATAAAAACAACAAAAAAAGTGTGAAAAGCAATTTTTTGTTTGCTATTAATGAAAAAAATGATATAATAAGCGGGAGTGTGCCCGAAAGGCTTGCTTTTTCCGCGTCAGTAAATACATCCGAGCAGCTAAAAGCCGTGCTTGAGTGCGGGACAGTACTGTCAAGAATATATGTTTCAACGCGTGTTTTAAGGAAGGTTTTAAATGACACAGCGCTTCTCAATAAACTGAAAGATAGCGGCAATGAGCTTTTTGTCACGCTCCCGCATTTTTTCAGGGAGCGACATATAAAGCTTTTTAAAGAGGATATAAAACTTGCCTTAAAACTTGATCCGGACGGATTTTTAGTCAGGAGCGCCGATGAACTGTGTGCGTTGTCATTTTTTGTCAGCAGCAGCGGTACCGGGAAAAAATACAGTATAGTTTCTGACTATCAGGTGTATGCTTATAACAGCAGAGCCGCTGAGTTTTTAGCGGGTCTGACCCGGAGCCTTGGGTTTTATCATGAGCTTTTTACGGCTCCGGTTGAGCTTAAAAGCGATGAGATCAGTAAGATAGGTCTGACTGAAAAGACTGAGGCTGTAGGATACGGACGAATGGTACTTATGCTTAGTGAACACTGTGTAAGAAAAACGACAGGGTGCTGCACGAGGGACGACAAGCCTTTTGAGTTTTCCGATGAGAAAGGCAATGAGTACATTGCTTATCCGGATTGCAGATATTGTAATAATGTTATTTATGACCATACACCGGTCAGTCTGACAGAGGATATCAAAGGCAGCACGGGCATTTACAGGTTTCGTATCGACCTGACAGATGAGGATGCAAAAGAAACACGTAAGTTACTTAAGCGTTTTGGTGAGGGAAGATATAAGCAAGAGGGGAACAGCTACAGCGCCGGTTTTTATACCGGGGTTTTATAAAACAGGTTACCGGAGGGAGAAATGGATTTTGCTGATATAGCCAAGTATATCTTTATAGGTGTTATGTGTATATACACACTTATCACCTATGTCGGATCCACTACATCGGATTCAAGAGGCTTAAAAAGCGTTTACGCCGTGCAAAATGTCATGACATTTGTTTTGCATCTTATAGGCTACATAGTCCTGTATATGAATGCAAATGACATGAAATACATTATTTTGTATATCTGTGAGTTTGCGCTTTTGTTTGCCACTATTGTTGTTTATGACATCGCCTATCCGAAGGCTTCGCGACTCCTTGTAAATAACATGGTTCTTTTGGAAGCCATAGGCTTCCTTATGATAGGAAGAATCAATTACGACGAGTGCTTGAGGCAGTTTGTGCTAGGCTGCATAGGAACCGTAATTACATTCTTTATCCCTGCTCTTCTTAAAAATATAAGACAGATCAGAAACTGGGGATGGATATTTGCGATCGTGGGATTTGCGCTGCTGGCTGCTGTATTTGTGTTGGGAGAGTCATATAACGGCGCTGTCCTTTCGATTAATATAGGTGATTTCCAGCTTCTTCCGGGTGAGTTTGTAAAGATACTGTTCGTGCTGTTTATAGCCTCGATGTTTAATAAGATCACCAACTGGAAGACCATACTAATAGTGTCGGGAATAGCGGCTGCACATGTTTTGCTGTTAATAGTTTCAAGAGACTTGGGAACTGCGCTTATATTCTTTGTGGCATATCTTTCTATGTTGTATGTTGCTTCAAGGAAGGTTTATCTTCTTGCCGGGGGTGTAGGAGCAGGTATATTAGGCGCGTTTCTTGCAAATAAAGCGTTTTCACATGTGGCCAGACGAATCAGCGCATGGCGGGATCCCTGGTCAGATCCGCAAAATTCCGGATGGCATATCCTTCGTTCTTTGTTTGCGATATCTGCCGGTGGGTGGCTCGGAACAGGGCTCGGAAAGGGCAGTCCTAAGCTTATTCCTTATGTGGAAAAGGATTTTATGATATCATCCATTACAGAGGAAATGGGCGCCATAGTAGCTATATGTATAATTCTCATATGTCTTAACAATCTCATACTTATGATGAATATTGCTTCAAGATGCAACACACTTTTCTACAGACTTGTAGCGGTAGGACTCGGTGCCACATACGGTATTCAGGTGTTCCTTACGATAGGAGGTTCTATTAAGCTTATACCTCTTACCGGTGTATCACTTCCGTTTATCAGCTACGGCGGAAGCTCGCTTATCAGCTCGCTTATTATGTTTGCACTCATCAACGGTATGTATACTATGCGTAAGGAATAAACGTAGAGGCATAAGAAGTAAGATATGAACACAATGAGGATTATTTAATCGGGGATATTTATGGACAGAAAAGATAAAGAGAAAAAAATAAAAAATCAGGGTGAAGAAGAATTTTCTGCCGATGATTTTCACTTTGAGGGTTTTGAGGGCGATGGTGACGGCGTAAAGAAAGGGAGCAAAGGAAGCGCGGATCGGGAAGATCCTTACAGAACCAGGACGGATGCGGGAACCGGAATCCTTCGCAAGAAAAGGCGTAATGTAGAAACTAACGTAATAGCGTTGATATTCGTCGGTATATTCGTTACGATGATTATTTATTTTGCGCATTTCAATGCAAAGGTGGCTCCGGATATTGCTACGAGTCCTTACAACCCCAGGGTTACTACGACAGAGCCTCCTAATCCCGTAAGAAGAGGAACTATATTTGCACAGGACGGCTCTGTTCTTGCTGCTACTTATCTTGATGCTGACGGTGAGGAGTACAGGTCTTACCCTAAGGGAGAGCTTTTTGCAGTTCCCGTAGGAATGGAACGTGGCGGCGGAAGCGGTATAGAAGGAAGCTTCTATGAGGATCTTAATACGCCTACTAATAATATAGTAGTTGATGCCGAAGCTTCGGACATAGAAAAAACCGAGTTTCAGGGCGATAACGTCTATACGACATTAAGACCTTATCTACAGCAGGTCGCTTTTGATGCCCTCGGCGATGAGAAAGGAGCTATCATAGCGATAGAACCGTCTACAGGTAAAGTGCTTGCCATGGTGTCAAAGCCGACTTATGATCCTAATAAGGGTGCTACTGATTATGACGAATGGGCGCAGCTTGACGGGGATGATTCTGTTCTTTTAAACAGGGCTACGCAGGGTCTTTATCCGCCGGGATCCACATTCAAGATCGTAACGGCACTTGAATACCTTAAGGAAGAGCCGGAAGAGTTCCACGATGCGTTTTTCCACTGCTCGGGAACAGTTCAGCCGGCAGGCGGTGCAAGAGTTAACTGCCAGTATGCTCACGGTGATGAGAATATTAATACAGCCTTTGTCGTTTCATGTAACGTGGCATTTTCCACCATCGGTCTGAGACTTGACAGGAATGCTTTCAGAACTCTTGCGGAGAATTTCGGATACAACCAGGACTCACCTCTTGATGAGGTAGCGACAACAAAGAGTATATTCAGACTTGACGGCAATTCCGATATGAGTGATGTGCAGGCAGCTTCATACGGACAGGGAAGTACTCTTACGACACCTCTTCAGACACTACTTATAACATCGACCATTGCAAACGGCGGTACCTTGATGAAGCCTTACATGGTTGAAAAGGTGCTTTCACCCGATGGCGATCTTGTGAAGAATTTTGTACCTACAGTATACAGAAACTCGATAGCAACTGAATCAGAAAGCTCAGAGCTTGGCAAGATGATGTATAACATGGTAAATGAAGGACTTTCGGATGTATACGGCAGCAACCCGTACCGTGTTGCGGGAAAGACGGGTACTGCCGAGTATGAGAGTGATCTTGATACGGCGCATATGTGGTTTACCTGCTTTGCGCCGTACAACGATCCCAAAATCGCAGTTGTTTGCGTTATGGAGAAGACAGAGATAGATTATACTAAAGCAACGACCGCTTGTAAGAAGGTTATTGATGCGTACCTCGGCGGTTGATATAAGGAATTGATATGGCTAAAAAAACAACTTTTGTTACAAAGGAACAGATAGAGGAAATCGTTAAAGCATATCCTACGCCTTTTTATCTTTATGATGAATCCGGCATAAGGAAAAATGCCGAAAATGTCTATAAGGCATTTTCTTGGAATGAGGGATACAGGGAGTATTTTGCCGTGAAGGCTACTCCTAATCCGTTTATACTCAAGATACTTAAGGAATACGGATGCGGCGTGGACTGTGCTTCGATTGCCGAGCTTAAGATGGCTGTGAAGTGCGGCTTCTCGGGTGAAGAAATCATGTTTTCCTCAAATGACACGCCGGCTGAGGAATATGAATATGCCGCAAAAATCGGTGCAGTGATAAATCTCGATGATTTTACGCATATTGAGTTTCTGGAAGGTATTATAGGAGATAAGTTCCCTGAGCTTATGAGCTGCAGGTATAATCCCGGCGGCGTGTTTACGATGGGAAATGATATCATGGACAGTCCGAAGGATGCCAAATACGGCATGACTAAAGAGCAGATTACCGAAGCCTTTAAGATAATGAAAACAAAAGGTGTTAAGAGATTCGGAATTCATGCGTTTCTTGCAAGCAATACCGTTACCAATGATTATTACCCGACTCTTGCCCGTGAACTGTTTGAGCTCGCAAAGGAGCTCGAGGAAAAGACAGGAGCCGATATTGAGTTTATTAATCTTTCCGGTGGAGTAGGTGTCGCATATAAGCCTGAGCAGACACCGAATGATATAGATGTTATCGGTGAAGGTGTAAAAAAAGCATATAATGATATACTTGTACCTGCCGGCATGGGTGATGTAAAGATATTTACCGAGATGGGACGATTTATGCTTGCGCCATACGGAGTAGTTGTGACTAAGGCAATACATGAAAAGCACATCTATAAAGAGTATATAGGCGTTGATGCCTGCGCGGTTAATCTTATACGTCCCGCAATGTACGGCGCATATCATCATATCACTGTGGCGGGCAAGGAAGATGCTGCATGTGATCATGTATACGATGTTACGGGATCTCTTTGCGAGAATTCCGATAAATTTGCCATAGACAGAAAGCTCCCGAAGATAGATATCGGTGATTATCTTATCTTACATGATGCAGGGGCGCACGGTTATTCGATGGGGTATAATTACAACGGAAAGCTTAAGTGTGCAGAACTCTTGCTTAAAGAAAACGGAGAGGTTTCGATGATAAGGCGTGCAGAGACACTTAAGGATTATTTTGCTACATTTGATTTTTGTGATATTTTGGAAAATGCGGATGAAATATGAAGATAGTTAAAGACCTTTACGTTGGTGAGTCTGCAAAAAAAGAAAAACGAAAGATACTCAGAGGACTGGAAAAAAAGGAACTCCAGCCCTTTGTGTATGTAATCACATTGCCCCTCGGAAGACACGGCGTGCTTGATATCCTGCCTGCATTTACACTAAAATATCCGTTTTTCTTTACAGGTGATCCCGGTCAATTAAAGATCGTCGGAATCGCAAAGGGGCGGGATGAAGCCTTCGGACTGACCGCGAGGATCGCTATGGATACATACAATGCGACAGGCGGATTTAATGTAAGAGAGTTTTTAGAGGATTAGTTGCAGGTGGTCTTATGCCCGGTGTTTTAATAACTGTATTTCAGATAATAGGCATCGTATTTGCCTGTGTGGGCGGATTCATTGTTTTTGCCATGGTTACTCCGTTTACTTACAGAGCCGATGTCGCCTATCACGGGACACCGGATGTTGATGTAAAGGCAGGCTGGCTTTTGGGTATTTTAAGGATATTCGTCACTTATACCGACGATAAACCTAAGATACTTGTAAAGGTTTTGATGTTTACTGTATTTGACAGTACAAAGAAGAAGAAAAAAAAGAAGAAAAAGAAATCACGGAAAAAAGGAAAGGCCGGGGCGCTGGCAAGAACAAAGAAAAAGAAACTTCCCAAAGACGATGACAGCAAGCCGTTTGAGATTGAAGATGAGGATGATGATACTCATGAGAAGAGCCTCAGGGAAAAGTTCATAGCTGTTATGGACAAGATAACAGGATTTATCAGAGGAGCCCTTGATAAAATCGGTACAGCTCTTGAATGGCTTGATGCAGATCACAGGAGACTTTACGGATTCCTTTGGACAAACGGGATGAAGATTCTAAAAAAAGTGAAGCCTAAGGAATTTAATGCCCGCATAGCCGGGGGAACCGGTGATCCGGCAACTACCGGCATGATAGTTTCATATGCGTCTATAGGGCTCGGACTTGCAGGCATTGATACAGTAAAGCTTGAGCCGGATTTTGAAAATAAAGGAATCGATGCCGACGTAGATGCAAAAGGTTTCTTTTTTGTATTTCCGGTTATATTGATTGCGCTGAAGATTTATTTTAATAAAGACTTCAGAAGGTTTATCCTTAAAAAGCAATAAGTTTACGATTATTTACAAAGACGGAGGTTATGATATGTCTGATAAAGAAAGGGATAGCAGACGTGAAAGAGTTGACGGGAAAGAAGCTGCTCAGGGAATCGGAAATAACAGCAAGTTCAGGAGCACCGTCAGATCTCTTATGTACGGTCTTGATTCGTTTATTTCCGCAAAGACAGTGCTTGGCGACCCTATCACTATAGGTGATACGATAATTCTTCCGCTGGTGGATGTATCCTTCGGCGTAGGCGCGGGATCGTTCGGAGCAAACACCCAAAATACTGACGGTAACTCGGGCGGTGGTCTTCACGGCAAGATGTCACCGACAGCGGTGCTGGTGGTTAAGGACGGAATCGCCCGTGTGGTAAATGTAAAGGATCAGGATATGATCACTAAGGTTATCGGCATGGCGCCTGATGTAGTTGATAAAGTGACTTCTTTTGTGAAAAGCAAGGACACGAAGTCCGGCTCAAAAAAGGATAAGGATATAGATGACGACATAAAGGATATGTTCAAAAATAAGGAAGATTAATCATGGCAGATAATAATAATACAGCTAACAGCTCGGGAAGTTCAGGAAACGGAAGCTCTAAGCGCTGCAGCTCATGCGGAAGACCGGAGAGCGAGGTAGGACGTCTTATACATTTGCCTAACAATCTTGAGGTTTGCCAGGATTGTATGAGGCGTTCCATCGAGATGATAGGTAATGTTTGGAATGGTATGGATCCTTCCAATAATCCGTTCGGAAATCTTAATCCCGTGCAGGAAAAAAACAAAACGGATGAAAAGAGTGAAGAAAAAAAGGATGAGTATGAGGATAATGATTCAATAATCGAGATGCTCAAGGATTTCAAATCCATTCCCATGCCTCATGAGATAAAGGCTATGCTTGATGATTATGTAATCGGTCAGGACAGGGCAAAACGTATTATTTCGGTTGCTGTCTACAATCATTACAAGAGGCTTTCCTCACGCTACAAAGAAAATAAAGCGGTAGAGGAATTGATGGGTAAGGATAAAAAGCTTACTGAGGCTGAAGCAAGACAGCAGGTTGCATCGGAATCAAATGATCCGTTTGCGGACGTTGAGCTTGAGAAGTCTAATATACTTATGCTTGGCCCTACAGGAAGCGGCAAGACCTATCTTGTAAAGACACTTGCAAAGCTTTTAAAGGTTCCGCTTGCCATTGCCGATGCTACCACTCTCACCGAAGCCGGTTATATCGGTGATGACGTAGAAAGCGTTGTTTCTAAGCTTCTTACAGCCGCTAATAACGATGTATTTAAGACGGAGTGCGGTATTGTTTTTGTTGATGAGATCGATAAGATTGCAAGGAAGGCAGATGAAAGAGCGCGCGATATTAGGGGAGAGTCTGTGCAGCAGGCTATGCTTAAGCTTCTTGAGGGAAGCAAGATAGAGGTGCCTATGGGAAGCGGCGCCGGTGCGCGGATGGGACTTGTGCCGCAGGCTACGGTAGATACAAGTAATATTCTGTTTATTTGCGGCGGGGCTTTCTCTGGGCTTGACGAGGTGATTAAGAAAAGGCTTACTAAAAGCGCTGCCATAGGTTTTAATTCTTCACTTAAGGATGCTTTTGATGAAGACGATGATCTTTTAATGAAGACAACGAATGAGGATTTGAGAAATTACGGTATGATACCTGAGTTTATCGGGCGTCTTCCCGTTGTGATGTCTCTTCATGCGCTTGACAGGGATATGCTTGTTAAGATTATAAGAGACCCTAAAAACTCCATATCAAGACAGTACCAGAAGCTATTCTTTATAGATGGTGTTGATTTGGAATTTACTCAGGATGCTTATGAGGCTATAGCGCAAAAGGCACTTGAAAAGAAGACGGGAGCAAGAGCCATAAGGGCGATAATGGAAAGTCTTATGACGGATCTTATGTATGAAATACCGCGTGACAGAAATATAGGACGCGTGATCATTGATGCTGATTTTGTTAATAAGCAAGGCTCTCCCAAGGTGGAGATGAAGGACGGGAATTTGCTGCCGGGTTGATATCTGACACACTTATGTAAGAGTTAAACAGTGACCTTGCACAAAAAATAAAAAGTATTTGACATATATCTTAAAAACATATAAAATACTTTGGTATGTTTATTTTTGCCGTGCAAAGAGTCATTACTTTCCGGCAGGAGTCCGTCCGAATAAATAGACGATCAAAACTTTAAGGAGGAACAGGAAATGGCTAACATAAAGTCTGCTAAGAAGAGAGTACGCACAAGCGCTGCACGTGCTGAGCGTAATAAGTCTGTAAAGAGCGCTGTTAAGACTGCTATTAAGAAGGTAGAAGCTGCAGTAACAGCAAAGGATAAGGCATCGGCAGAGGCTGCTCTTACAGCTGCAACAAGCTCTGTACAGAAGGCCTGCAATAAGGGAATCTATCACAAGAATACGGCTGCAAGAAAGATTTCCAGACTTACAAAGGCTGTTAATGCTTTATAATTTTAGATTTGCTTGATTATTTAGCTGCCACTATATTAAGTGGCAGCTTTTTCGTTAGGCAGGTTGTGACAGGTAGAAAAAGTGTGTCAGATGGGGACAGTCCCTTTGTGTCAGTTCTGACACAAAGGGACTGTCCCCGTTTGACACACTTTCATGAACAACCATAGGAGATAATATGGACAAATTAAAAAATCTTGAACCGAAGAGTGTCTTTCGTTTTTTTGAAGAAATATCTGCCGTACCGCGAGGTTCGGGGAATCGTGAGGGAATAAGCTCATATCTTGTAAAATTTGCTAAGGACAGAGGTCTTGAGTATATCAGGGATGAGTATGATAATTGTATTATAAAAAAACCTGCCCAGGGCGGTTCGTTATCACGCGATGCTGTCATTATACAAGGGCATACTGATATGGTGACTGTTTCCGCTCCCGGAAAGAAAAAGGATTTTCAAAAAGAAGGAATAGATCTCTTGATTGACGGAGATTACTTGTATGCAGACGGTACAACCCTCGGCGCAGATGACGGAGTAGCAGTATGCTTTGCGCTTGCGGTGCTTGATGATAAAGAAATGGTTCATCCGCCTATAGAAGCCGTTTTTACATCGGATGAGGAAATCGGTCTTATAGGTGCAAACAAGCTTGATACGTCTGTACTCAGCGGAAAAACATTTTTAAATATTGATTCTGAGGATGACGGCATATTTTTTGCGGGCTGTGCCGGAGGCTGCACATGTACGATCAAAGACAGTTATCAGCCGGAGGAAGCTATCGGAAGGCTGCTTACGCTTAAGGTAGCAGATCTTACCGGAGGTCATTCGGGGATGGAGATAGATAAACGCAGAGCCAATGCCAATAAAATACTGGCGACTGCCGTTTATGAGCTTGCAAAACGATTTGATGATCTTTATCTTTTATCATTTGATGGCGGCGAGAAGGACAATGCGATAGCGACTATGGCAGAGGCAAAGCTCATTTATTCCGGTGAGGATCCGCAGGACGTAATAGGCGTATATAATGCTCTTTCAGAGGATCTTTTGTCTGCGTATAAGGCAACCGATCCTGAAGCGCTTTGCTTGGCAAATGCCGCCGAAAAGATAAGTAAAGCACAGGTATTACCCAAAGACAAAGCTGTAAGTATATTAAAGCTTTTAGCCGATATAGATGACGGAGTTATTGCTATGTCGGATCAGCTTGAAGATGTAGTAGAGACAAGCTCAAATACCGGTATAACGAGAATAAACGAAACATCCTGCAGTATAACGATTCTTGTCAGATCACTTATAACCGAAAAGATCACAGCACAGACAGCAAAGATAAGTGCGCTTGCCGGTGACGGATTTGAAGTGGAGCTTTCGGGAATCTACAGTGCATGGAGCTACGAGCCGGTTTCGCCGGCGCGTGATATACTCATGGAGGAATACAGGCGTGTTACGGGAAAGGAACCTAAGCAGATGGTAATACACGCAGGTCTTGAGTGCGGAGTTTTTGCCGAGAAAATGCCGGGTACGGATTTTGTTTCCTTCGGACCTCAGGCCGACGACATTCATACGTTTAAAGAGAGACTCAGCATATCATCTACCGCAGATTACTGGGAGATACTTAAAAATACTTTAAAAAGATTAGCATAAAAATATATTGACAAGCATTAGCTTTTACTGTATAAATTTTACTTAGTGACTAAAAAAATTTTGAGGTGAAACTAATGAAGAGAACAATTTGCGTTTCGGACATCGAGAGTAACTACAAAAATCCCGTTGCAGAGCTCGTAGAGGAAGCATGCAGGTACACAAGCCATATAGGACTTGAAAGCGGCGGTAAGAACATCAACGCCAAGTCTCTTATGGGCGTTATGGCTTTCGGGCTTAAAAAGGGGATGGAGGTACACATTTTTACGGAAGGCGATGATTCCGAAAGTGCCATGGAGGGAATAGCTGATTTTCTCTCATACAGTGCTTAAAAAGCTTAATTGTTATTTTTTATGAACTTTCGCCTTATCATATTCTGATACGGCGATTTTTTCTTTAAAGTCTTTCATATGATTTTTTGATTTTTTTCCGGATTTAGTCTATACTTATATTAATTATGCAACGTAGACCTTTTTATTAGAGTAATAGAGGGGAAAGTGTGTCAGATGGTGACAGTACCATTGTGTCAGCGTGTCAGTAGAACCGTTCCCATTGACACACTTACACGCACTTTTAAATATATCAGAAAGGAGAAGAAGTATGTTTGCTGTCGATGACAAGGTGGTTTACGGAGTAGTTGGTGTATGTACCGTATCGGATATTGCAACACCGCCGATTAAAGGGATTTCCGGTGATTATTATTTTTTACAGCCCTTTTTTGATAACAGAGGACTGATATATACACCTGTTGACAATAAGGTTCCCATGAGGGAAATAATATCAAAAAAAGAATGTGACAAGTTGCGCAGTAAGGCAAAAAAGTGCAAGGATGATAAAACTCTGAATGAAAGGATTCCTGCCGGTCAGTATGATGAATGTATTAAATCACAGGATTCTCTTGTCCTGCTTCATCTCATAAGATTTCTGTATAATATCAAAAACGAAAGGGCTAAAGATTTAAGGAAAATGAAATCTGCCGACAGCAGGGTTCTGTCTGTGGCAAGAAAGCTATTATACGGTGAAATGGCAGTAGCACTTGACAGAGAAGTCACGGAAGTCAGTGAGGAGATGGATTCATTTCTGTCGGTTAAATAAATGTTAGTGTGTCAGCCGGGGACAGTCCCTTTGTGTCATTACTGACACAAAGGGACTGTCCCCGGCTGACACACTAGAGAATTCAAAAAAAGAACACGAGGTAAAAATTTTGGAAAAAAAATATTCTCCCTCCGATATCGAGGAAAGATTATATAAAAAATGGACAGATAACGGTTATTTCAGGGCTTCTGCGGACAGCGACAAGAAGCCCTTTACTATAGTTATGCCGCCGCCCAATATCACGGGCAAGCTGCATATGGGTCATGCGCTTGATAATACCATGCAGGACATCCTGATCAGATTTAAGAGGATGACGGGATATGAAGCTCTCTGGGTGCCGGGAACAGACCACGCAAGTATATCTACGGAAGTAAAGGTTACGGAAGCTCTCAGAAAAGAGGGCAAGGACAAAAAGGAAATCGGGCGTGAAGCTTTCCTTAAACGTACATGGGAGTGGAAGGAAGAGTACGGCGGGACGATCATTTCGCAGCTTAAAAAAATAGGTTCCTCATGTGACTGGAGCAGAGAGCGCTTCACTATGGATGAAGGCTTAAGCAGAGCCGTAACCAAAGCATTTGTAAATATGTACGACAAAGGTCTCATTTACAAAGGGGCGCGCCTTATAAACTGGTGTCCTGTATGTAAGACCTCCATATCGGATGCCGAGGTAGAGTACGAGGAGCAGGAGGGTAAGTTTTGGCACCTTAAGTACCCGGTCGTCGGAGAAGAGGGAAGATTTGTATGCCTTGCTACGACAAGACCCGAAACTATGCTCGGAGATACGGCGGTAGCTGTTCATCCGGATGATGAACGCTACAAGGACATTATAGGAAAAACAGTTAAGCTTCCTCTTACAGACAGAGAGATACCTGTTATCGCTGATGAGTATGTGGATCCTGAATTCGGAACCGGTGTCGTAAAGATTACGCCGGCTCACGACCCGAATGATTTTGCGGTTGGAGAGCGCCACGATTTGGAGCAGATTAATATTTTAAATGATGATGCGACTATAGCCGACGGTTACGGCAAGTATTCCGGACTTGACCGTTACGCTGCAAGAAAGCTTATAGTTGAGGATCTTGACGAGCTGGGTCTTCTTATAAAGATCGAGGATCATAAACATAACGTAGGGACGCATGACAGGTGTCATACAACCGTAGAGCCAATGATAAAGCCTCAGTGGTTTGTAAAGATGGAAGAGCTTATAAAGCCTGCGATAGAAGCGGTAAAGACAGGTGATATAAGACTCGTTCCTTCAAGCATGGACAAGACCTTTTATCACTGGACCGATAATATCAAGGACTGGTGTATATCAAGACAGCTCTGGTGGGGACACAGGATACCGGCATATTACTGTGATGCATGTAACGATGTTTTTGTCTTTGAAAGAGACGGGGAGAAATGCCCTAAGTGCGGCGGTAAGCTACGGCAGGATGAGGATACTCTGGATACCTGGTTCTCCTCGGCCCTCTGGCCTTTTTCTACTCTCGGTTGGCCTGATGATACAAAGGAGCTTGAGAAATTCTATCCGACAGATGTTTTGGTAACAGGCTATGATATCCTTTTCTTCTGGGTTATAAGGATGATGTTCTCCGGCTTTGAACATATGGGTAAAAAACCTTTTAAGGACGTTTTATTCCATGGTCTTGTAAGGGATTCCGAAGGAAGAAAGATGAGCAAGTCTCTCGGAAACGGAATAGATCCGCTGGATATAATTGAGAAATACGGGGCGGATGCTCTCAGAGCGTCTCTGATTTCTAACACATCGCCCGGAAATGACATGAGATTTTACATTTCTCGTGTAGAAGCGGCGAGAAATTTTGCCAACAAGATGTGGAATTCGGCTAGATTTATAATGATGAACGATCCTGATGGTAGGATCAAGGCCGGAAAAGAGATTCCCGGTAATCTTACCGATACTGACAAATGGCTGCTCTCCGGCTTAAACAGGCTTGTAAGAGAGGTAACCGAGAACCTTGAAAAATATGAACTCGGTATTGCCTATGACAAGATATCCGGATATGCATGGGATGAGTTCTGCGACTGGTATGTGGAGATGGTTAAGTCACGTCTTTACGATGAGAATGACGCGACAAAGGAAGCTGCGGTATGGACTCTTAAAACTGCCCAGATCACATTGCTTAAGCTCCTTCATCCGTTTATGCCTTTTGTAACTGAGGAGATATTCTGCTCGCTTCAGTCAGATGAAGAGTCTATCGTTATATCAAAATGGCCGGAGTTTAATGAAGTATATGATTTTCCGACAGAGGAGCATGAAACAGAGGTACTTAAGTCAGCTGTTAAGGCAGTAAGAAATATAAGATCGGAAAAGGATATAGCGCCCGGCAAAAAGGTAAATGTAATAATAGTTGCGGATACTGACGAAGCTCAAAATTGTTTTGAAAAGGGCAGCAATATTTTCAAGCTTCTTGCCAAGGCTGAGGATCTTAAGATATTACGGGATAAATCGGAAGTGCCTGAGGATGCCCTCTCGGTTGTTATAGAAAATGCAGCTGTTTATGTGCCTATAGAGGGACTCGTTGACCGTGAGGAAGAAAAAAGGAAGCTTACTGCGGAGAAGGAAAGGCTTGAGGCTGAGGTTAAGCGCTGCGAGGGTATGCTTTCAAACGAGAGATTCATATCTAAAGCTCCGCCCGCAAAGGTACAGGAGGAGAAGGATAAGCTGGAGAAATACAGGCAGATGCTGGCTAAGGTAGAGGGAGAGCTTGGCGCTTGCCGATAGGCGGATGTAGGTGTGTCAGATGGGGACAGTCCCATTGTGTCAGAACTGACACAAAGGGACTGTCCCCATCTGACACACTACAAAAATACGGAGTGAATTATGATTAGGATTGCTGCAATAACACCCGAAATTCATACGGCTGACTGTGACTATAATGCCGGTACCATTATTGAATCAGCCGGAGAGGCGTATAAGAAAGGCTGTGATATAGCGGTTTTTCCGCCATTTGTGATTACAGGCTGTACGTGCGGCTCGCTTTTTAAAACCGGGACTTTAAGGCTGTCCGTAACAGATTCCCTGGCAAGGATAAAAGCGGCGTCACGGGAATTTAAGGATATGCTCCTGGCGGTCGGATTTCCCTTAGATGATGAGGGATGTATAGCGCTTATCGGCAACGGAGAGATATACCGGATTATTTCTCAGGGCAGGATCATGACGTTGACGATAGGCGATGAGCAGTTCAGTGCTGTGCCAAGTGACTGTGAAATGGAGATAGGCGGGTTAAATGCTGCATTTATCATGCCGTCAAAAGTCGTTTCCGGCGCTTTATCAAATGATGACTTTTTAGCGGGAGCAAATGGAAAGATTTCCGAATACAGCGATTTAGTTTTTCTGCTTTGGTCAGGCGAGATGTATGCCGGATGCAGGGACGAATATCTGAGTCGGCTATCTGAAATATCAGAGTCGCATAACACCTGTGTAGTCGGTGTATCATCAGGTCCCGGTGAGTCAGTGGATGAATGTGTATATTGCGGTCTGAAATGTGTTATACAGGGCGGCAAGGTCACAGACAGCACTTCAAAAAAAGGTATATGGATTTTTGATCATAATCCGGAAGAGCCCTTAAAGGGAAGGAAAATAAATTACATCGAGAGTTATTCGTTTCTGCCGGCAGACGAGGATAAGTCTATCGAGGCATGCCTTGATATCATGAGGATTCAGGCATATGCTCTGGGAGAGAGGCTTAAGTTTTTGCATATGAAAAAGGCAGTGCTCGGACTTTCCGGCGGGCTTGATTCCACGCTTGCTCTTGTGGCGGCAGTAAACGCATTTGACAGATATTTACTTGACCGCAAGGATATCCTTTGTGTAACTATGCCGTGCTTCGGAACGAGCGCAAAAACCAAAGGAAACGCACATCGGCTGGCCAAAGCTTTCGGTGTTACCCTTACAGAGATTGATATAAAAGATCAGGTTTGTGCACATCTGAGAAGTATAGGACAGCCGGTAATAACCGGTGAAGACGGTACTGAAACATTTAAAAGTGATATTACATTTGAAAATGCTCAGGCTCGTACCAGGACTATGATACTTATGGATATCGCAAACAAGGAAAATGCTATAGTCATCGGTACGGGCGATATGTCCGAGCTTGCGCTTGGGTGGTGCACTTATAACGGCGATCATATGTCGAACTTCAGTGTAAATGCGGGAGTCCCCAAAACAGTGATAGCGCCGGTGCTCAGGACATATGTGTCGTGTGTTGCAGACAGAGCTGACAAGGAATTAATTTCTGAGATAATTGAAGATATAATAGAGACCCCGGTCAGTCCTGAGCTGCTTCCGGTCGGAAAAGACGATACAATAATTCAAAAGACGGAGGACAGCCTCGGTCCGTATGCGCTGCATGATTTTTTCCTGTATCATATGCTTTACTGCACGTATGAGAGTATTGAGCAAATCGCCGGATACGCTTGCAGGAAGTTTGAAGGAAACTATAGTCGGGAAACTGTAGAGGAAACTCTTAAGATATTTATAAAAAGATTTTTTAATAATCAGTTTAAGAGGTCATGTATGCCTGTGGGACCTAAGGTTTTTAAGTGTTCACTTTCGCCGCGCAGCGGATTTCTGATGCCAAGTGACGCTTATTCGGATGCGTGGATGCGCAGACAGGATGTGTTGAGTTGAGGATTTTGGTGTAAAAGCCGGGATTATCTATAGTTGCGGAGATAAATGCTTAATGAAGATATTGTTCGTATCGCTTGGCTGCGATAAAAACTTAGTCGATTCCGAGGAGATGATAGGTCTTCTGACGGAAAACGGTCACAGTCTGACAAATGATGAACAGCAGGCTGAGGCGATAATCATAAACACCTGCTGCTTCATTCATGACGCCAAGGAAGAGAGTATTCAGGCTATACTTGATATGGCGCGTTTTAAAGAAGAAGGAGTCTGTCGTAAGCTTATTGTATGCGGTTGCCTGGCTACAAGGTATAAGGATGAGATCCTTACGGAGATACCGGAGATAGATGTCATTATCGGAACGACGTCTATTGATAAAATACTTGAGGCGCTTGAGGGTGAAGAAAACATTTACATGGACAAGCCCGAAAGGATGCCGATAGTTAAGGCTGACAGGGTAAGTGTTACAGGCGGGTGGTATGAATACTTGAAGATTGCAGAAGGGTGCTCCAAAAACTGCACTTACTGCATCATACCGAAGGTGAGAGGACCCTACAGATCTTATCCTCTTGATTACCTTATGGAAAGGGCGAAGGATCTTGTTGCAAACGGAGCAAAGGAGCTTATACTTGTTGCCCAGGAGGTTACTATGTACGGCGTTGATATGCCGGGTAAGAAAAAGCTTCTTACAAAGCTTATCAAGGCGCTGGCTACCATACAGGAGCTTAAGTGGATCAGGCTGTTGTACTGTTATCCCGAGGAGATTACGGATGACCTTATCTACTTGATGAAAAATGAGCCTAAATTGCTTAACTATATAGATATGCCGGTGCAGCATGCGTCAGATCCCATACTTAAGGCGATGGGGCGTAAAACAGACAAAAAGAGTATAGAAAAGATTATTGATAAGCTTAAGCGTGAGATACCGGATATTTGTATAAGAACTACACTGATCTCCGGATTCCCCGGAGAGACGGAGTATGATCACGGGGTGCTTAAAGAGTTTGTTTCATATAATGAGTTTGACCGGCTGGGAGTATTTGAATATTCCGAAGAAGAGGGAACTGTTGCGGCAGGCTTTGCTCATAAGGTTGATCCTGAACTGATAAAAGCAAGGCGTAATGAAATTATGGAGCTGCAGCAGAAAATATCGTCTGCTGTTTCAAAACGATTTACCGGGAAAACCATGGAGCTTATTATTGACGGCTATCTTCCTGAGGATGATGTGTACGTCTGTCGTTCCTACAGGGATGCGCCGGATGTTGACGGACAGGTATTTGTAGCGCCGGGTATGATGTCTCGTGACCTGGTGTCAGGGACATTTATCAAGGCAAAGATAACCGGAGCTACGGAGTATGACCTTTTAGGAGAGGCTGTTACTTGAAAGTGTGTCAACAGGGATGGTTCTGCTGATACACGTTATGCACGTTACTTACATTTATAAAGGAGGTTTATATGAAAATGAATCTGCCTAACAAGCTGACATTGTTCAGGATCGCGCTGATTCCGTTGTTTTTGATAATACTTTATATCAATACTGATAACGGCGCAACAAATTGGGTTGCATTTGCTATATTCTGCATAGCAAGCGCAACGGATGCCGTTGACGGCTACATAGCAAGAAAATACAATCTCATAACAGATTTCGGGAAATTTATGGATCCTCTGGCGGATAAGCTTTTAGTATGTTCTGCGCTGATCGCGCTTACAGATCTTGGGCGGATATTCGGATGGATCGTAATAATCATAATAGCAAGAGAATTTATTATAAGCGGATTCAGGCTTGTTGCGTCTAATAAGGGAAAGGTTATCGCTGCCGGCAAATGGGGCAAGGTAAAGACCTTTGTTCAGATGATAGCCACCATGCTGCTTATAATTGATTTTAAGAATATGCCTATGATAGTCATAACACAGATATTTGTATACGCAGCACTTGTGCTCACCGTAGTCTCGTTAATAGACTATTTCATAAGTAATAAGGGGGTTATGAATGGGAGCGACTGATTACTGATTAAATATACACTTTAACTGTACTTAAAAGATGTGCCGATGATTTACACAAGATAACAAGAATAAATAAGAAAGGGGTAAATAATGAGTAACATTGCAAATAAGGAGGACAAGCTTAAAGCCCTTGATGCGGCTATAGCTAATATAGAGAAGGAATTCGGCAAGGGTTCGGTGATGAAGCTTGGTGATGCCGATGAAACGATGGACGTCAGCGTGATACCTACAGGCTGTATGAGTCTTGATCTGGCGCTCGGAGTCGGAGGAATACCCAGAGGAAGGGTTATAGAGGTTTACGGACCTGAGTCGAGCGGAAAGACAACCGTAGCTCTCCATATGGTTGCTGAGGCGCAGAAGCTGGGCGGTATCGCCGGTTTTATAGATGCCGAGCATGCGCTTGATCCCGTATATGCAAAAAAGATAGGAGTTGATATTGATAATCTTTATATTTCCCAGCCGGACAGCGGCGAGCAGGCGCTTGAGATAGCTGAGACCATGGTTAGATCAGGAGCGATAGATATAATAGTTGTCGATTCTGTTGCGGCACTTGTACCGAAGCAGGAGATAGAGGGAGTTATGGGTGAAACTCATGTAGCGCTTCAGGCGCGTCTTATGTCGCAGGCTTTAAGAAAGCTTACGCCCATTACGAGCAAGAGTAACTGTGCGGTTATATTTATAAATCAGCTCAGGGAAAAGGTCGGAGTGATGTTCGGTAATCCCGAAGTAACATCCGGAGGTCGGGCTCTGAAATTTTATGCATCCGTAAGACTGGAGGTAAGAAGAAAGGAGCAGTTAAAGAGCGGTACTGATGTAGTCGGAAACCATGTTGTATGCAAGGTCGTAAAGAACAAGGTAGCTCCGCCGTTTAAGGAGGCAGAGTTTGATATTATGTACGGAACGGGCATATCAAGAGAAGGCGATCTTCTTGACCTTGCTGTCAAGAAGGATATTATCAACAAAAGCGGTGCATGGTTTGCATACAACAATGAGAAGATAGGTCAGGGGCGTGAAAATGCAAAGCAGTATCTTATAGATCATCCTGATTTCTTTGAGGATATCAGCCGTCAGGTCAGAGAAGCCTATGGGATAGGCGCGGATACTGATAAAGAAATACAGGCGGAAGAACAGACAGAGGATTAATCAGACTTTAATAATTTAGCACAATATAGTATAATGAAGCTGTAGAAATGAAATGAAAAGGATTACACACGAAAACAGAAAGGAGAACGCTATGAAGAAGAGGATTTTTACCGGAATAATACTTGCCGGGACAGTGGCAATCACTGCAGGACTTGCAGGATGCGGCGGGCAGACAAAGCAGGCTGTTACAAAAGATGATCTGCTTGATAAGGCAGTAGATACATTTACAAAAATGCAATCCATGGATGCGGATGTAAAGATGGACATGGCGATGAATATGAGTGCGTCCGGTATCAGCATGGATATGAAGAATAAAGCTGATATGAATGCTGTAGGCATAAAAGACGGCGCTACTCATGTAACAGGTAAGATGGATGTCTCTGCGCTTGGTCAGGAAAGGGCGCTTGAGGTAGAAAGTTATACTGTTAAAGAAGGAGCTGATATGGTTCAGTATTCAAAGGTTGCTGAAAGCGGCGCTGAGGGTACATGGACTAAAACTGCGACCCAAGTCGGAGAATTAACGGATTCAAGCAGTCAGTTGAGTGTGTCACAGATCGGAGAAGCTTACGCTAAGCTAAAGGACAGCCTTTCTGATCTGACGCTTCAGAGCGGTACGGTTAATTATAATAACACCAACTGTTATCTCGTGAGCGGTACGGTTAAAGGTGAAAAGCTCGCGGAAATAGCCGGTTCGTCAGGACAGACGATACCTGAAGAAACTAAGAAAAGCCTTGAACAGTTAAATATTGACACGCAGCTTTATTTCAGGGCAGATGATGAAACGCCTTACGCTATAGAAGCGGATATGGCAGATGCCATAGAAAAGATGATGAAAGCTCAGAGTTCTTCAGCAATGCAGGGTATGGAAATGACTGCTGAAGAGATGAAGATGTCAGTTGTGTTTAACTCATTTGACAAAGTAAAAGATGTAACAGTGCCTGATGATGTAAAGCAGAATGCGGTAGAAGGTGCTGATGCTCTTAATGTGCAGAGCTTGCTTATGGGAGGCGGAATTTAATTAAAAAACCCGCAAAGT
>CACZTL010000003.1 GCA_902784165.1 uncultured Lachnospiraceae bacterium | reverse complement strand
TGCGGAAGTGTCGGAATTGGCAGACGAGCAAGATTCAGGTTCTTGTGTGGGTTTCCACGTGTGAGTTCAAGTCTCATCTTCCGCACTCTTTATTTAATCCGGTTTCGGCCGGATTTTTTTAATTATCCTGCCGGTACTCAAATATAAACATTAGCCATATTTTGTAAACGTATGCGACGATTTTTTTATGATATAATATACGGAATATATGGAGAGAAAATTAAATAAAAGAGGAATAAGCTATGGAACAATTTGATGTTACCGGCATGAGCTGCGCTGCCTGTTCGGCGCGGGTGGAGCGTGCCGTAAAAAAGGTTCCGGGTGTTACGGAATGTGCCGTAAGTCTCCTCACAAACTCCATGGGGGTTGAGGGGGATGTCTCTCCGGACGAAATAATAAAAGCAGTAGAAGACGCCGGGTACGGGGCTGTACGTAAGGTCGAAAAAAAGGAAGCAGCAGCCGCAGTACAGGAGAGTGAAGATGTGCTTGCGGATAAAGAAACACCGGTTATGGTCAAAAGACTTATAGCCTCCATCGTATTCATAGTGCCCCTCATGTATGTCTCTATGGGGCATATGATGTGGGGTTGGCCGCTTCCGCCGTGGTTTGAGGGGAATCATGTAGCGATGGGGCTTGTGCAGCTAATGCTTACGACAGCGATAATGGTCATAAATCAGAAATTTTTCATAAGCGGCTTTAAGGGGATCATACACAGATCTCCGAATATGGATACGCTTGTAGCACTCGGCTCTGCTGCGGCCTACGGATGGAGCCTTTTTGCATTGTTTGCCATGACGCGCGCCGTGGTTGACGGTGATACGGAACTGGTAAGGATGTACATGATGGACTTTTATTTTGAGTCTGCTGCCATGATACTCACTCTCATAACCCTCGGAAAGATGCTTGAAGCGCGCTCGAAAGGGAAAACCACGGACGCTCTTAAAGGCCTTATGAAGCTGGCGCCAAAAAAAGCAGTAATAGAACGAAACGGCGTAGAAAGCGAGGTGCCTGTAGAGCAGGTAAAGCCGGGCGATATATTTGTGGTGCGTCCGGGCGAGAATATACCCGTAGACGGTACCGTTATAGAAGGTACCTCCGCTGTAAATGAAGCAGCCCTTACAGGTGAGAGTATTCCCGTTGATAAAGCTGAAGGCGACAGTGTTTCGGCTGCAACTATAAATACATCGGGCTTTATACGGTGCAGGGCTGACAGAGTCGGCGAGGATACCACGCTTAGTCAGATAATAAAGATGGTAAGCGATGCGGCTGCCACCAAAGCGCCTATCGCAAAGATAGCCGACAAAGTATCAGGTGTTTTTGTTCCCGCGGTTATAATAATTGCGGCGGTCACTTTCGTTGTATGGATGATAGTGGGAAGGCAGTTTCCGTACGCTTTAGCAAGAGCGATCTCGGTGCTTGTTATCAGCTGCCCCTGCGCGCTTGGACTCGCCACACCCGTAGCTATCATGGTCGGAAACGGCAAGGGCGCTAAAAACGGCATACTTTTTAAGACGGCAGAATCTCTTGAAGCGGCAGGCAAGGTAAATGTAATAGCTCTCGATAAAACCGGAACCATTACAAAAGGAGAGCCGGTAGTGACTGATATACTGCCAGCAGAAGGCTTTTCGGAGGATGAGCTTATAAGCATTGCTCACACGCTTGAGAGCAGGTCGGAGCATCCGCTTGCAAAGGCAGTGATTACATTTGCAGAAGGAAAAGAGCTTAAAGCGGGCGCGGTTACGGATTTTGAGGCGCTTTCCGGAAACGGACTGAAGTGCAAGTCGGACGGGAAAGCGCTGCTTGGCGGAAGCATGAAGTTTATGGGTGAGTCCGTGCCCGGAAGCGAAGAGTTTATAAAAGTGTGTGATAAATATGCAAGGGAGGGGAAAACGCCGCTTATATTTGCCGTGGACGGGCAAGTAGCCGGCATGATAGCCGTGGCGGATGTAATAAAGGAAGACAGCCCGGCGGCAATAGAGCAGCTTAAAAGGCTTGGCATGCGCGTGGTTATGCTTACGGGGGATAATGAAAGGACTGCTAAAGCAATCGGAGAGCTGGCGGGCGTTGACGAGGTTATCGCCGGTGTCCTTCCGGATGGCAAGGAAGAGGTCATCAGAAAGCTTCAGGAGTCCGGCAAGGTCGCGATGGTTGGCGACGGTATAAATGACGCTCCGGCGCTTACGCGCGCTGACACCGGTATTGCGATAGGCGCAGGAACCGATGTAGCTATAGATGCCGCGGATGTGGTGCTTATGAAGAGCAGCCTCTCTGACGTGCCTGCGGCGATAAGCTTGAGCCGTGCTACATTAAGAAATATACATCAGAACCTGTTTTGGGCATTTATATATAACGTCATCGGGATACCGCTTGCGGCAGGGGTTTTTGTGCATCTCTTCGGCTGGTCTATGAATCCTATGTTCGGCGCGGCAGCTATGAGCTTGTCGAGCGTGTGTGTAGTGACCAATGCGCTGAGGCTGAATTTGTTTAAACCGCATAAAGAGAAAGTCGCTAAATAACGGAGAGGACACACTGAACTTTAAGTAATAAAAGGATCATAAAACAATGGATAAAAAAAATATTGCAGCTGCGTTTGAGTCTTACATCCGCGCAGGAATAAAGACAGAAAAGACAAAGTCACTCGGTATCGAGGTGGAGCACTTCGTTCTGGATAAGGATACGCTTAAGTCCGTTCCGTACAGCGGTGACGGAGGGGTAAAGGAGATTATACAAAAGCTTATGGCCATTTATCCGGATGCAGAGCCTATTATCGGAGAGGATATCCTCGGGTTTAATACACGGGATTTTAATATTACGCTTGAGCCGGCTGCCCAGATAGAAATCAGCGTGGCGCAAAGTGACGATATAAGACGGATAGGTGACATTTACAAGGATTTTTACGGTAAGCTAATGAGTGTAGTTGATCCTTTGGGTCTATGTCTCTGTGAGGTGGGTTGTCAGCCGGTCAGTCACGTAGATGACCTCGAGCTGATACCTAAAGGGCGCTACCGTCTCATGGATGAGCATTTTAAAAAGACCGGTACCGGAGGCCGCCAGATGATGCGTGGGACGGCTTCATCGCAGATTTCCGTTGATTTTACATCTGAAGATGATTTCAGAAGAAAGCTTCAGGCAGCTTATTTTTATACCCCTCTTTTCAAGCTCGGCACGGACAGGGTCAAGACCTTTCAGGGGGAGCCTGTCGGTATGCGCATGAAGCGTACAGATATATGGAATCGCACGGATCCGTCAAGGTGTGGTGTGCTTCCGGGTGTATTCAAGCCTGATTACGGCTTTAAGGATTATGCGGAATACCTGTGCAGCGTGCCGCTTATTTTTATCCCTGAAAACGGTACTGAGAGATATACCGGGTTTGCAACAGCGCCTGAGCTTTTTGCAGGCAGGGAGATTACGAAGAGCGAAACAGAACACGTTTTTTCCATGCCGTTTCCCGATGTAAGGGTAAAGCGCTATCTTGAGATACGCGGAGCTGACGCCATGCCTTTTGAAGGCGGGAGCGCTTTTTGCGCACTCGTTAAGGGATTGCTTTATTCGGAGGATGTCCTTGATTATGTGCAAATGTGTATTAGAGAAAAGGGCCTGAATGAGGATTCGATACGAGATACTGAGGCAAGTCTTATGAAGAATGGCTGGGATGGGGTTGTTTACGGACAGTCTGCGAGGGAGTTTCTTAAGGAAACTCTTGATATGTGTGAGAAGAATCTGACTGCCGAAGAGGGAGTGATGCTCAGAGGATGGCAGTGGGAGGGATAGACTGTCCCCATCTGACACACTTGACGAATACAACAGAGTAAAGGAATGAATATGAATAAGATCGCAAAAATACGGGACGAATATAAAGAATACATAGATACCCACCGTGAACAGATGCAGTCTTCAGCTGCTGAGCTTCTGGATGATATTAAACACACGGCTCTTAATTTCCGAGGTGAGATAAACGGAAAGCTGCTTGCGATACCCCGACTCTTTACTATGGAAATGAAAGAGCAGATGGACCGCGTGACGGAGATAACTTACGGTATCCTTTTGAAGGTGATAAGGGAGTATTTGGATCATGAGGATTACAGAGCGCTCTTTCCCTTCACAAAAGAAACTGAGGAGCTGATTCTTGCTAACAGGGATCCGGTATCCCTTTTGCCGCTTGCGAGATTTGACATTTTTTATAACGAGGATACGGGGGACTTTAAGTTTTGCGAGATAAATGCTGACGGCTCAAGCGGTATGAATGCGGACAGGATCATGGCTGAGATGATGATACATAATCCTGCGCATCAGGAGATGCTTTATCGCTATGATATGTACTCCCCGGAGCTTTTTGATACCTGGGCGGACACGCTGCTTTCGCTGTATGAAGCATTTGCGGAGAGAAATCCCGGCTTTGAAAAAAAGCCAAACGTCGCCATAGTTGATTTCCTTGACATGGGTCGCGTGAGGGAGTTTGAAGAGTTTACGCGAAGATTTCACAAAAAAGGCGTCAGATGTGAGATCTGTGACATAAGAGATCTTACATACAGGGATGGGCGACTGTACTCTAAAGAGGGACACAGGGTGGATGCAATCTACAGACGGGCGGTGACGCTCGAGATAACGGAGCGGTCGGATGAAGTCGCCGGCTTTTTAGCTGCCGTTAAAGAAAAAAATGTTTTTCTTGCCGGAGATTTCTGCACGCATGTCATAGATAACAAGTGGACCTTTTATATGCTTCATCATGAAAGAACGGCGAGGATACTCAACGATGAGGAGATTGCTTTCATAAAGCAGCATATACCCGGTACGTTTCCTTTTGATGAAACGGGAATCGATAAGGAACAGGTTATAAATAACAAAGACAGCTATATCTTAAAGCCTTGGGACGGTTATGCGGCTCACGGCGTAAAAGCAGGATTGGAATGTACGCAGGAGGAGTGGGAAAGCTTTATAGAAGAAACATACGACAAGGGTTACATTTGCCAGGAATTTGCAGAGCAGTTTAATTCGTATAATATCGATTTTGCATTTGGTGACGGTGAGTGGAAGGAGTACTCACAGATGACGGGGATGTTTGTGTATAACGGGAAGTTTGCGGGCGTAATCGCCCGCAGCGCGCCGGCAGGAGGGATAATCGATTATTATCGCGATGAGAGAAGACAGCCAACGTTTTTTGTAGAGTAAAAGTGTGTCAGGCGGAAATGGTTTCTGTCCTGACACACTTTTTTATGGAATAAATTAAGAATAAATACGGATAAATATATTGAAAAATGGAATGATACATGTTATTCTGTTCGTGTGCCAACGGGGACGGTTTTTTATTGTGTGTGGGAGATTTATATGACTATTGATGAGATGATTTCAAGAAAAAATGAGCTGGGGTATTCGTGTGAGAGAATTTCGGATTTATCAGGCGTGCCGCTTGGTACGGTTCAGAAGATATTTTCAAGGATTACCAAAAGACCGAGATTTGCTACGATAGAGGCGCTTGAGCGGGTGCTTAAAAAAAGAAGTGTAAATTACAACTATTTGGCAAGGGTTGATGATGTCGCTATGGTTGCGGAAACAGCTGTAAAGTATGGCAAAGGGAACGAGTCATCAGGCGGCAGGAGTATTTTGCAGGATGTTGAAGAGGGAGTCTGGTCACGTCAGGGAACGTATACGGTTGATGATTATATGAAGCTGCCGGATGAAGTAAGGGTAGAGCTTATCGACGGGGTAATATACGAAATGAACTCTCCGACGGGTGTTCATCAGGTTATTTCTATGGAGTTATCTGTAGAGTTTAGTCTTTTTATCAGAAATAATAAAGGTAAGTGCAGGGTATTGGCAGCGCCTTTTGATGTGCAGCTTGATAAGGATGACAAAACCATGGTTCAGCCGGATATCCTGGTTATATGCAGCAGCTCACAGGTAAAGGACGGTCGCGGCTACGGAGCGCCTGATCTGGTGGTTGAGATACTGTCGCCATCCACAAAGAATAAAGATATGAAGATCAAGCTCAGGAAATATGAGGCTGCCGGCGTAAGGGAATACTGGATCATTGATCCCTATGCCCGGGTGATCATCGTGTATAACTTTGAAAAGGAAAACCTTACGGCTATGTATACATTTAAAGATAAAGTGCCTGTGGGTATATGGGACGGTAAATGTGTGATAGATTTTAACGCAATAAACGCTGAGGTAGACGGGGCTATAGAAGAAGGATATACGCATTAATACCGGTTAAGAGTGACTTTATCACTGAAGAGTATATTTATCCCTGATAATATGATACAAAAGTCAGAAGCATACATACTTTTAAGCTCGCTTAAAAAGTTTTTTGCTTCATAAAATTATAAGAAAAAAAATATTTTATTTATCAGGAGGTATATATAATGTTAAGTGTATGGAGATCAATAAGAAGACCGCTCATACTTGCAGCTGCAGGCGCGATTGCCGGTTTGATATATTATTATGCTGTAGGATGTAAGACCGGCAGCTGCGGCATAGCCTCAAGTCTGTTTAGTTCTATGGTGTTCCCGGGATTTATGGGGCTGTGGATAGGTATCGTTTCTAAGGGCGGTTGCTGCTGTTCGGGCGGATCCTGTGATATAAAAGAGAAAGAATGAGCCGGTAAGGAGGTGAAAGCGTGCAGTATCTTATAACATTTCTTGAGGGGATTATTTCCTTCATCTCCCCCTGCATGCTTCCGCTGCTTCCGCTTTATGTCACCTACTTTGCAGGCGGAACGGACAAAAAAGAAACGGAAAAGAAGTACAGGATTTTTTTCAGGGCGCTTAGCTTTGTGGCCGGATTTACGATCGTTTTTTCTCTTTTGGGTCTGTTTGCCGGAAGCATCGGCTCGCTTCTTAGGTCCCACTCGGTTATTGTAAATATAGTTACGGGTGCGATTGTTATCGTTTTCGGGCTAAGCTATATAGGTATCATACCGCTTAATTTTCTCAAGGGTTCTAAAGGGGGACGCTATGCAGGCAGTATCGTTTCAGCTTTTGTGTTCGGAATCATTTACTCTGTAAGTCTGACGCCGTGTATCGGAGCGTTCCTCGGTTCTGCTCTTATGCTTGCCTCCGCATCCGGTACTGCGGTTATGGGAGTGACACTTCTTATAACGTATTCACTCGGTCTTGGTATACCGTTTCTTGTATCGGCTTTACTCATAGACCGGCTAAGTGCTTTCTTCGGGGCGATAAAGAGGCATTACAGGGTTATAAATATTGTATGCGGTTTGTTTTTGATTGCTATAGGGGTGCTTATGATGTTTGGGATGATGAATTGGTTTATGAGTGTGTTGACATGATGATTAAAGGTTATAGATATGAATAAAAGAGTAAAAACACTGATAATACTTGCCGCAGTACTGGCTGGCGGCATAATCGCAGCGGTCATAGGCTACAACGCTCTTTCGCCGCGGGTTGCTCCCGTTGATGCATCGACTTCTGCCGGAGGCAGTATCACAACAGCTTCAGATGCTGCATCGCAACTCTCTCAGGGCGAAACGGTTTCTGTTCCCGGAGCGGATGGTGCAGCGGAAAGCACAGGCGAGGCGGCGGCTGATTTTACTGTGCTTGATAATGAAGGAAAAGAGGTAAGACTTTCAGAGCACTTCGGAAAGCCCGTAGTTATAAATTTCTGGGCTACGTGGTGTCCGCCATGTAAGCAGGAAATGCCGGCATTTGACAAGGCATATCAGGAGCGCGGCGACATAGTTGATTTCATGATGGTTAATCTTACTGACGGAGTCAGGGATGATGTGCTTAGCGTACAGGAATTTGTCAGGGAAAGCGGTTATAAATTCCCGGTGTACTTCGACAGCGCAAGGCAGGGAGCTGCTGAGTATGGTGGTATGTATATTCCGACAACGGTGTTTATCAATGCAGACGGGACTGTTTTGGAAACGTATTCCGGCGCTATGAGTGAGGACAAGCTGAATTCTTATCTGGATACGCTTTTGTCGCTTCGCTAAAGCCGGCAGTTTTATATCATATCGTTTAAGTTTCGATTAAGGTTTAATGATTATAATATTCATCGTAATAGAAAACCTGCATCTCACATTTACAAAACGGAGGTATATACGATGAACACTTATGAATACGGAACAAGCGACCTTGAAGCGATTATGTATTTTATGGGCTCAGGTGATGATACTGTTTCTGATGATGAAAATGTAACGGATATTTACGGGACAGCTACGGAGCCGAGCGGTGAGACTGATGGAGAGTTTAATCCTGAAGATATGCCCGGTGGGCAAGGCGGGCATCCCGGCATGGGCGGCCCGGGCGGTCACGGCGGACACAGACCAGATATGCAGGGCGAGGCAGATGCCGAGGTAACAGAAGCTGATGCAGATACAGATACAGATAATATTTAACATATAGTTTATTTTAGGGGCAGTGCTTTTATTTTATAGAGGTACCGCCCTTTGTTGTGTACGGGGACGGTTTGGTGTGTCATTAGAACCGTCCCCTTTGACACACTATGTATGGACAACACAAGTGTGTGATAGTATAATCAGAAAATGCAACGGATATTTCAGGTGAAGGGAATATATACATTTACAGGAGATAAACAATGATCAGTGAAGCCATAATTAAGATTGTTAACAAGGAAGATCTGACCTATGAAGAAGCCTACTCGGTTATGACGGAGATCATGAGCGGAAAGACTACGCAGGTACAAAATGCGGCATTTATAGCGGCACTGTCGACAAAAAGCGCAAAGGCAGAGACAACCGATGAGATCGCAGGGTGTGCCGCAGCGATGAGAGATCGAGCGGAAAAGGTCGATACGGGGATGGATATACTTGAGATAGTCGGTACAGGCGGGGATAATGCCGGCAGCTTTAATATTTCCACAACAACAGCGATAGTCACGGCGGCGGGCGGCGTTAGGGTTGCAAAGCACGGAAACAGGGCGGCATCTTCAAAGAGCGGAACGGCTGACTGCCTTGAGGCCTTGGGGGTTGATATCGACCAGAGTCCCGGTAAATGTATAGAGATGCTTGATAAGGCGGGTATGTGCTTTTTCTTTGCCCAGAAGTATCACAGTTCTATGAAATATGTGAGTTCCATAAGAAAAGAGCTTGGTTTCCGCACTGTTTTTAATATCCTTGGACCGCTTTCAAATCCGGCCTCTCCATCCATGCAGCTGCTCGGTGTTTACGATGAGTACCTGATAGAGCCGCTTGCAAGAGTTCTGATAAGCCTTGGTGTAAAACGCGGCATGGTTGTTTACGGTACGGACAGACTTGACGAGATATCCCTTTGCGCGCCGACGAAAGTTTGTGAGATCAGAGACGGATGGTATAAGCACTATGAAATAGCGCCGGAGGATTTCGGCCTGCGCCGGTGTAACAGAGATGACCTGAAAGGCGGCTTTCCCGATGAAAATGCAAAGATAACTGAAGCTATTCTTAAAGGCGCGGCCGGACCGAAGAGAGACGTAGTACTGTTAAATTCAGGCGCGGCTTTATATATCGGCGGCAGAGCCGGGAGTATAGATGAGGGCGTAAAGCTGGCAGAAGAGCTTATTGATTCCGGAAAAGCATTGGATACTCTTGAAAAAATGCGGCGAATAAGTAATAATTGATGGTAGTTTTCGGATCAGTGTGTCAAATAGGGACTGTCCCCATCTGACACACTTTGACATACATACCATATAAAGAATAACGGTGACGATATGCCTCAGAAAAAAATAGCCTTAATAAACGATTATACCGGCTTCGGAAGATGCTCGATCGCTGTAATGGCGCCGATAATCTCAGCTATGAAGATACAGGCCGTAACAGTGCCTACAGCTATACTATCCGCGCATACACAGTTTCCTGAGTATTTTTTTGATGACTACACATCTAAGATGAATGCCTATATACAGACATATAAGGATATAGGACTTACATTTGACGCTATAGCAACGGGATTTCTCGGCTCGGAACAGCAAACGGACATAGTTATTGATTTTATAAAGACATTTAAAAAAGACGCCGAGTTTGTGCTGGTAGACCCCGTGATGGGTGATTACGGAAAGATTTACAAGACATACACTCCGGAAATGTGCCGCAAGATGAAAGAGCTTGTGTGTTACGCTGATATCATCACGCCAAATCTAACTGAGCTTTGCAATCTTCTTGATGTAAGCTACAACGAAGGCAGATTCAGTACGGATGAGCTTTTGCAAATGTGCAGGGTGCTTTCGGCAAAAGGGCCGGAGCATATCGTCGTAACAGGTGTGCCGTTTAGCAGCAGGCAGATTATGAATTATATTTACAGCAGAAATGAAGAACCGAGGATCGTCATGGTGGATCGTATAGGCGGTGACCGCAGCGGAACGGGGGATGTGATCAGTTCGATCATCGCCGGGATGACCATGAACGGCTTCGGCTTTTATGAGTCCGTAAAGAAGGCGGCAGAGTATGCGTCAAAGTGCATTAAGTACTGTGAGGAGAATGAGGTGCCGACGCACTGGGGATTGTGTTTTGAGATGTATCTGGGTGAGTTGGTGTGAAAGTCTGTCCCCATCTGACACACTTTCGTACGGAGGTGAAATAAATGATTTTATATACGGTTACGGGAGGTCCCGGAAATGAAGGATTCCTTGACATAGCTGAAAGCGGCGACCTCACAGGGAAAAATATATATGTAAATATGACAAACCGCTGTCCTTGCAGCTGCGTATTTTGTTTGAGGCAGACGAAGGCGCAGATGGAAAAGAATACCTTATGGCTGAAGGAAGGCGAACCAAGCGTAAAAACGCTGCTTGATACATTTGCAAAATATGATCTGAATATCATAAACGAGCTTGTTTTCTGCGGTTTCGGAGAGCCGCTTGAGCGTTTTGACGAGGTCTGTCAGGTTATAGATGCCCTAAGAAAAGAGTATCCCAACCTGAAGGTGCGTATAAATACCGTAGGTCTTGCCAATCTCATACACGGGCGGGATGTGACACCGGAGCTTGAAGGAAGGGTCGATACGATATCTATATCGCTGAATGCTCCTACGGCAGAGGAGTTTTTGGAGCTGACGAGATCGCGATTCGGGATAGAGTCATTTGAAGCCGTGAAGGAATTTGCGGTTCTTTCAAAGAAATACGTACCTAATGTAGTTATGTCGGTTGTTGAAAAGGTGATGCCGGAGGACAAGATAGAGCTTTGCCGTCTGATTTGTGAGGAACTTGGGGTAACGCTTAGGGTGAGAGCTTATGAAGATTATGAGAAGGAAAAACGCTGATAGGCCGGTCTGTCCCCATCTGACACATAAAGAAAAGTAAAATTACATATAGAATGTTTCTGTATATTATGTTAGAATATCACAAACAGATTTCAGATATTTTCCTCGGAGGTTTTATACAATGGCAAATGTAGCGATTCTCACAGACACGAACAGCGGTATCATGCCGGAGGACGCCGGAGCGCTCGGAGTTCATGTCATACTTATGCCTATAATAATAGACGGTAAGATATATCTGGAGGGAAAGGATATTACCTACAGACAATTCTTTGAGTTTCAGGAGAGCGGTTGTGATATATCCACATCACAGCCCTCGGTTGGTGATATGAAGAAGACATTTGATGAGCTTTTAAAGAGCTATGATGAGGTGGTCTTTATTCCTATGTCCAGCGGACTTTCCGGAACCTGTCAGTCTGCAACGATCCTTGCGGAGGATTACGACGGTAAGGTGCAGGTGGTGAACAACCAGAGAATCTCGGTCACCATGAAGCAGTCGGTGCTGGATGCCAAGGCTCTTGCCGATAAAGGTTATGATGCGGCAAAGATCAAGGAGATACTTGAGAGGGAAAAATTCAACTCTTCCATCTACATTACGGTTCAGACTCTTAAGTATCTCAAAAAAGGGGGTCGTATTACGCCAGCTGCCGCAGCTATAGGTACGCTCCTTAAGATAAAGCCGGTACTTCAGATACAGGGAGATAAGCTTGATTCGTATGCAAAGGTTCGCGGCATGGCGCAGGCAAAGACTGCTATGATGAAAGCAATAGATAATGATATACACGGGAGATTCGCTTCATTTGCAGAAAGAGGCAAGATAAGAGTACACGCGTCTCACACATTGTTTGACGAGGAGAGGGATGAGTGGCTTGATACGGTGAAGGCTGCGTACCCTGAGTGGTATTCGGGCTCGGAGCCGCTGTCTATGAGTATAAGCACGCATATCGGATACGGTTCGGTGGCGGTGACAGCGACCTGTTATATACCTGAGCTTGAAGATTAATAGTGTGTCAAATGGGGACAGTCCCTTTGTGTCAGGAGTGACACAAAGGGACTGTCCCCATTTGACACACTACAATTATCGCTGAATAGTAACTTAATAAGAAAAAAAAATATTGACGAATTTTGAATGTATGTTATAATGACATGAGTGCAGTGAAAAGTACTGTAATTTATGTACAAAACACAATCGGCAAAAGAAGGGTGGTCAGGAAAAGGATGTCGAACGTTATCGTAAAGGAAAACGAATCTCTGGACAGTGCATTAAGACGTTTCAAGAGAAATTGTGCTAAGGCAGGTATCCAGCAGGAGATCCGTAAAAGAGAGCATTACGAGAAGCCCAGCGTACGTCGCAAGAAGAAGTCTGAAGCGGCAAGAAAGCGCAAGTATAATTAATTATACAGGGTGATTTTAACATGTCTGCAAGGGCATGTTTTTTTTTTTTTTTTGCGTAAGATGATTACTACGAATAAAAGAATTCTTATAGCCATGAGCGGCGGCGTTGATTCAAGTGTGACGGCGCTGCTCCTTAAAAATCAGGGATATGAGTGCATGGGTGCTACGATGAACCTTTTTCAGAATGAAACGATAGGGCAGCCCATGGATCGCACCTGTTGCTCGATCTATGATGTACAGGATGCAGAGAGCGTTTGCAAAAGGATAGGCATAGATTTCAGGGTGTTTAATTTTCAGGAGAAGTTCCGTGAACAGGTAATAGAGCGTTTTATCGAGGCTTATGAGTCCGGAATCACGCCTAACCCGTGTATAGACTGCAACCGGTATATGAAATTCGGCAGGCTTTTTGAAAAAGCAAAGGAGCTGGGATTTGAAAATATCGCCACAGGGCACTATGCGAGGATTGAGTCGTGTGTGATAAGCGGAAGATATCTTCTGAAGAAAGCCCGTGATAAAAAAAAGGATCAGACTTATGTCCTTTATAACATGACCCAGGATATGCTTGCTCATACCTTCTTTCCACTCGGGGATATGACGAAGGAAGAAGTGAGGCGTATTGCCGCAGATAACGGATTTGTAAATGCAAAAAAACCCGAAAGCCAGGACATTTGCTTTGTAAAGGATCAGAGCTACTCTGATTTTATTGAGTTTTTTACGGGTAAATCTTACCCCCCCGGAGACTTTTTAGATATGCAGGGAAATGTAATAGGAAGGCACAAAGGCATTATCCGTTATACTATCGGTCAGAGGAAGGGGCTGGGAGTAAGCTTTGGCGAGCCGGTTTATGTTTATGATAAGGATCCGGTAAATAACACAGTCACTCTTGCAAGAGATAGTGAGCTGTATTCATCGGAGGTTGTCGTGCAAGATATTAATCTTATTACAAAGGATAGTATAGACGGGGAGTTGCGGCTTCTTGCCAAAACGCGCTATAATCAGGAGGCACAGCCGGCAGCTGTTACGCAGACGGGAGAGGATGAACTCAGGATCGTATTTGACGAGCCCCAGCGGGCGATAGCAAAGGGACAGGCGGCAGTGCTTTATGACGGAGAGTATGTTTTCGGCGGGGGGACGATAGTATAAGAAGAACAAAGGAGAATAAAATGAACGCAAAGGTTTTTCTAACAGACGGATTTGAAACAGTAGAGGCGCTTGCCGTAGTCGACCTTTTAAGACGCGCCGGGATAGAGACGGAGCTTATCTCAGTAACGGGACGTAAAGAGGTTACGAGCGCACAAAATATAATTGTAACAGCTGACAGGCTCTATGTATATTCGGATACAGCACAGGAAGAAACAGCAGACCTCTTATTCCTTCCCGGTGGAATGGGAAGCGTATCGGGGAATTTCCCGTTTGAAAAGATAAAGGGATTAAAGGAGCTTTTTTTAAGGCAGAATGATGAGGAAAAGCTTATTGCAGCCATATGTGCAGCACCTTCGGTGCTTGGGCACTGGGGGCTTCTTAAGAATAAGAGAGCAATTACATTTCCGGGATTTGAAGCAGAGCTGACGGGAGCAATGGTTGAAAGCGCACCCGCAAGAGTGGTTGTAGATGGAAATATAATCACTGCAAGAGGTATGGGTACTGCACTGGATCTCGGGCTTGCTATAGTCGGGAAGCTGCTGGGGGATGATGAAGCAGAGAAGCTGGGGGTTGATGCGCAGTATATCGAAGCGTGACAAGTGTGTCAAACGGGGACAGTCCCTTTGTGTCAGGACTGACACAAAGGGACTGTCCCCATTTGACACACTAAACGATAGATTTAGTTAGGAAAAACAAATGAAGGAAAAAAGATCAACCGGAAAGCGCATTGTACTCTCTATAATAGCGATAGCGGTGATCGTGGCGATAGTTACGATTTCTATAGTTGCCGCAGTTATGGCAGAGGAAGTTCATGAGGACACGCATCCTGTTCAGAGCACGGAAACTCAGGACGAAAACAGTAAAGCAGCACCGGACGAAAACAGTGAAGCGATGCCTGAGCACGGAACTTCCGGTAATATAACGGAAAACACGGCGGCTTCCGGACAACAGTCTGAGGCAGACATTAGAGAGCAGGAACCAACTCCTGAAAGAACAGTCGGATCTGAAAATGTAAATGCGGACTCCACCTTGCTGCACTACAGGCAGCGACCGGGGATAAGCCGGGAATATAAGCAGCTGCCGGATTTAAAAAGCAAATATGCAGTTGTCATGGATGCGGATACAAATACGCTGATAGCTGGGAAGCAGGCGGGGATACGTATGTTTCCCGCATCTCTCACAAAAGTGATGACGCTGCTTACGGCAGTAGATTTTCTGCCGACCATGGACAGGACATTTTCCATAACACTTGAGGAGTCAGATGCATTTTACAGGGAAAATGCTTCTGTGGCAGGATTTCTTCCCGGTGAACCCGCAAAAGCCTCTGATATGCTTTACGGTCTGATACTGCCGTCCGGCGCCGATTGCGCCCTTGGACTGGCCAATGTAACGGCAGGCAATATGGAAACATTTACAAAGCTGATGAATCTCGAAGGCGCAAAAATGGGGCTTAAGGACTCGCATTTTTCAAACACTTCCGGACTTCATGATGAAAATAACTACACAACAGCTTACGACCTGGCTGTAATATTCAGATATGCTCTTGATAATGAGCTGTGTAAGAAGGTTTTGGGAACTCCGTCGTATACGACAGAAAAGACGGGTGAGCACCCTGAAGGGATACCGCTTTGGAGTCATACATTTTCATATATGACAGGCGTGGATATGGCGGGGTTTGAGGTGATTGCCGGAAAGACAGGTTTTACCACGGAAGCGGGTGCTTGTATGGTAACTGCAGCTAAAAGAGATAACAGGACGATAATAGTGGTGACCGGATTTGCGCCTAACAGTCGTGACATGTGCGCGGATCATATAGAAGTTTATAAAGGGATAGCGGAGGGGAGGATATAATAAAAAAAGGGAGCCACCACGGCTCCCCTTTTTTATGAGCCGATATTAATCAACTCCGCCTTCTGTATTATGCATGATATGGGTATCCCATTCCTCTTCCTCAAGCTCTTCGACTTCGGAATGCGTCCACTGCCACTTATCCTCGGATTCCATAGCAAGCTTCTTAGCTTCTTCTTCGTTCTCGGCATCGACAGTGACTACCCATTTCTTAACGCCAAATACTCTGTAGGTTTTCATATAATAATCTCCTCGTTGCAAATGTATTTTCGATAAATGTGCTTATCCTCAATTATACACATTATCAGGTCATAGCACAATATACAAAAAAATGTTCCCACGACAATACTGACTGACATTAAAGTGTCAGCCGATAACCCCCTCAAGGGGTTATTTTTTTTGCATTTTTATATGAAAATATGTGTCAGAGGGGGACAGTCCCCGTCTGACACACTAAGTGGCAAGTTTTTGTAAGTAAGTATAGTATGAAATCGGAGATTACAGATATGGAATCATTTCAGGATAACAATGAAGAAGAAAAAATCGACAAGAGGATTCTTTATACCAAGATGGTATTAAAGGATGCTTTATTGAACGAGCTTAAGAAAAAACCGTATGAGAAGATCGGCATAGTGAAGCTTTGCGACGTCGCGCAGATAAGCAGGAGTGCATTTTATCTGCACTATGACTGCTTAGATGATCTGTTAAGGGAGATCATAGAGGAGGCGCTTGAGAAGGAACCTATGATAATCAGGCATATTCTCGGGGATTTCGGTACCGGAAGCATAAAAGAGCCGGAAAGAGCAAAAGAGCACACTATCTATGATATAGAGCCGGAAAAGTACAACACTCTTATTCATGAGTTTAAGGCACAGAAGATCATCATGAGTTATATTTCTGAAAAATATAAAGAGAAATATATAGAAGATTTGATAAATGCTAAGGGTATAGGCAGAAAAGAGGCTGAGCTTTTTTTCTGTTTTCAGATGGCAGGATTTCTTGCGGTTGCCGATCGTGAGGGTGAGGACAGCTTTAAGACGATCAAAAAAATCCGGGCGATGATCGATGCATTTACAGTTAATGCACAGGTGTTTTCGTAAAAATATCCACCCATAGGGGATAAAAAAAATTTTTGATGGTGATACACTGTTTATGTCAGCTTAGATTACTTTTTTCTTTTTTTGAGGAGGTGTTATATGGAAGAAAACCGAACAGAAGATGACGTGTTATTGAACAGTCGTGCAGTTTATCTTTGCAGGACAGGCAGTCTCAGATTAAAGAAGGATAAGATGGAGGTGCTGGACAGAGAAGGAAATTTAAAAGAATCATTTTATCTTGATAATATGAGCAACATCAGAAAAAGAGGTCACACCTGTATAGTTTGGAACTATGCCGGTAATTCATTTGAATCGCATATAGCAATACTTGATTTTGAAAGAGATAACTGGATCGATGCTTTAGACAAGGCAAAGAACGGAAGATATGACGAAGTATTATATGCATAAATGCAACTGCTAAACCCATTCAAAGCTTTTCTTTCTTTTTTACATATTATAGATTAAAACTGCCGTGCTGCTGAATATGCGTTGCGGTAGTTTTTTGTGAGAAAGTGTGTCAAACGGGGACAGTCCCTTTGTGTCAGTCCTGACACAAAGGGACTGTCCCCGTTTGACACACTTCAAATATCGGAGGTTATTATGAAACTTAAAAATTTATTAATACCTGTGTTGTCAGGAGCGGTTTTAGGAACGTCACTTCTTGTGGGCTGCGGCGGAGCGGGTAATCAGACAGCGACCACAACCGGGACAACTACAGCTGCGGCAACGACGGCAGCTACCACAACAGCGGCAACAACTACGGCCGCAAGTACGAGCGCGATCGAATTTACAGACTGTGCAGGTCAGACCATAAAGCTTGAAAAGCCTTTGGAGCATGTTGTAGTGCAGTCTAGCGGCTCGGGCGGCGCATTTATGACCATGTCTGCGTTGCTCGGAAAAGACGTGTACAAGTATATCTCAGGAATAGATGAAGGACTGGAGAATAACCGTCAGGATATGTGGCAGCAGTTTATAAAAACGGTGCCCGAGCTTGCGGATATTCCCAAGATAGGGTCTCTCGGCAAGGATTTTGACACGGAAGGTATCCTTAATTCAGACTGCGATGCTCTCATTGTATCTACCATGAACAAGGAAGCGGTAGAAGCCGAAGTAAAGGAGAAATTTGAAAAAGCGGGGATACATATCATTTACATAGAGCTTCACGACGAAACGGAAGAAAATCACGTGAAGACTGTCGAGATACTCGGAAAGGCATTCGGTAAAGAAGAGCAGGCGCAAAAGATCATCGACTTCTATAAAGAGCACAGGTCCAATGTTGAGAGTAAGGTAGCGGAAATTCTTAAGTCGAATGAAAGACCGAACCTGTATATAGAGGTAGGTTCCGGCGGACCTGCGGAGTACGGAAATACCTATGACAATGAAATGATGTGGGGTGGAATCGCGTATGTTGCCGGAGGCAACAGCGTCGGCGACGGAGTGGTTCCTGAAAGCGGTTACGGAGCTATAGATCCTGAATATCTGCTCGAGAAGGATCCGGACAAGATCGTATTTGCAGGATCTTACTGGCCGAAGGTTGCTGATTCCATACGTCTCGGCTTTGATTCCAATGAAGCAGACACAAGAAAGCTTGTTGACGGTTATCTGGCGCGTTCGGGATGGTCTGATCTTAAAGCGGTTAAGAATGGCGAGATTTATGTAGTGCATCACGGTCTTGCCAGAGAGGTATATGACGCAGCCTGCTACGAGTTCTTTGCAAAGCTGTTGTGGCCAGAGGAATTTAAGGATGTAGATGCTACGGCTACACTAAAGGAATACTATGATACCTTCCTGCCTTACGAATTTGGCGGAACATGGTTTTATGAGTATTGATAAATTCGGGGGGAAAAGAGATTGAGTAACGAATACGCGTCTTTTACCCGAAAAAAGACGATAATACTTATAATAGCTTTAATCATCATGATAGGGGCGTTTTTCTTTAATATGTTTACGGGTTCATCGGGAACCACTCCCGCAGATATGTTTGCAACTATATTTAACCCGGGAGCCGCTGACATTAAGACAAGAGCTATAGTATGGGATATGCGTATGCCTATCTCTGTTATGGGTGTGCTGGTCGGAGCTGCGCTCGGAGTTGCCGGGGCGGTTATGCAGACTATACTGAACAACCCACTGGCGTCGCCCTACACCCTTGGTGTCAGCGCCGGAGCCGGAGTGGGAGCGTCTCTTGTGATGGTGCTCGGCGGCGGAAGCCTTGTAATACTCGGAAGGTTTCTCGTGCCGGCGGTGGCATTTATATTTTCCATAGCGGCCTGTTTTGCGATATACATGATCAGTAAAGCCAGGCAGTTTACGCCGTCGGTTATGGTTCTTGCCGGTATAGGAATGGTGTTTTTCTTCCAGGCGTTCCAGTCATTTCTTCAGTATATGGCGTCTGCCGAGACACTTCAGAACATAACATTTTGGACCTTCGGAAGTCTGCAAAAGGCTGACTGGGTAAATATACCGATACTCGGAGGCGTATTTGCCGTGGTTTTCATCATTTTTATGGTAAATGCGTGGAAGCTTACAGCTATGCGCCTCGGTGATAACAGAGCAAAGAGTATGGGGGTTAATGTGGACAGGATCAGGAAGCAGATGTTTATTCTGATCTCCATACTTACGGCCACCGCAGTAGCTTTTGTGGGAACTATAGGTTTTATCGGTATAGTAGGTCCTCATATTGCGAGGATGATACTTGGCGAGGATCAGAGATTTTTCATGCCGATGTCAGCTGTGTGCGGAGCCATAATCCTTTCACTTGCTTCAGGCGTGAGTAAGATACTGGTGTCAGGAGCGATATTCCCGATAGGAATAATCACATCGCTTATCGGTGTGCCTTTCTACCTTATATTGCTTCTTAAGAAGAAATAACGGAGTAGTCATGCTGCAAGTACAAGATTTGAAATTTTCATACGGAAAAACAACTATATTGGACAATATTACATTTACCGCAAATCCCGGTGAGATGACGGTCATTCTCGGGGCAAACGGAAGCGGCAAGACCACTATGCTTCAGTGCATAAACAGACTTAATAAATACGAGGGTCAGGTATCATTTGAGAACAAAGATATAGCGGGATTTACTCATGAGGATTATCATGACATGATGAGTTATCTTGACCAGAATTTAGCCTGTGACGCGGTTCTTACCGTATTTGAGGTCGTGCTTTTAGGTCGTCTTACAAGGCTGGGATTTAGGGTAGGTGAGGAAGATACTGCAAGTGTTGAGAATATCCTCAGACTCATGGGTATAGATCAGTTTTCGCAGCGCGGTATTTCAGAGCTTTCAGGCGGGCAGAGACAGCTCGTGTTTATAGCGCAGGCACTTGTTAAAAATCCTAAACTATTGGTTATGGATGAGCCTACAAGCGCTCTTGATCTCAATAAGCAGTTTCATTTACTGGATTTTCTAAAGCAGGAAACTTATAAAAACGATTACACAACCTTACTTACATTGCATCATCTGGATATGGCTGCGAAATATGCTGATAAGCTTGTGATCATTAACGATAATAAGGTGTATGCCGAAGGTCCGCCAAGAGAAGTTTTTACGCCCAAGATGCTTGAGGATGTATACAGGGTGGATTCTGAGGTGTATATTGACTCGAACAAGGATGTGCATCTTATTGCACTGTCATCTACAGATAATAAGCAAGAAAAAAGATCTATTGCGTGATGCTTAAATATTATCAATTTAAGAATAATTACAAGGGTGGTGAATCATGGATATACAGGAAAGAGTTGGCGCATACTGGTCGAAAAGAGCGGGTGAGTTTAGTGAATTCCGTATAATCGACTTAGCCGGACCGACTAGAAACGTGTGGAGTGACTTTATAAAAGCTAATCTGCCGGAAACGGACGGCAGACCGCTGAAAGCACTTGATTGTGCAACTGGAGCCGGGTTTTTTGCATTTTTACTTGCAGATCTCGGCTGCGATACTACAGGTGTGGATTACTCTGAAGAGATGGTGGCCGAAGCAAAGGCTAACGCCGAAAAGCTGCGCTACCCGCCTATAGAGTTTCTGCAAATGGATGCGCAGGATATGAGCTTTGAGGATGAAACATTTGACTTTATCATATCACGAAATATGACGTGGACAGTTCCCCACCCCGAAAAGGTCTACAGTGAGTGGTTCAGGATACTTAAGCCCGGCGGCGTTGTATTGAACATAGACGCTAACTACGGTTATGTATTCAAGGTTGCCGATGAGACCGGATGGACCGATAAGCAGAATGAAAAGTGGGGCAGGGACGGTAAAGAACTGATAGGAACGCGTCCGGATATGATCCGTGAGCGAAACGATATAACAAAAGAACTGGATATATCAAAAGAAAGACGTCCCGGATGGGATCTTACGCAGATGCTTGAGCATGGTTTTTCAAAGGTAAGTGCGCAGACCGATATATACGGCAAGCTTTTTCCGAAGCTGCGTGAAATGATGAAAAATATGAATGGCGGTGACGAAAGAATGATGATGCCTGAGGGGGCGCCGGATACAAGGATATTCTGTGTCAAGGGTATTAAATAACACAGTAATATGTTATATTTGCAGTCAGTGAAGAATAACGAGGAGGTTATCTCATGACAGAAGAAGAAATGCTTGATGCGTTGAAACCGGATCAGGAAGATGAAGCAAAAAAGATCAGTCTTATAAATGATGAACTTGCAGGGCTTGGAAATCCGCCGGGTGAGGCCGTAATACAGGCGCTGATGCGTATAATAAGAAAACCTACCATACCTGAGGCATCTGAAAGAGTATATGATGCGGCGGTAGAATATCTTAAGGGTATAAACCGATATTGATCAGGAGGATATCTATGCTTACAAAAGAGGAGAGAGCAAAGCACTGGTCAAACGGTGCTGAGGATTATGACTGGTATATAAAACAGGAGCTTTCAGGCTTTAAGGCGGACTGGTGGTATGAGCTTATCATGGAACAGTGTGAAAAGAAAGAAGGTTTACGCATACTTGACTGCGGCTGCGGTCCGGGATTTTTTTCCGTGATCCTGAGTAAAAACGGAAACAAGGTAACCGGTATAGACCAGGCAGAAGGAATGCTTGAAAAAGCACGCGAAAACGCAGTCGCCATGAAGGTTGATCCGGAGTTTAAGATAATGGATCTTGAGAATATAGATTTTCCGGATAATACATTTGACCTTATACTCAGCAGAAATGTGACTTGGAACTTATCAGAGCCCGACAAGGTTTATGCAGAATGGATGAGGCTGTTGAAAAAAGACGGTGTGCTTCTTGTCTTTGATTCTACATGGTATAAGACTTTGTTTGACGAAGAGCTTGCCGCAGAGGTTAAGAGGCGTCATGATGAATATGTAGAGAAATACGGAGAATTGCGGGATCATGATTCGGATACCAGGGACAGCCATGATCACATCGACCCCAAAGAACTTCCTTTGTCAAATGTAGAGCGCCCTGACTGGGACAAAAAGAAGTTTGAAGATATGGGACTTAAAGATGTAGAGGCAGTTCCCTCAATCAGTAACAGGGTTTATAATGAACAGGACGAGCTTCTTTACGGTGCTACGCCTATGTTTATGGTTAAAGGAATCAAAAAGGCAGATCATGTGATACGTGTCTGTATGGCGGGCTCTTGTGAGCGTAACGGTGCAGGTGAGTTGCTGGAGGAACTTAAGAAGCGTTACGGAATTTCAGCCGATGAGACTGTTACGCCGGACGGTAAGATCATGGTAGAGCCGGCTGATTGCCTTTGGCTGTGCAAGCAGCCGCCGGTTGTGTCCGTAGACGGAACGCTTATTACTGAAGCAAAGTTGGGTGATGTTGTAGTATAAAGGGTATACCGGATGAAGTGTGTCAAAGGAGTGAAAAGAATTCGATATGAAAGGAAATTGGGAAATAGCAGGTGTTTCGGTTAAGCCGGGAAGCAAGCTGCAGGAGTATATAAAGGTTGACGGCACCGATGAGTTTATGCCCGTTACATTTATAAACGGTGAAAATGAAGGCAAGACCGTGCTTATAACCTCAGGTATTCACGGAGGCGAGTACGAAGGCATTCATGCGGCGATAGAAATAGCAGAAAGCATGCAGCCTGACGACATAAGCGGTCAGGTGATGATCATACATCCCGTGAGCGTGAGCACCTTCAGGGCGAGAGAGGAAAATATAACGCCTGCCGACGGGAAAAACTTAAACAGGGTTTTTCCGCCGGATAAAGACGGTACGCTTACCGATAAGATTGCCTGGACTCTTTGGGATAAGTTCATGAGCAAGGCGGATTTTCACATAGACATGCATGGGTGCTTTTCTGACTGGATCACGCCGCATGTCTATTATACAGGCGTATGTGATGAAGATGTTTGTGCACAGGCAAAGGCGGCTGCCGAGCTGATAAATGTACCTTATATGGTCAAGTCTGTTGCGACAACCGGTGCATATAATTACGGTGGGATGCAGGGAATACCCGGTATCCTCATCGAGAGGGGGCACAGTAATCTCCTGTCGGATGCTGACGTCAGGCTCTATAAAAGGGATGTTAAAAATGTCCTTTGTCACTTGGGACTGCTTAAAGGCGACGCGGAGCAGCCGATAATAAGACCGGTTGATGTGGTAGATCTTACATACGTCAATACAAATGTAAAGGAGCCTGCCTGCTGGCACCCTAAGATCAGGATAAATAATGAGTTCCTTAAAGGTGATGTCATAGGCGAGGTGAGAGATTTCTTCGGAAATGTGCTGGAGACAACATATGCCGAGTTTGACGGCATAGCGCTTTATATGATGGGCATGATGCCCATAGAGCCCGGCGGGTTTGAGATATGCTATGCGAAAGTAAAATAACGACAAAAGCATACCTCTTAGTGTGTCAAAGTGTGTCAAACGGGGATAGTCCCTGTTTTGACACAATAGGGGGTTAAAAATAAAAAATGAAAAGCTCTTGTAGGATTAAAGTAATCTATCCCCCACAGGGGCTTATTTTATTTATAATTATTATTTAGTATAAATAATGCAGTGTGTCAAAAGGGACTATTCTGACATACATTTTTTTAAAAATTTTAAAAAAGCTAATAGGAGAAGATAATCATGAAGTTAAAAACTTTAAAAAGATTTTTAGCTATTCCGGTAATGTGCACTGTGATCGGCACAGGTGCCATAGCTATGGCCGCCTGCGGTAATTCGGGCGGAGGCAGTAGTGGTTCGGACACGACTGCTTCAGGGAAGATAGAGATTACAGATGTAGACGGGAAGTCTTACACATTTGACAAGCCTCTTGAAAAAGTTATTATCCAGTGGAGCGGTTCCGGTGGGCCGTTCATGACTATGTCAGGACTGTTGGGAAAGGATGTTCATAAATATATAGCCGGAATGGATAATGGTCTTGCAGAGTATAGGGCGGATATGTGGAATAATTATCTTAAGTCTATACCGGAGCTTTCAAACATCCCTGTGATCGGAAATGTGGGTGAGGATTTTGATACAGAAGGTGTTATAGCTACCGGTGCAGATGCTGCTATCTTCCCTATAGGCTTAAAGGAGTCCGCACAGGAGATACAGGCTAAGCTTGAAGCGGCAGGAATCCCGGTAATTTATACGGATTATCATGACGAAACAAGGGAAAATCATATAAAATCCGCACAGATTATGGGTAAGCTTTTCGGAAAGGAAGAGCGCGCACAGGAAATGATAGATTTCTATACAGAGCACAGAGATAATGTCGAATCCAAAGTAAAAGAAATATTAAAGAATGAGGATCGTACTGATCTGTATATAGAAGTAGGTATGGGAGGCCCTGCTGATTTTGGCAATACCTACAGCAATAATTATATGTGGGGCGGCATAGCCTATGATTCCGGAGCAAACAGTATAGGTGACGGAGTTATAGAGAATGCCTCGGCGATAGATCCGGAATATCTGTTAGAAGCTGATCCGGACAAGATCGTATTTACAGGTTCTTACTGGCCGAGTGAACCTACTTCCATAAGAATGGGCTTTGAAGCGGATGAAGCCCAGACAAAAAAGCTCATTGAAGCTTATTTTGACCGTTCGGGCTGGAACTCGCTTAGCGCAGTGCAGGATAAGGATATACATGTAATCCATCATGGTATAGGGCGTGAGTTATATGACTGTGTCTGCTATGAGTACTTTGCAAAGGTATGCTTCCCGGATGAATTTAAGGATCTTGATCCGACAGCGTCACTTAAGGAGTGGTACGAAAAATTCCTTCCGTATGAATTCTCCGGATTATGGTTCTATGATTACAAGTAAAAAAATAAAAATTACTCTTCCCTTACCTGTATATTCCGTAATAAAATGTGAGTATTACATGAGAGAGCGTGCTGTCATTTTATAATTAGGGATGATGTGCTATGACAGAAACGATAAGGGAAGAAATTATAAATAATAAAAATATCGACAGCAAGGAGCGCGGCCGCATCGGCGTTCGCTCCGGGCTGATCGGTATTTTTTGTAATATAGTTTTATTTGTAATAAAGATGATAGCAGGCTTACTTGGCGGACATATATCCGTGCTGGTTGATGCATTTAACAACCTTACTGACATGGCTTCGTCGGTTGTAACGCTTGCAGGGTTTAAGATAGCAGGCAAACCTGCAGATAAAGAGCATCCGTACGGTCACGGCAGGATGGAGTATATAGCAGGGCAGATAGTGTCGTTTGTTATTATGATAGTGGGTGCGACGCTTCTCAGGTCATCGATTGAAAAGATTATAAAGCCCGAGCCTGTGATTTTTACGATAACTGCAGTTGTGATACTGATCTGTTCCATAGGGATAAAGCTGTGGATGTGGGGATATAACCGCCGGGTTGGAAAACGTATTTCTTCAGAGACCCTTATAGCTACGGCTCAAGACAGCTTTAATGACTGTATCGCGACGACTGCGGTTCTGGTGTCTATGATCATAGAGGCAGCTACGGGTGTAAGTATTGACGGTTGGGCAGGTGCAGGTGTGGCGGCCTTTATAATAGTGTCGGGAATAATCTCATGCAAAGAAACCATGTCACCGTTACTCGGGAATATGCCTTCAAAAGAAATTACAGATGAAATCACGCGACTTGCTCTTTCCGAGGAAAATATCATAGGCGTGCATGATCTTATGGTTCACGATTACGGACCGGGAAGAAGATATGTTTCACTTCATGCCGAGGTTCCTGCCAATATGGGGATTATGGCTGCCCACGATCTTATACACAAGGCAGAAAATAAGATAAGAGCTGCTACGGATTGTGATGTGACTATACATATGGATCCTGTGGAGCGTGACGATAAAGAAACACTACGCTTAAAAGCTTTGGTGTCACGTATTTTGTATACTATGGATAAGAAGCTCAGACTCCATGATTTCAGGATAATACAAAGAGAGCCGTCTAAGATCATTTCATTTGATGTGGTAATTCCTGAAGGAAACAGGGAGGATCCCTCTTCTTATGTTGATCGGATAAAAGACGCTATAAAGTTGTGGGAGCCGGATATCGAAGCAGAGATAACTGCCGACCGGTTGTTTGTGAAGGCAACGGGGTGATGAGTATTTATTAACTGTTTGCGACCTTCAGCCTATGGGGCTGGGGTCTTTTTTTAGTGTGTCAAACGGGGACAGTCCCCATCTTGACACACTCCATCCCCCTGTAGGGGTTTCTTATATGCCCGTATGTAAATATAATGAACATATGTAAAAATCATCGCAGGTGTTCTGTTGCTGCGATATTTCCCGAAAATAATGTGTCAAGAAGGGACAGTCTCCGTTTGACACACTAATCATTACATTTACAAGGAGGTTGTATGGATTTAAAAAAGAAAATACTTCACGGCTGGAACATATCTGCTGAGGGTTTCTCCGATCTTATACAGGATGATCTTGTTCCGGAGCGGAAGCTTCCCTGGCTTGATACCATACTGGAAAATGCTCCGCAAAAAGACGACCTTAAGATACTTGATGTCGGATGCGGACCGGGGTTTTTTTCGATAATTCTTTCCGAAGCGGGCTTTGATGTTACCGGTATCGATCTGTCAGCAAAGATGATCATAGAAGCGGAGAAAAATGCCGACTCCATGGAGACAGATCCCTGTTTTAAGGTGATGGATACACAGGAACCGGATTTTGAAGATAATACATTTGATATGATCGTAAGCAGAAATGTAGTCTGGTCGCTTAGCGAACCGGCAAAGGCTTATAAAAACTGGTACAGAATACTTGCTCATGAAGGCAGGCTTCTGATTTTTGACGGCGATCATCTCAAGGATATCCGTGAGCCTGAAAAGTATAAAAAATATCAGCATGATTCATACAGCGAGGAGTATAAAAAGATATACGGAAAAGAGCCTAAGTGTTCATTTACAAAAGAAAATTATAAGGAGGCCAGGGGGTGGAGGACACAGCTGCCGCTTGCAAAGGAAAAACGCCCGGACTGGGATATAGAGATTTGTAAAAATGCCGGCTATAAAAATGTATCGGTTCAGTGGGTAACCGAGAAGGTTTTTTCGGATGAAAGAGATGTATACCTTCATAGGAATAATCCGTATTTTCTGATAACTGCCGAAAAAAGATAGTGCAAAATATTGTGTTAAGGTTTTTCAGATAACAAATAAGATATATCACAGGACAGATCCTCATTTTTCGTTTACGGATGAAAGAAGCAATAATAAGGTTTAATGGGGTGCCTGATTAATTATGCAAATGTGTCTATATATAAACATAATGTACATGATCTTGTTATGATATACTATTTTGAGTGTTAATGTGGTAGACTATTCAAACGATTCAATGATTATATTTTAAATGCTAATCATATATGAATCATATTCGATCAATCAAAGCTTTGATAATTATCAGTACAAGGAGGACTTTTATTATGGGCACAACAGATGAAGAAACAGTTGAGCACAGCCATGAGCACGAGCATACTCATGAGCATCAGCACACACACGAGGATGGCACTACACACAGCCACGGTCACTCACATGCTCACGCACACGAGCACGAGCATACGCACGGTGACACAGAGCATCATACTCATGACCACCTTCATGATGATGCTGTAGAGGGTGATCATAATCATTCTCATGAGGATGTTGATCATACGCACGAGCACACACATGAGCATACCCACGCGCACAAGCATGAAGACGGTTCAGAGCATGAGCACACGCACACGCACACGCACACGCACACGCACACCCACTCTCATGAGCATGCTCATGAGCATGGTGATACGGCAGATCATACACATACTCACAGCGATGACGAGCTTGAAGGTCACAGCCACGAGCATTGATCAATAAAAAAAGATCTGCCTATGCGGATTTCGCCGTATAGGGGGTCTTTTTTTGTGTGGAAATTATCCCCTGTCAGGGGTTACGAAAAGTAGTAATCTATAGTATAAATATGAATATTTAATCATGCGTCAGAACGTGGACAGTCCCTTTGTATCAAAGTGTGTCAAGACTGGGACAGTCCCTGTCTTGACACACTTTGATACAAAGGGACTGTCCCCGTCTTGACACACTATGACGCAAAGATAAGAAAGGAGATGAGACGGTTGCTGCACATAAACAAAACGCTGATGAGGATGTCAAAGGGATTCAGAGGTTGGATCATCGCTATAGCAGCGCTTAAGATTATGGTTCTTGTAGGCATAACTATGTTTGCCAATGCCATAGGTACGATACTCGGAGAGCTTTACAGTAGCGGAGGAGAGGGTGTTGATTTCACGCTGCTGCTGGTAAGATCTGTAATTGCTTCAGCGATAATGTTTGCCGGAGAAGTGCTTATTGGTGAGGCCGAGCATATGTGTACGGCTAAAGCCAGGGTAAGTATCCGCTCGGAGATATTTTCCAAGCTTTTAGAGCTTGATGTAAAGGATATAAGCCGAATAGGCGCGACTAATACAATCAATTCCTCCGTTGACGGGGTCGAGCTTATACAGATGTATTACAACAGGTATCTTCCGGGACTCGTTTATTCCGTAGCAGCTCCCATCTATATGTTTTTTGCGCTGATGAATAAATGTCTTCCGGCAGCGATCATTCTTCTGGTGGTTTCTCTTATAGTTACCCCGCTTAATAACATTTTCAGAAATAAGATAGATAAGCTCAAGAGTGACTACTGGTCAGGCATGAATAATCTTACTTCATACTATGTGGAAAGCATAAAGGGAATGACGACCTCGGAGGTTTATAACAGGGGTGATGACAGGGAAAAGGAACTGAACAACAGGGCTGATTTTGTGAGCCGTATCATAATACGAATCATGCAGTTGAACTTTTCTTCGATAGGCCTAAGTGAGATCATAATGAATATAAGTATATTTGCCGCAGTAGTCGTTTGCGGGGTTTTGCTTGTTTCAGGCGCTGTCACGCTTCCGTCGGCGCTTACCGTTCTTATGCTTTCGTTCGGATTTTTCGGCTCGATAAGAAAGCTTCAGTGGATAGAGCACGAAGCGATACAGGGAATAGCGGCATCCGGAAAGATTGCTGAGGTTCTTGATGTGGATTCAACAAAGGAGGTCTCCGCTGATACGGAGAAAAAGAACGATTTCAAGGGAATACTTTTGGAAAATGTTACTTTTTCTTATGACGGAAAGAAAGAGATACTTAAAGGTGTTGATATAAGTATACCTGAAAACTCAACCGTTGCGCTTGCCGGTGAGTCCGGCTGCGGAAAAAGCACCGTGGTAAATATGCTGCTTAGATTTTATGATTGTGATGAAGGACGCATTACATTTGACGGAAGAGATTATCTTTCTATCGACACAGAGGCTCTTAGAAGGAAGATCATCATGGTTCCGCAGCAGGTTTATATATTCAGCGGAAGTATAAGAGATAATCTTGCCATAGCGACAACGGATACATCAGATGAGCACCTGCTTACGGCGCTTGATCAGGTGCGCCTCGGTGACTGGGTGAGGAGTCAGCCTGACGGACTTGATACAAGTGTCGGGGATGCAGGGAGTAAGCTTTCCGGAGGACAGAGACAGAAGATAGGCATAGCAAGGGCTATACTTTCGGATGCGCCTTATATAGTGTTCGACGAATCTACGTCGAGCGTGGATGAGAAGAATGAGAGTGAGATATGGGAATGTATTAAGAATCTCGGAAACACGCGTACTCTTGTTATCATTTCACACAGGCTTTCTACTATAAGGAACGCGGATACGATCTATGTCTTTGAGGACGGCAGGGTTACGGAATCGGGGACGCATGAGGAGCTTATGCAAAATAAGGGGATTTACTCGAGACTTGTGACACAACAGAATGAGTTGGAGAATGGGCAGTTACAAGAACTTCGGGATTAGTGTGTCAAGACGGGGACTGTCCCCGTCTTGACACACTAAAAAGTATAGTTAAAGTCAGATATAGGAGGCGCCGCATATGTCGGATAAACCTGTTATAAATAAACATAATTACAGTCTGAAGGAAATAGCGGTAAGGCTGGTCGGTATGACGAAAGGTCAGAGGGGTTTTATCGTATTTGCGACTATAGCCAGTATAGTCGGAAACCTTTCTCAGATGGGCCTGATGGGCTTTGGGGCTGCTTTTATACTCAGCTGCGCAGGAAGGCTCGGAGCCGGATCGCCTTGGGGATGGGGAGCAGCGATGGCGGTTTGTTCTGTTTTGATCGGAGTTATGAGGTATATAGAGGGCTTTGCTTCTCACGTTGCTGCATATAATCTTCTGGCCGCTATGCGCACGAAATTCTTTAACAAGTTAAGAAAGCTTTCACCGGCAATAATGACGGAGAAAGAAACAGGTGACATAGTATCTGTTGCTATAGGTGATATAGATACTATCGAAAGCTTTTTTGCGCACACCATCGGTCCGATGTTTACTGTTATACTGCTTCCGGTCGCAGCACTTATCATAGCCGGTTTTGTGCATCCCGTATATGTTCTCGCGCTTATACCGATTTATGTGATCACCAGCGTACTTATTCCGCTGGCAGGCATGAAAGCCGGAAGGAATATAGGAACAGCTTACAGAAAAGGGCTCGGAGGGCTTAAGTCCTTTATTCTTGAGAGCGTATTTGGTCTGAAGGATATACAGATATACAGCCAGGGACATAACAGAAGTACAGAAGTAAAAAATAAGAGTATTGAGCTTAATAAGATCGATCACAAAAAAACGATCCACAGGCAGCTTATCAGCGCACTTCCTACATTTTTCGTTTATCTGGCGCGTATCATGATTATCTTCCTTGTGTTTGGTCTTACTATACAGGATCCGGCAAAGATCAACTGGGTGATAATACTGTCATTTGTCGTTTCGGCTTCATTTTCATCGACACAGTCGCTTATATCGGTTGTATCAAGCCTGACAGATACATTTGCAGCGGCGGAACGCCTTTTTGATATAGAAGACCGCACTCCGGCCGTTATTGAGGAGGACGATGCTAAAGAGCTTAAGGAAGCAAGAGAATGCGTATGGCAGGATGTAAGCTTTTCTTACGGAGCCAATGATATTTTTAAGAACATGGATATGGAGATAAAACCGGGCGACAAGGTCGGGATCGTAGGAGAAAGCGGTATAGGAAAGTCTACATTTCTGCGACTTCTGCTCAGGTTTTGGGATGTTGATTCGGGAAGTATCAGGATAAGCGGGCAGGATATAAGAGACGTGACCGTAAAGAGCCTCAGGGATAATATCGCTATGGTCGAGCAAACTGCTTTTGTGTACGAGGATAGCGTGGCTAATAATATAGCTATAGGCGTCCCGGAGGCATCAAGAGAGGATATAAAGAAAGCTGCCGACAGAGCCGGCATTTCGGGCGTTATAGAGCGACTTCCCGACGGATATGACACGATGCTCGGGGAGTACGGCATAAGCCTTTCAGGCGGCGAGGTACAGCGTCTCGGGATAGCGAGAGCGATGCTGAAAAACCCCGATATCATCGTTATGGACGAGCCGACAAGCAATCTTGACGTGTTCAATGAAAAGCTTATTGTTAAAACTCTTGAGGAGGAGTTTAAGGATAAGATAATAATCATAGTGTCACACAGGAGGTCTACGCTTACATTTTGTAATAAGGTCTTTAGGGTGAGGGATAAAAGGATGGAGGCTGTTTAGCGAAAGGTGTCGGAAACTGAATAAATATCCCTATAGGGGATATTATAATAAAGAAGACTTAACTCTGCTTATCACAGAGCTGCTAAAGCAGTTAGGTCTTGATGCGTCCTATCTTAAGAAATATCCACACGAATTGTCGGGCTGTGAAGTGCAAAGAGTATTTATCGCCAGAGTGATTTTCACGGAGCCGGACATATCATAGCCGATTCGCAAAGATATAAACACGGAAGCAGTGAAGAGCGTGATACTTATGCTGACAAATGGTATCCGGTATCGATGTCTTCTTCAAAGTTTTTATACGGGGTAGGAGACAGAAGGACGTCACTTATCGATAATATATCAGAACTTTTTCCTCTTACTTCAGAGAAAAGACTTGCGTGGGATAAGAAGTATGTTGAGGGAAAGGATTTGTTGCAGCAGGGGATAAAATAATTAGTGAGGATGAGTGTGTAAAACGTGGACAGTCCCTTTGTGTCAGGATTGACACAAAGGGACTGTCCACGTTTTACACAATTGCTAATTTTATTTAAGCCATCCTCTGCCGTCGGCGTTATAAGACTTTGATGATACTGTGATGCTTCTGTTCACTGTAAGCCATCCGTCATTACCGAAATAGCTGAGGTGCCATGCTGTATTTTCACCAAATGTATTACTTGAACCTGTTCCCATCTGTTGCAGTCCGGTGCGCAGCCAGCCGTCAGCGCCGAAGTAGCTCCAGTGGGTCGCTTTATTTCCGTCCGGCTCAGATGTGCCCTTGCCGAGCTGAACCCAGCCCGTGCGCAGCCAGCCGTTAGCACCGAAATAGCTCCAGTGCCTTTGGGTGTTTCCGTCAGGTTCAGAAGTGCCTTTACCGAGTTGAACCCAGTTTGTACGCAGCCAGCCGTTAGCGCCGAAATAACTCCAGTGTTTTTCGGTGTTCTCATTGAAGGAATTGCCGGTTCCTTTGCCCATTTGCTGCCAGCCTGTGCGCAGCCATCCGTTTTCACCGAAATAGGAGTAGTGGGGAATCTTTTCTCCATCTGCCTGTGTAAAGAATTTCCAGCCCACAGCCAGAAAACCGTTCTTATCAAAATAACTCCAGTGGGGCGTGGTCTCGCCTTCGGCACTTCCCATATGATGCCATCCGGTGTAGTAGTTACCGTCTTCACCATAATATCTGTATCTGCCTTCTTCATATTTCCACCCGCCGGCTTTTTTTTGTGAAGGAGTAACGATGTCGCTGTAGTCTCCGTTATATGAGGCTTCTATTCCTCCAACCTGTTGTTCTTCGGGAATATCGATATATCCGCAGGCCTTAAACTCATATTCCTTTCCTTCCTCAAG
>CACZTL010000002.1 GCA_902784165.1 uncultured Lachnospiraceae bacterium | reverse complement strand
TAGGGGAGTCGAACCCCTGTTTCCGCCGTGAGAGGGCGGCGTCTTAACCACTTGACCAACAGGCCTTAGTGCGAAGCACTTTTAGTACTATACATGATAAGTAAAAAAAATGCAAGTGTTTTTTTAAAATTTCGAAAAAAAAACATTGACACATTTTATTTGCCGCTAAGCAGTAATTCCTTGCGCGCAATCATCTCATCGGTACGATCCGTATAATTGCGGATATCTTTTACATTAACAGCCCTTTCAAATCTGTTGTTTCCCATTAGAAACTTTGATGAGGCCCCCGCTCCGAAAGCAAGAATATCCTGCACCTCCTCCATAATGACGATATTATAAACAGATTCCTTACCGGGCTTTGCATATCCCGTATTTTCAAAATTTCCTGCCATATTTTGCTGCCGGTACATGTAATAAGGCAACATATCCATATCTCTTGCAAGCTGCGAGGTCATAGCTATAAGTTTTTCGGAATTTTCACGCGACATATCCGAATAATCCCGTGCATTTATCTTAAGTCTTGAAGCACGTTTGATAGCAAGGCTATGCACAGTCAGGCTGTCAGGCGACAGGATTTTTATTTCATTAACTGTTTTTTCAACCTCTGCCTCACCTTCTTCCGGAAGGCCAAGGATTATATCGGTATTAATATTGTTAAAACCTGTTTTTCTTGCAAGCTCAAAAGCTCTGTATACGTCCTCCGTCGTATGGGCGCGGCCAAGTATATCTAAGGTTTTCTGATTCATGGTTTGCGGATTTACAGATATGCGGTTTACTCCGTTTTCTTTAAGTGTATAAAGCTTTTCATTATCAATACTGTCAGGTCTGCCGGCCTCTGCACAAAATTCGATGTCATCACCCATAGCAAAGTTTTCTTTTAAGCACCTAAGTATCCTTTCAAGCTGACCCGGCGTAAGAGAGGTTGGTGTTCCGCCACCTATATAAACTGATGATGGCTTTAAAGGGATATACTGCAAACCCTTTTTCTTCAGATGACGTTCATATATTTCGCGCCCTATTTTTATTTCCGTAAGCAGAGATTCAATATACGCTTCAACCAACTCCTCACCGCAGCTTGTTATCGGCGCAGACGGAAACGAACAATACAAACATGTTGACGGGCAAAACGGTATTCCTACGTAAACAGAAAAGCCGTTATAGTCAACAGGTTCTGCACATATACCTTTTTCGGACAAAACACGCCTTTCATTAAGAGCAACCTCTAAAGCCAGGTTGGCTTTCTCCGGTGACATCATATATTTTTTTGAAAACTCATCTTTAACCTTTTGGGGACTTATCATACCGCCCCTTTTTATCATCTCAGTGGCTCGCTTTGCCGGACGCACACCTGTAAGAAAACCCCAAGGAAGAGTCTTTCCCGTTATATGCACAAGCTCTGTGTAGAGATTCCTTTTAAAAAAATCATGCTTCTCCCCTCGTGTGCCTGACGCTTCTATTTCGACCGGAACATACCGATCTGCATCTATGTGTATGGTGTTTTCACTTTTTACTTCAAAATGTGAGCTGCCCTCTTTAAAAACTTCAACGTCAGAGGACTTTCCGCCTTCTCGGATTATATCAGCATCAACAAAAAAGGAACGCACAAGAAGCTGTGCGTCATCATAGTACTCGTCATCTGAAATTTTTATTATTGCATTTTTAATCATTTAGTCTCAAAACCGGATTATATTTTTTTTCGTAAGCTATATCAGTAATCTCACCGTGTCCCGGAAGCACTTTAATATCCTCAGGCAACGTAAAGAGCTTTTGTGTTACAGATCTATATATCTCAGAAGCATCTCCTGTAGGCAGGTCAGTCCGCCCGTAAGATCCTGCAAATAAAGTATCTCCTGAAAGCAAAAGCTTTTCGGATTCCAAAAGAAAACAAGCGCCTCCTTTTGTATGACCGGGTGTAAATATCGTTTTAACCGGTATACCCGCAATACTTCTTTCCTCTCCGTCTTTCAGATATACGTCTGCTTCCGTACCGTTTCCCGGCAGCCTGTGCTTTTGCAAAAGATTAAAGGATGGATTACACAAAAGCTCTCTTTCATCCGCGCCTGCATAAACTAAGACTCCGTCGCCTGAAAACTCACGCCTGATATCCTCTACGGAGTATATATGATCATAATGACAGTGCGTAAGCAAAATTCCTTTAAGTTTGACTCCCTCTTTTCTTATCCTGTCTGCTATAAGACCTGGGCTAAATGAAGCATCAACCAAAAAACCTTCGTCTGTTTCTTTATTTTTGACAAGCCAGGTATTATTATCCATCATACCTGTTTTAATACAAATAACTTCTGTATTCACTGACATACTATCACCCTGCTCTGCGTACCTCTATAACGCCGTCAACGCTCCTTATCCTGCCGGCAATCTTCTTTAACTCTTCTTTTCCGTTTACTTCAAATCCAAAAACAGTTGTTGCCTGATTCTTCTTATTAATTCTTACATTTACCGATTTCACGTCTATATCTGATTCCGTAAATATAATAGAAAGCTCTGCAAGCAGCCCTACCCTGTTCTCGGAGAAAATCTCAACCTTGGCATCAAACTTGCCTGATTCTTCGGCGCCTGACCACTCTGCCTCTATAAGCCTGTTTCTTTCGGTCTCGGGAAAGTTTAATACATTGGAGCAATCAGTACGATGTATCGTTACACCCCTGCCTCTTGTTATGTATCCGATTATTTCATCCCCGGGAACGGGATGGCAACACCTCGAAAGATGAACGGATACATCGCCGATCCCTTTTATGAGAACGCCGTTTTTACCTATCTTGTATTCCCGCTCCTTCTTATCGTCATCACGGTTCAGCTCTTCAATAATGTCAGAGTCTTTTAGCTTACTCTTCTTATCCTTCTCAAACTCTTCAACCAGCTTATTAATCACCTGTCCTTCCTTAAGTGACCCGTGTCCGACTGCTGATAAAAGTGAATCCCAATCGGAAAAGCCGTATTTGATAAGAGCCTTCTGAGTGAACTCCGGTCTTGTGATTTCGGAAAGATTATGTCCGGAATTTTTTGCAAACTCGGCAACCAGTTCTTTTCCGCGCGCAATATTTTCCTCTTTAAACTCACGTTTGAACCACTGGTTTATTTTTGTTCGTGCCTGGGCGGATTTTACAATTTTGAGCCAGTCACGGCTGGGCCCCTTTGAATTCTGGGACGTTATTATCTCAATACGGTCACCGTTTTTAATCTTATAATCAATATTTACCAGCTGACCGTTTACCCTGGCACCTACCATGGTATTTCCTACGGCAGAATGAATAAGATAAGCAAAATCTACCGGACATGAACCGGCAGGAAGATTTTTGACATCACCTGACGGCGTAAAGCAATATACACTGTCGGAAAAAAGACTCAGGTCTGACTTTAGCGAATCCATAAACTCTCTGTTATCAGACATTTCTTTTTGCCATTCAAGAATCTGACGAAGCCATGAAAGCTTTGCTTCATAACTGTCCTTAGTCTGCACACCGCTTCGTCCTTCCTTGTACTTCCAATGAGCAGCAATACCGTATTCAGCAATCTTATGCATTTCCTTGGTTCGGATCTGCACCTCGAAAGGAGCGCCGTCATTTGAAATAAGCGTAGTATGAAGAGACTGATACATGTTCGGCTTGGGCATGGCTATGTAATCCTTTATACGCCCGGGAATTGGCTTATACATTTCATGAATTACACCAAGCGCACCGTAGCAGTCTTGCTCGCTGTCAACTATGACCCTTAGTGCAAAAATATCATATATCTCATCAAGCGTCTTTTTCTGATTTACCATCTTTCTGTAAATAGAAAAATGATGCTTCACCCTGCCTGAAACAACTGCTTTAATTCCTGCATTTGTCAGATGCATCTCTACTTCTTTTTTTATTTCCTCTATAAATGTTTCCTGCTCAGGTCTGAGAGCTCTTACCTTGCGGTCTATCTCTTTATAAACATCCGGTAAAAGATATTTCATGGCAAGATCATCAAGCTCTATCTTAATCTTTGATATACCGAGCCTATGCGCTAAAGGTGCATATATATCAAGAGTTTCTCTCGATTTCTCAAGCTGCTTTTCCGGTGACTGATACTGCATGGTTCTCATATTATGCAATCTGTCGGCAAGCTTTATCATGATAACTCTTATATCCTTAGCCATGGCAAGAAACATCTTACGCAGATTTTCTGCCTGCTCGTCGAGCTTGTCGTGCTTATATTTTAAACGAGTCAGCTTTGTGACCCCATCAACAAGCAGAGCAACCTCTGAACCAAACTCAGCCTCCAGCTCCTCTTGAGTCATAACAGTATCCTCAACAACATCATGAAGGATTCCTGCAACTATAGACTCTTTATCAAGCTCAAGCTGTGAGAGTATTATGGCCACGCAAAGCGGATGAATTATATAGGGCTCACCGGATTTACGCAGCTGTCCTTCATGGGCATTTTTGGCAATCCTGTATGCTTTCTCTATATCACTGATATCAGACGAAGGATGATACCCCTTTATACGTTCAACAAGGCTTTCATAAAGCATGTCAGGATCAGTAAAATCATTAGGTACAAATTTTTCACTCATAGGATTATTTTTATCTGTAATTTTCTCCTGCATGCTTATCACCTCTCTTTAAAACACTATATTACAACATTTTACTATTTTTTTTACTAAGAGTCAAAGGATGATGTGTGATAAAAAAAAGAAGACGTTTTACCGTCTCCCTTAAAAAATATCAAATATATCAGATAAGCTCAAGTATAACCTCAAGAGCACCGTCACCACGACGCTGTGCAACCTTAATTATACGTGTATAGCCGCCGTTTCTGTCAGCATATCTGGGGGCAAGCTCATCAAAAATCTTCTGAGAAAGATCAATTACTTCTGTATTTCTCTTTCTTCCTGCACCCTCCTGAGGAACTGAAGTAATCTTGTAAAGATACTTGTTCATGATTCTTCTTGCATGAAGTCTTGAAGGATTATCCTTCTTAATCTCCTTTTCAACAGTTTCATAAACAGGAACCTCTTTACCGTCTACAGTTTCCTTAATTCTTTTGCCGTCAGCATCCTTCTTGGCAACCTTAGCTGAAACAGTAACTGTTTCAAAATTATCTCTTTCACGTACAGCAAGAGCGATAAGCTTCTCTGCGATCTTTCTTACTTCCTTTGCACGAGCCTCTGTAGTAACAATACGATTGTTAAGGAAAAGCCCTGTAACCTGGTTTCTGAGCAACGCCTTACGGGCTGCCGAATCCTTACCTAACTTTCTGTAATGTGCCATCTTAATCTCCTTTTAACCATACATGCTCTTACGGACTTACTGTATGTAATACAAATAATTAATCCTCGTTCATCTTCAGACTCAGCCCAAGCTTAGTAAGCTTTTCATGAACCTCCTCCAGGGACTTTCTTCCCAGATTTCTGACCTTCATCATATCATCCTCAGTTTTGTCACAAAGATCAGCAACGGTATTAATGCCTGCCCTCTTAAGACAATTAAAGGATCTGACAGAAAGCTCAAGCTCATCTATAGTTGTAGCTAAAACCTTCTTCTGGTCATCTGACTCCGTTTCAAATATCTCATCCTCTTCCTCAGCGTCTTCCGAAAGATTAATAAAGACCTTTAAAAAGTCCTTCAAAACTTTAGCAGAATGAGAAAGAGCCTCGTCAGGAGTTATAGATCCGTTTGTAATAATCTCCATCTGAAGTTTGTCATAGTCAGTATCACGACCGACACGTGTATCACTGACCGACATATTAACTCTTTCAATCGGAGTATATATAGAATCAATAGCTATCACATCAACTGACTTCTCAGGATCTTTGTTTCCGTCGGCACTTACATAACCAATACCGTTCTTTATATAAAGATCCATGCTTAACTTGCTGTCTGCATTATCAAGATGTGCAATAACAAGCTCCGGGTTGATGATCTCGAGTTCCGAATCAACAGCGATATCACCGGCTGTAACCGTTCCTTCACCTGAAAACTCAAGATGAGCAATTTTTTCTTCGTTTGTTGATGAATTATTTCTGATCACAAGATTTTTTAAATTCATCACTATCTCAGTTACATCCTCTTTAACGCCGGGGATAGAACTAAACTCATGAAGAACACCATCTATACTTATTCCGGTAACAGCTGTACCTACAAGCGATGAAAGCATAATCCTGCGAAGCGAATTTCCGAGTGTAAGACCATAACCCCTTTGAAGCGGCTCTACAACAAAAGTTGCAGACTTTCCGTCAGGTGAGGACTCAATGATCTCAATCTTAGGTATCTTAAAGCTAAATTCCGAATCTACCATGTAATATGCTCCTCCCTGTGCTTTCTGCTCATTATTATTTAGAATACAACTCGACTATAAGCATCTCATCTACGGGAACATCTATAGCTTCTCTGTCAGGCAGAGAAATAACTTTTCCGGATAAATTTTCTTTATCAGACTCTAACCACTCAGGAACGAGCCTTCCGGAAGTAACCTCTGTAATAGCTTTATAACGACTTGAAGACTTCTTCTTCTCACTAATGCAAATCTCATCACCTTCGCTTACAAGGTAAGAAGGTATATTAACAAGCTTGCCGTTAACAAGAACCTGCTTGTGGTCAACTATCTGACGTGCCTCCATTCTTGTCCTTGCAAAACCGAGTCTGAAGATTACATTATCAAGTCTTCTCTCAAGCATAACCATGAGGTTCTCACCAGTCATACCTTTCATTCTCTCAGCCTTCTTGTAATAATTACGGAAGGGCTTCTCAAGAACTCCGTATATAAACTTAGCCTTCTGCTTCTCTCTGAGCTGAAGTCCGTACTGGCTGATCTTTCTGCCTGCGCTATGGGGCGCTCTTCTTGATTCTTTATCTATTCCCAATACAGATGCTTCCATACCTAATGATCTGCACCTTTTTAATACAGGGACTCTGTTTACTGCCATTTTAAGCTTACCTCCTTCAAATTAAACTCTTCTGCGCTTAGGCGGACGACAACCGTTA
>CACZTL010000001.1 GCA_902784165.1 uncultured Lachnospiraceae bacterium | reverse complement strand
TTAAGCTTCTCTTCTGTAATCTCATCACCATACGGAATTCTTGAAGCCAGACACGCAAACGATGGCTTATCCCATGTCGGCAAATGTGCCGCTTCGGAAAAAAATCTGATATCTGCCTTGCTGTAGCCGGCTTCTTTAAGCGGACTCCGTATGCCAAGCTCTTTCAGCGCTGCGATTCCGGGTCTGTAATCACCGTCATCATCGGTATTAGAGCCGTCAACAATCACAGGAAAGCCTTCTTTCAAAGCCGCCGCAGACAGAGTTTTAAATATCTCACGCTTGCAATAATAACACCTTTTTTCCGAATTACTCCTGTATTCCGGAAGCTTCAATTCCTCTGTGCCGCATATTATATGCCGTATGCCCCTTTCTTTACAAAAGCTGACCGCTTCCGAAAGCTCTGACTCAGGTACGGCGGCTGAACACGCAGTCACAGCTAAAACATCTCCACCCAAAAGTCTGCGGGCTTCATATAAAAGATAGGCAGAATCCACACCGCCGGAAAAGGCCACAGCGACTTTTCCGGCGGTTTTTATAATTTCTTCAAGTTTTTGTTTCTTTATTTCTCTTTCCGTCATGTTTTAAAAAAACAGTTCCCGTTTAAGTATGTCAATAATCATTAATCAACGGTTACATCAGTTCCGTTAAAATCTTTTTCAAAGGCATTAATGATGCTGTTTTTTTCTTTTAATGCAAATACACGAAGCGGTATTTTATTTTCCATGCACATAACAGAAGCCGTCATATCGATAACACCGAGCTGCTTCTCAACCATCTCATTTATAGTAAGTGTATCGTACTTAACTGCATCTCTATTTTTTGCAGGATCAGAATCATAAACTCCGTCGATATTTTTTGCAAGCAGTATGCAGTCTGCTTCCATCTCAGCTGCTCTGAGTGTTATGCAAGTATCTGTTGAGAAGAAGGGATGTCCCGTACCGCCGGCAAAAAATACTACATGACCGCTCCTGAGGTAAGAATTACAAAGATCCTTGTTAAAGACCTCTGTCATATTGCTGTAGGGAAAAGGCGTAAGTATCGCTGTCTCAATCCCGCAAGCGCGGAATACCTCTGAAACATAGATACAATTCATAACGGTGGCAAGCATCCCTATCTGGTCAGACTTACATCTGTCGATAACATGATCGGTGCGTCCTCTCCAATAATTACCGCCGCCGATCACTATGCATATCTCCATGCCTTTTTTTATCAGGATATTTACCTGATCCGCAATCTCCTTTATAAGAGAATCATCGTATACATTCCCCACCTCACCCGCAAGCGCTTCTCCGCTAAGCTTCAATATAACTCGTTTCATAAAGCACCTCTCTTCTTTATCCTTCATACAAATGATGGTGTATCTGCTTTGTATTATCCGTTATCTGACAAAATGTGTAGCCCTCTGATTTCAATGTCTCAATAACCTTAGGCAATGCCTGTACAGTGGTCGTCTTAGGCTTTGCGTCATGCATAAGCACGATAAAATCTTCACCTTCTGAGCCTGTAACGCTTTCAATAACATTATTTGCAAGCTGGTCGGCTGTATACGTTTTTCCGTCTGCATCCCTGCTGTCTACATTCCAGTCAAAAAACAGATAGCCGTTTTCATCAAGCCAGTTAACGCACTGACTTATATCGGTTCCGTATTTGGCTCCTTTGCTGTTGCTCGTACCGCCCGGAAATCTGTAATACTTCGTAGTTATACCGGTATTGCTTTTAATATTCTCCTGCTCTCCGAGCACATCAGCCTTCCATGCATCAAAGGAAGAATACAACTGCTCGTAGTCATGGGTAATTGTATGGATAGCCAATGTGTGACCTTCATCATATGCTCTTTTCTCAGCAGCCTTAAGTTCTTCGTTAGTTACTCCGATATTGAAGAAGGTTGCCTTGATGCCGTATTTTTTAAGAATATCAAGTATCTCATTCGTGTGAACGCTGGGACCGTCATCAAAGGTCAGATACACTCTTTTAGAGGCTTCTCTTTCGGTATCTATAGCTTCCTCATAGTTCTTCGGATTCATCGCCTTGCCGTCACCGGCAACAGTCGTCTCGGCTGTAGTCGTTTCACTCGTAGTTGTTTCAACGGTAGTTGTTGTCTCAGCCGTAGTTGTAGTTTCACTCTCTGTAGGCTTCTGCGTCGATTCAGTTTCCTTTGTTGCTTCTGTTGCAACACTCTGCGTTGTGGGCTGCGTACCTGCCCCGCTGTTTGCTGTCCTCGGGCTCCTGCCCGCCGGATCTCCGATCACGGCTATGACCGCTATCAACGCAGCTAAAGCTATAGCTGCCCCAGCTATAGCTCTGATAGCACTTCCTCTCTTATTTTTATATGACATAATCTGCCCCCGAAATTAATAAAACAGTAATGACTATTATTTTAGTATTCTACCACTACCTTTTAAAAAAGTTAATACATTTGTTTATAAAAAATGTTAAATCACACATTTTTCAAAAACGAAAAAATAAGGAGGGAATTGAAAAGTCAATCCTCCTCCCGATTTCTTCCGGTATAATAATCAACCGTTCATCTGGGCTGCAACCTCAGCTGCGAAGTCTTCGTTCTTCTTTTCGAGACCTTCTCCTGTCTCGAAACGAACAAACTTCTTTATCTTGATATTTGCTGAATTTGCTTTTGCAACTTCATCAATATACTTCTGTACGCTCTGCTTTCCGTCCTCTGCCTTGATGTAGATCTGGTCAACGAGGCAGATATCCTTAAGCTCTTTGTTAAGACGACCCTGAACCATACCGTTGATGATCTTATCATCTGCATCAGGCTTTTCATTCTTAGCCGCCTGTGTAAGGATTTCTGTTTCTTTATCTATGAAATCCTGACCTACTTCTGCTCTTGTTGTGTAAACAGGTCTTAAGGCTGCTGCCTGCATAGCTACGTTCTTAGCCATCTCTTTGATCGCGTCATTGATCACATCTGTTTCTACGTCAATAAGTACACCGATCTTTCCGCCCATATGGATGTATGAAGCGATAAATCCGTTTTCTTCCTCAAGCTTCTCAAATCTTCTGATCTTAAGATTCTCGCCGATCACAGCTATCTCTGCTACAAGAGCATCCTCTACTGTCTTTTCGGGATCATCAATCCACTTCTCTGCAAGGAAGCCTTCAAGGTCTGAAGCTGACGTAGCGAGAGCCTGCTTTGCCACCTGCTCAACATATGCCTTAAAGTCAGCATTCTTTGCAACAAAGTCCGTTTCGGAGTTAACCTCTACTATAGAAGCCTTTGTGTCGCCCTCTACAAGAGTAGTAACAAGACCTTCTGCTGCTATACGACCTGCCTTCTTTTCTGCAGTAGCCTGTCCCTTCTCTCTTAAATACTCGAGAGCCTTCTCCATATCACCGTCAGTTTCCGCAAGAGCCTTCTTGCAGTCCATCATACCCGCGCCTGTCTGATCTCTTAATTCTTTTACCATTCCGGCTGTAACCTGTGCCATGCCGTCATCCTCCTTTATTTATATATATGTTTACTTAATAAATATTCCGAACTGACAAATATCTGTTATTCTTCTTCAGCGTCAGCCTGAGCAGACTCCTCAGCAATAGCCTCAAGATCATCTGCCGCTTCTTCGTCTGCTCTTCCCTGGTTAGCCTCTACAACAGCATCTGCCATCTTTGAAACAATAAGCTTTACTGCTCTTATAGCATCATCATTTCCGGGAATAACATAATCAAGCTCGTCAGGATCACAGTTTGTATCGCATATACCGATAAGCTCGATACCGAGAGCCTTTGCCTCTGAAATACAAATTCTTTCTTTCTTGGGATCTACGATAAATATAGCATCAGGGATCCTCTTCATCTCCTTGATACCGCCAAGATTCTTCTGAAGCTTCTCCTGCTCCTTCTTTAACTTAAGAACCTCTTTCTTGGGAAGACGCTCAAAAATTCCGTCCTCCTCCATCTTCTCTATATCCTTGAGACGCTCTATACGTGAACGGATAGTACGGAAGTTAGTAAGCATACCGCCGAGCCATCTTTCATTAACATAAAACATTCCGCATCTTTCAGCCTCTGAAGAGATAGCATCCTGGGCCTGCTTCTTTGTACCTACGAAAAGTATTGTTCCGCCGTTTGCCACGATATCGGAAATCTCATTATATGCTGAATCAACCATTCCTACAGTCTTCTGCAGATCGATAATATGGATACCGTTTCTCTGCATGTAGATGTACTCAGCCATTTTGGGATTCCATCTTCTTGTCTGGTGTCCGAAATGTACACCCGCCTCAAGTAACTGTTTCATAGAAATAACACTCATTTTAAAATCCTCCGTTTGGTTATTCTTCTGTGGGCTTCTTTTCTTTAGACCACCTTTAAGGCACCTGGTCTGAAGATCCGCCCTGCATGTGTTTTTCCGCGTAAAAACGCAATCCCGATTATATCGCAAAATACAAAGCGTTGTCAATCTTTTTGTTTGTTAAATATAAGTGCATTTTTTTCTTGACAACGCATTTGTTTTTTTATAATATACGCTTGTTGTTTACGACAGTCGGATATTCTTTCCGGCAAGTTTTCTGTATAGATCGTTGTTTATCAGAACAACAAAGTGTTTATCACATTTATTTAATCATTTAAAAGGACAGGGGGTATTTTTATGTACAGCGAAGTATTCGGCGCTACTTTTTTCGGTCTTTCCGCATTTCTTGTCAGGGTTGAGACCGATGTAGGATCAGGATTGCCGTGCTTTGAAATGAGCGGCTTTCTCACAAATGAAGTAAAGGAATCAAAGGAACGTGTAAAGGTTGCGGTAAAAAATTCTGGCTATGAACTCAGACCGCAAAGGATAGTTATCAATTATTCACCGGCAGACTTAAGAAAAAGAGGGACGGGTCTTGATCTGCCCACGGCTATGGGAGTGCTTGCCGCAAACGGGATTACTCAAAACCGGGATTTCGGCAATACTGTCTTTATCGGAGAGCTTGGCTTTGACGGAAGTGTCCGCGGAGTGAGAGGCTGCCTTGCATGTCTTATGGAGGCAAAAAAGAAGGGCTTTAAAACGGCAGTGGTTCCCTTGGATAATCTAAGCGAGTGTCATTACGTAAAGGATCTGAATATATATCCTGTTACGGACTTAAAGGAAGCTGTAGAGATATTTTCGGGGGAAACGCTTCCGGCGCCCCCGGTATACGAAAAAAAAGTTTTTGAAGATAATATAGATGAGTTACCGGATTTTATTGATATAAAAGGACAGGATGATGTAAAACGCGCAACTCTGACCGCAGCGGCCGGTATGCACAACATTTTGTATATAGGATCTCCCGGGAGCGGTAAGTCGATGTTTGCAAAAAGGATTCCTTCAATCCTACCGCCGTTGTCTTATGAAGAGCAGATGGAGCTGACCAAGATATACAGCGCGGCCGGCAAGCTAAGAGATGTGCAGGGACTTCTCTCAAAGAGACCGTTCAGAAGTCCCGGGCAGAATATAACAGAGCCGGCTCTCCTTGGCGGCGGAAACAGTCCGGATCCCGGGGAGATAACACTTGCCTCAAAAGGAGTATTGTTCCTTGACGAGCTGACACAGTATAAAATGCACGTCATAGAAGCGCTTCGTCAGCCGCTTGAGGATAAGAAGATCACGGTGGCACGAAACATGTATACGATTACTTATCCGGCTGACTTTATGTTAGTAGGAGCAATCAACCCGTGCAAATGCGGCTTTTATCCTGACAGGGGTCGCTGCCGGTGTTCGGATATAGACATCGAACGGTATTTCGGGAGGATTTCCGGACCTATGCTTGACAGATTTGACATACGGATATACACGGCGCCCGTTACATTTGCAGATATGTTCTCAAATAAGGCTGATGAAAATGTTATTAAAGATACTGCTGACGAGACCGAAGAAATCTTTAGCTTCACATCTGACAAAATGAGAGAAAAGGTATGCATGGCACATGAAATACAGTTAAAGAGGTTTAAGGGAAGCGGGCGACGGTTTAATTCGGAAATGACTGAAAGTGAGGTAAAGGAATACTGTCATTTAAAGGATAATGAGATTAATTTTTTGGAAGCGGTGTTTAAGCGATTCCGACTTACGGCAAGGGGATGTAATAAAATCCTTAAAACAGCGCGTACTGTTGCCGATCTTGCGGGCAGCAGCGATATAAAAAAGTCACATATCGCGGTTGCCGTTGGTTTCAGAAATGATGAGCATATATCAAAGGCTTCAGGGGGATAATAAAGATGCAAAAAACAAAAAATCCGGAAAGTAAAATGCAGACAATCTGCGATGATAAAGATCGTATTTATGATTATATGCTTGCGATGGTGCCGGGTGTCGGAGATGTGACTATATCTGCGCTCATGGACGCATTCGGAAGCGCTAAAGAAGTTTTTAAGGCAAATGAGAAACAGCTCTCAGATGTTAATGGAATATCAAAAAAAAAGTGCTCTGAAATCATAAGGACGAAGAACGCCGAGGAGGAAATAAGACAAAAAATAAGCCGCTGGAACCGTGACGGAATAAAGGCAGTATTTATCCATGAGCAGGCTTATCCTAAGCAGTTAAGGAATCTTGCCGATGCGCCTTTTGCGTTCTTTTATAAGGGCAGTCTTCCGATTGGCGCCGCTCCGACAGTGGCTATAGTAGGATCAAGGGCCTGCACCGAATACGGTAAAAATGTTGCATTCAGCTTCGGTAAACGACTTGCGCTTGAAGGTGTGCAGATAATCAGTGGTATGGCGGCCGGCGCGGACGTATATGGCCATAAGGGGGCACTTAGCGCCGGCGGTTATACGGCGGGAGTTTTAGGCTGCGGAGTAGATATATGCTATCCAAGGACAAATTTTAATGTGTATATGGAGATGCAAAAAACAGGCGGCATCATGTCGGAGGTTATACCGGGAACAGCTCCCGCGCCCGGCCTTTTTCCGAGAAGAAACAGGCTGATAGCTGCCTTGTCGGATGCAGTTATCATAACGGAGGCAAGATTAAAATCAGGGTCGCTCATAACAGCCGACCAGGCGCTTGAACAGGGCAAGGATGTTTTTGCGGTACCCGGAAGGATAGGTGATCCTTTAAGCATGGGCTGCATAGAGCTTATCAGACAGGGAGCTTACCCGCTGACGTGCGTTGATGACATACTAAGCTCTGAGGCGGTTAAAAGAAAGATTAAACCATGTAATTCTGAAGCTTACAAAGGGCAGGATTCCTCAGATCACAGTACCGATGATGAAAATGTATATGCAAAAAAAGTGTTAAAGACTCTGACAGATATCCCGAAGAACATAAACAGGATTATGTATGAAGCCTCACTCGGGTATGAGGTGACGGCGCAGTCGCTTTTAGAGCTGGAGCTGCATGGGATGCTGCGGAGTGTGTCAGCCGGGCTTTATGTGAGGGCTGAGGTCGCTGTATGAGCTGATTTTTAGTTAAGCTTCACTTAAGCTTGGTCGGTATAATGAAAATCAAGGGAAGAACAACTCCCTTACTTCTTCATAATTTTTTCTTTCAAATTACAGAAGCGACTGTGGCAAGTCGCTTTTTTTAGTCCTATGTTTTCCGCTGTGAAATATTTGATGTCAATGTAAGGAGTGCCCCCCCTAGGGATTTCATTATAATTTTTTCCTTTCTCGCCGTGACTCCTATATCAAGTTTAATAAACAGAAAAAAATTTAAATATAAGAAAAAAAATATATGTGCAATTTATTATGATATACTTGAAAAATATTTCTTTTTATTGTACAGTGGCATTTAAATTTATATTAAAAATCAGATTTGTATCAAAATCCATGAAAGTGAGGATATTTAATTGGCTAAGAAAAATCTTGTTATAGTGGAGTCGCCTGCAAAGGTAAAGACTATTAAGAAGTTTTTAGGCTCAAATTATGAGGTTATGGCTTCGCAGGGTCACTTAAGGGATCTGCCCAAGAGCCGTCTCGGTATTGATGTTGAAAATGACTTTGAGCCGAAATACATCACCATAAGGGGAAAGGGCGATATTCTTGCGGGACTTAAAAAAGAGGCAAAAAAGGCTGATAACATTTATCTTGCAACCGACCCTGACCGAGAAGGAGAAGCTATCTCCTGGCACTTAAGCGAGGCTCTGAAGCTTGATGAAAAGGATGTAAAGCGTATTACATTTAACGAGATAACAAAAAACGCTGTTAAAGATTCTCTTAAAAATCCAAGAAAGATAGATATGCATCTTGTTGATGCGCAGCAGTCCAGACGTATCCTGGATCGTATGGTGGGCTATGAAATAAGTCCCCTTCTGTGGTCTAAGATAAAGAGAGGCTTAAGCGCCGGGCGAGTACAGTCCGTGGCGCTGAGACTTATTTGTGACAGAGAGGACGAAATAAATGCCTTCATTCCCGATGAGTACTGGACTATCGATACAAAGATAAAGGTCAGGGGCGAGCGAAAAGCCCTTACCGCGAAGTTTTACGGTGACAAAAAAAATAAGATAGAAATCAAAGATAAAGCTCAGGCTGAAAAAATTAAAAAAGAGCTTGAAAAAAGCGAGCTTAAGATAGATAGCATTAAAAAGGGAGAAAGAACAAAAAAATCACCACTGCCCTTTACTACGAGTACGTTACAGCAGGAAGCTTCCGGAAAATTAAATTTTCCCACAAGGAAAACCATGCTTATTGCACAGCAGCTTTATGAAGGTGTTGATATCAAAGGGCACGGTACTGTAGGTCTTATCACTTATCTGCGTACCGACTCGACAAGAGTATCTGATGAGGCTGTAAAGACCACCGCTGAATATATTAAAACCCAGTACGGCGAGGAATACTCAGCTTCTGATTCACCCTCCAAAAAAACTGATGAAAAAAAGATCCAGGATGCTCATGAAGCAATAAGACCAACTGATCTGAGCCTGAATCCTGTAGTTGTCAAAGAATCTCTTTCAAGAGACCAGTTCAGGCTTTACCAGCTTGTATGGAAAAGATTTCTTGCAAGTCAGATGAGTCCTGCCGTTTATGAAACCACACAGGTAAAGATTTCCGCAGGCGATTACATTTTAAATGCTTCTGCCTCTAAGCTTGCATTTGACGGATTTTTATCTGTATATAAGGACGATGAAGAAAAATCAGAGGATAATGCGCTTATAAGCGGAATCAGCAAAGATTCGGTGCTTACGCTTGAAGACGTGACCGCCGAGCAGCATTTTACACAGCCGCCTGCACATTTTACCGAGGCAACGCTTGTAAGAACCTTAGAGGAGCTTGGTATCGGACGCCCCTCTACTTACGCCCCTACCATATCTACCCTCCTTGCAAGACGTTATGTGGTTAAGGACAAGAAAAATCTGCATGTATCTGAGCTTGGTACCGCCGTTAACGATATGATGAAAAGCGCTTTTCCGACCATCGTTGATGTAAACTTTACCGCAAATATGGAAACACTCCTTGACGGAGTTGAGGAAGGAAAGGTCGGATGGAAGGATATCGTAAGGAATTTCTACCCCGACCTGGATGCTGCCGTAAAAAAAGCCGAAAAGGAGCTTGAGTCAGTAAAGATAGAGGATGAGGTAACCGATGTAATCTGCGAAAAGTGCGGACGCAACATGGTTGTAAAATACGGTCCAAGCGGTAAGTTTCTGGGATGTCCCGGCTTCCCTGAGTGCAGGAATACAAAGCCCTATCTTGAAAAGATCGGCGTTGCCTGTCCTGACTGTGGTAAGGATGTCGTTATTAGGCGTACAAAGAAAGGTCGTATCTTTTACGGATGTGAGTCTTATCCCGATTGTGAGTTCTCAAGCTGGCAGAGACCTGTAGAAAAGAAATGTCCCCGCTGCGGAGGCTATATGGTTGAGAAGGGAAAGAAAATAGTTTGCGCAAAAGAAGACTGCGGCTACTCGGAAGAGCTTAAGGATGAGTAATATTTAAAAACCCGCAAAGTGTGTCAAACGGGGACAGTCCCTTTGTGTCAGGACTGACACAAAGGGACTGTCCCC